>CAYGSW010000021.1:33602-35675 GCA_964352535.1 uncultured Granulosicoccaceae bacterium | reverse complement strand
CATTCGCCTGGCTGGTGCATTTGGTAGCCACATTGACGTCAAGTATGCGATGGTTTTGGGCCTTATCCCGGACTGCGATCTGGAGCACGTCAGCTCGGCAGGCAATGCGGCCGGCACAGGCGCTCTTATGGCCCTGCTGAACAAAAAGGCGCGGCGCAGTATCGAACAAGTCGTACGCCATATCGAAAAAGTCGAAACCGCGGTGGAACCAGCCTTCCAGCAGCATTTCGTCGAGGCCATGGCATTTCCGCACAAGACTGCCCGTTTTCCAGAGTTGTCGAAAGTTGTGAACCTGCCTGTACCGACATCGTCGCAACCTGTGCGACGCCGACGAGTGCGACGCAGTTAAGAGGCTGGGAGCTATCGCAAGAAACATTACGACTAGGCAAGCTATAATGATGCGTTAACATAGAAAACTCTGTCATCATGAAGTCCGCCCTGCACGTCGGTGCAGTCATTGATTCAACAACCCCGGCACTGTGGGTCAACCTGACGCTCAACGCGATTGAAGCCAACGGGCTCATGCAACTGCACGTAGTGGTGGTGGATGGCAGTTCGGCGGGTAGTGCGATGACCTCTGACCAGAGATCTGGCCGCCTGGCTGAGTGGCTGTTGGAGAAGGTTGTTGACACACCACTGTTCACGCATGACCCCTGGCAAGCACAGGCACTGTCTGACTCGATACCTGTTCATGGCCTTGCAACGCAGCCAGATTCGCTGGCGCACTGCGACGTTATCCTGAATCTGACACAAAACGAGCTAGTGCAGTCTCCAGTCACCGCTCAGGTTCCGATCTGGAGTGCGAAGCTTGAAACGCTGCACAGTCGTGTCAGGCATTGCCTCACTCGCCGGGCACCCTTCATCTGGATTCATCTATGGAGCATGCAAGAACACGATGTTGCACAAGCCGCGCCTGAAGTACGCATTGCATCGCACGCCCTACCCTGCCAAAGCTACTCCATCAGTGACCTTTGCAGATTAAGCTACAGTGCTCTGCCAGGCGTTTTTCTATCAAGGCTTGTCTGGCTTGCCAACAGCCCGAAACGCAAGCTCGACCCCATCACTGATCAAGCTGGTAGCCAGGGTGTTTTCAGTGAGGATCAACAGTACGCAGAGCAGGACGCGAACATCGCTACAGACACCAAAGCGGAGAAGCTCAATGCGGCACCAAAGCTATCCACTGCGCTAAGCCTGCTTCTTCATAAAACAAGAGAGCGCCTTCATCACAAGTTATTTACCGAGCACTGGCAACTTGCCGTGTCACATAGCTCTATCGAACACCAACAGACTCTGCACGATGTGATAAGAAAACCTGTACATGAATATGCCACGTTTGCAGAACCACCGGATGTCATGTGGGCCGATCCGCACCTGTGCGAGTATGAAGGCGATACGTATGTGTTCTTCGAAAAGATGCACGCACACAACCAGAATGCACACATTGCTTACGCAAAACTCGATCAGTACGGCAAACCCGTCTCGTTTGGAGATGCACTGGTTGAGGACTACCATTTGTCATTCCCCTTCGTATTCAGCGAAGGTGGATGTCACTACATGATTCCTGAAACTGCATCACAACGAAACGTCTGCCTGTACAAAGCCACGCGTTTTCCGGATCAGTGGGAAAAACACGCCACGTTACTGCAGGACATCAATGCTGCCGACACCGTGCTAGTGCGACATGCAGAGCGTTGGTGGATGTTCACCAATTGCCAGTCACACCTAACCGTCGATGAACGCGACGAATTACATCTGTATTTTGCAGACAGTCTGGAAGGTCCATGGCAACCACATGCGCTGAACCCGGTGCTCACAGGCGTGGACCGGGCACGCATGGCAGGCCCCATCCTTGATGAGGCCGGTGAGTTGTACCGCACCAGCCAGTACGGTGCTCACCGGTATGGCTACGGCATCAACATCAGCCGCATCGACGAACTGACACCAACGTCCTACAGGGAAACAGCCGTGCAGCGCATAGTACCCGAGCAAGGGACTGGCTGGAGTGGCTGTCACTCGTTCGGGCGCCTGGGTAACCTGACAATTATTGATCGTGTGCGCTTCAGTCGACGCTAG
>CAYGSW010000021.1:0-33502 GCA_964352535.1 uncultured Granulosicoccaceae bacterium | reverse complement strand
TACATTGGTGAAAACACCATTGAACAGTTTGAGGAAACATCAGGCATAGAAGTTCAGTACGACCTGTTCGCCGACAATGACGAACTGTTCGCGAAACTGCGCGGCGGCAACCCAGGGTACGACGTCATTGTTCCAACCAACGACTATGTCGAACGCATGATCGTTGCCGAGATGCTGATGAAACTCGATCATTCGAAGATTCCCAACATCGCCAACATCGACGAAGGCTTTCTGAATCCAGCCTTTGACCCAATGCGCGAATACAGCCTCCCCTATCTGTGGGGCACCATCGGTATTGGCTATCGCAAGTCAGCCGTTGACGGCACGCCCACCTCATGGAATGAGATCCTCAACTCAGACAAGTACGCTGGCAAGATCGCCTTGCTCAGCGAACCTCAGACCGTTCTGCAAATGGCAATGAAGGCCATGGGTAAATCGTTGAACGACTGGACCGATGAAAACCTTGCAGCTGCTGAAGCAATGATCAGCGCCCAGAAAGGTAACATAGTGGCGTTTGCACCTGATAACGGGCAAGACCTGCTGCTGGCAGGAGAGGTAGACCTGGCCATGGAATGGAACGGCGACATTCTGCAAGTAATGGAAGAAGATGACGACATCGGCTACGTCGTACCTGACGAAGGCGGCTTGCTCTGGGAAGACACGTTGTGCATACCCAAGGGCGCACCTAACGTCGAAAACGCGCACATTCTCATCAACTACTTGCTGGACGCACAAGTGGGTGCAGACACCGCAGACTACGTGTATTACGCAACACCCAACGCGGCATCCAAGCAGCTGATGAGTGAAGAGTACACGGGTAACGCCGCAATATTCCCCTCGCAAGAGGCCATTGGCAAGAGTGAAACCTCTATCTATCCCGGTCAGGCCGTTACACGCAAGATCGATGAAGCCTGGACGCGTATCAAAGCCAGCTAATGACGTATCAAGGAGATAATATCTGCAGCACGGATGTTGTCTCCTTCACGTCGGGTTAGGCCGTAACACGTGCAGGACATCCGCGGCAGAAAAAGTGTCTTCCTTGCATTCAGTGCACCGACGTTTATCTGGCTGATACTGTTCTTTGTTGTCCCGCTGGGCATCATCTGGCTGTACAGTTTTGGCGAAAACGTCACGATAACCAGAATCGAAACAACCTGGACACTCGACAATTACAGACGCATTCTAGAGCCGGAGATCCTTCAGCTTATCGGTCGCTCTTTCTGGCTGGCGTTTGTCTCCACCGTCATCTGTCTGATCGTCGGCTTTCCCATGGCGCTGGTCATAGCCACGGCATCGCACAATGCCAAACCGTGGCTATTGCTGCTGATCATGTTGCCATTCTGGACCAACCTGCTCATTCGCACCTACGCGCTGCTGAACATATTGGGCACTCGCGGCCGTCTCAATGATGTACTCAGATGGCTGTATGAACGCGCAGAACAATTGCAAAGCCTGCTCGGCCTTGAACAGTTCAACCTGCTAGGCGATGGATTTACACCACTCACACTGCTGGGCACTCCTGCCGGCGTTATCTACGGCATTGTCTATGTGTCATTGCCGTTTACCATTCTGCCCATCTACTCAGCCCTTGAGCGTATGGATAATTCCTATCTGGAAGCCAGCATGGATCTGGGCGCTGGCCAAATGCAGACAGCCCGCAACATACTCATACCGCTGGCAATGCCGGGCATCATCACGGCCGCCATCATCACCTTCATACCCGCACTTGGGCAGTTTCTCACCCCTGATCTTCTGGGCCGCGGGCAAGTTGACATGATAGCGAACGTGATAGAGCGGCAATTCAAGAAAGCCAATGACTGGCCCTTTGGATCAGCCATCTCACTGACGCTGCTATACGCCACCTTCATTTTGCTGGCACTACGTTCATTCAACGACGCAGCCCGCTCCAGACGCGAGGGTCGCGCATGATGTTCGGTTTAAAGCGATCTTCGAATAAGGCAGGCCCTTTCGAGTACAGCAGAAAGTGGTCGTTGCGCAGTGTATTCCTGCTGGGCTGCGTGTTCCTGTATGCCCCGATCATCGTGCTCATTGTTTTCTCATTCAACGATTCACGCCGTGGTGGCAATGTGCTTTGG
The DNA here is from genome assembly GCA_964352535.1 of uncultured Granulosicoccaceae bacterium. Taxonomy (GTDB): domain Bacteria; phylum Pseudomonadota; class Gammaproteobacteria; order Granulosicoccales; family Granulosicoccaceae; genus Granulosicoccus. The sequence continues at coordinate 31,406 of CAYGSW010000021.1, read as the reverse complement.
AAAGGCTTTACCACCAAATACTACGGCAAGGCGTTTGCCAATGATGAGCTGATGCTGGCGTTCGGCAACTCGATAACTATTGCTTTAGTCTCTACCATTGTCAGCGTGATACTCGGCGCTCTCACCGCTGTGGTGCTGTGGCGATTCCGCTTTCCGTTCAAACCGCTGTACGAGGGGTTAGTCTCGCTGCCGATTGTTATTCCGGAGATCTGCATGGGTGTGTCGCTGGCCATGTTCTTTTCTGCCATGGGCTGGCTGGCAACCGGTGATACCGCATGGCCATTCAACCTGACCAATATCATCATCGCACACATCACATTCAGCTTCCCGTTTGCCGCCATGGTGATACGCACCCGGCTGCAGAGTTTCAACCGGGAAATGGAAGAAGCCGCAAAAGATCTGGGCGCTTCCGAGTTTCAGGTGTTCAAGGATATTCTCATACCACACATGAAACCGGGACTCATTGCGGGTGCCTTGCTTGCATTCACATTATCCCTGGATGATTTTGTCATCACATTCTTTACTTCTGGCCCTAACACGATCACCTTCCCCGTGAAGATCTACTCCATGGTGCGCTTCTCGGTAACTCCCGAAATCAATGCTGCTTCCACCATCCTGATCATCATGACCCTGATACTCACCTTCGTCGCTTTGCGTTATCAGCGCGTGGACTCCTGATATGAGCGAATCCATTGTCTCGATACGCAGTATCACAAAACGCTTTGGCACGGTAGAGGCGCTCAAGGATATCTCGATTGATATTCAGCAAGGCGAGATCTTCGCCCTTCTGGGCCCTTCTGGTTGTGGCAAGTCCACCTTGCTGCGGGTTATATCCGGCTTTGAGTCTCCCAGCGAAGGTGAGCTATTGCTCGATGGCAAGGACATGACGGCATTGCCACCCAACAAACGCCCGATCAATATGGTCTTTCAATCCTATGCGGTGTTTCCACACATGAACGTTGAGGAGAATGTTGCTTACGGTCTGAAAATGGACAAAGTGCCGACTGCAGAAATTACCGAACGTGTCGCTGCAGCGCTTGAGCAGGTTCATCTCAGTGACTATGCTAAGCGAAAACCCGAACAACTCTCCGGTGGCCAACGACAACGCGTAGCACTGGCGCGAGCACTGGTAAAACGCCCGCGCGTGTTACTGCTGGATGAACCCCTGTCTGCACTTGATGCAAAACTGCGTGATGCCATGCGGCTCGAATTGGTCAAGTTGCAAGAGAGTGTGGGCGTCACCTTCATTATCGTGACACATGATCAGGCTGAAGCCATGGCTATGGCTGACAGAATCGCGGTACTCGAATCAGGCAAGCTTCGTCAGGTAGCCACCCCGGCAGAACTGTACGCCCATCCTGTCGATGCCTTTGTGGCAGATTTCATTGGTAACATCAATGCTTTTGACGTACAGCAAGTATCAACTATTGATACAGGTGCTGCATTGCATGTTGATAAGCTGGGAATTATCGAGTGGTACAGCCACCTGCCACAGGAAACAAGCGCATCAGGCACAGTAGATGCCACACTGTCAGTTCGCCCTGAACACGTAAGCATTTCAACCGCTCTCCCAGCTAAAGATCAAGTGAGTATAGAGGGTACCCTGGGCGACATCGCATTCCAGGGCCAGCATTCGATTGCAGAGATACGGCTGGGCGATGATCGATCCATTAGTGCCATCATTGCCAATGAGCAAGCACTCACCTTACCGCCTGCCAGTGAACAGTTACGCGTATGGGCGCATTGGAACATCAACGATATGTTGTTACTCCCCAAAAACGCCATAGTGTCATGAATTATTCTGGCAATAGCCACGACACACAAGGATGCCTCGATGTCCTGATCGTTGACTGGCAAGGCGGTTTACGTGGCAAGCGACTTCCCGGGCACTATCGTGACAAGATACGTGCGGGACAGGCGCGCATGCCACTATCCACTCAGGCAATGGACGTCTGGGGCGATGATTGCGATGACGTCACCCATCTTGGATTGAGCTCAGGCGACCCGGACGGCTTTTGCATTCCCGGTAATAACCGCTTTCATGTTCAGCCGTGGAACAGCAGTAACCAGCAAATTCTTTGCAGCTTGCACAACAGCGACGGCACTCCCAGTGACTATGATGTGCGCGCAATCCTGCAACGCCAGGTAGACAGACTGAGTGCCAGAAGCTTACACCCGGTGGTAGCAGTAGAACTGGAGTTCTATTTACTGGATGGTGCAACACGCAACACAGGAAAGCCCTGCATCCCCTCACAACTTACCGTGGCGGGCAAACCCAACGACCTCCAGTTATACGATATGCGAGCGATGGATCGCATGCAAGGTGTGCTTGCCCGCATCCAGTCATTTGCCGAGGACATGGACATCCCGGCAGAGACTCAGCTGGCAGAATTCGGACCCGGTCAGTTTGAAATAAACCTCAAGCACCAGAGCGATCCTGTTAGCGCAGCGGATCACGCGGTGCTGTTTAAACAGCTTGTTGATCGTGCGGCCAATGAGTCTGGCTTGCTGGCAACGTTCATGGCAAAACCCTATAGCGAACACGGCGGTTCAGGGCAACATGTGCACGTCAGCCTGCTGGATCATAATGAACAAAACATTTTCGACCAACCCGATGCCAAACATCTTCAGTACGGTATTGCCGGAGCACTTGAACAACTTGAAGCCACACAATTATTGTTTGCACCACACGCCAACTCCTACCGACGCCTACAACCCGACAGCTTTGCACCAGTGAGAGTCGACTGGGGTTACGATCATCGTGGCGTGGCTGTGCGCATCCCTGAGCTCATCGGGCCTGCTGCTCGCATAGAACATCGCGTTGCTGGTGCTGATGCCAATCCGTACCTTGTGCTAAGCGCTGTAATCGGTGCAATAGCTTATGGTCTGGAAGCAAAACAACACCCATCCATAGAACCGCTGCTTCCCGCCCAGATACCCGCAGCACAAGTGCTCACGCATGACTGGCTAACAGCCATAGACAACTTTGAACGCTCGACATGGGCCAGAGAGCTGCTGGGCAGTGCATTCCATCAAACCTATGCCGCCATAAAACGCCACGAAGCACGTGCTATCAACCGCCTGGTTACTGATGTTGAACTACAAACCTATCTGCCACGCATGTAATGTCAATGCAACCTAGTGAACGCATAGACAACTACTACAGTGCAACTCGCAATGACACATCCACTCATCCAAGACTGAACGGTGTTCATCAAGCAGACATTGTTATTGTCGGTGCCGGGTCCACTGGTATCAACACAGCCGTAGAGTTGACTGAGCGCGGCTATGATGTGGCGCTGGTGGAAGCCAATCGTATCGGGTGGGGAGCCACTGGACGCAACGGTGGACAGGTAACCGGCAGCTTGTCAGGCGATGCCGCCATACACAAACAGCTGAGGAGCATGATAGGCACCGATGCCATAGACACCATGCGCATGCTGCGCTGGCATGGCCACAAGATCATTACCGAGCGTATAGAACGTTACAGCATTCAGTGCGATTTGCAGTATGGCCACCTGAACACAGCCTATCGTTCAACAGACATCCCTGAACTTCAAGCCGCCATGCGTGATGCGCAAGAGGCCGGGTTAGCTGATCACGTTCAATGGCTGGACAAACAACAGGTTCATGAAAAACTTGCCACTCCCTTGTACTACGGCGGTGTACTCAACCGCTATAACATACACCTGCATTCTCTTAACCTTTGCCTTGGTGAAGCTGCCGCTGCGATATCCAATGGCGCAAGAATCTTCGAACAATCACCAGTCATTGATATTGACTACGGTAACAAGGCTGACGCCAAACCCTGTATAAAAACGGCTGATGGCAGCATAACAGCCAGCACGGTCATTCTCGCAGGCAACGCATACCATCGCCTGGCACAACCCGCACTACGAGGCCTTGTGTTCCCCGCCATTCTGGGCAACCTGACCACAACGCCATTGACCACCGCAGTTGCCAAAAGCATAAACCCGGACAATCTGGCTGTGTATGACAGCCGCATGGTGCTCGACTACTACCGCCTTACAGCTGACAACCGATTGATGTTCGGCGGCGGCACCAACTACTCCGGACGTGATATCAACAATGTGGCACACACACTTCGCCCCGCGTTGGAAAAAACCTTTCCCGAACTGCGCGGTGTGGACATTGACTATGCCTGGACAGGCACAGCGGGCATCGTTGTGAACCGCATCCCGGCCCTTGGCCGCATCAGCAACAACGTCTATTACGCTCAGGGGTATTCAGGTCATGGTATTGCCAGCTCACATATCATGGCTCAGATCATGGCTGAGGCTGTCAGTGGCACGCTGGAGCGTTTTGATCTGTTCAGCCGTATGAAGCACATCCGCTTACCCGTCGGACCACGAGCCGGTAGTGCACTCATTGCATTAGGCATGGCGTACTATGGACTGAAAGACCGGATTGATAACCTGGGCCGGGGTTGAAACAGTCAGATGGTAATTCGGGGATTGACGCTGAATACGGTATTAGGCAAACTCATTACACAACAGAGGAGACTATCTTGCAGATTCAAATCAGAACCGATAACCACATCAACGTCAACACCACCCGGGCTACTGAACTTGAAGCAATTGTACAACATGCCTTGCGCCATTCCAGCAATCACATCACACGAGTCGAAATGCACTTGAGCGATATCAACGGTGGCAAGCCAGGTCCTGACGACAAAAGCTGCATGATGGAAGCAAGACTCGAGCACCACCAGCCCATGGCTGTCACCCAACAAGCCGAAACGGTCGGTGAGTCAGTTACAGGAGCGGCGGAGAAGCTTGCGCGCATGGTAAAAAGCGCGTTAGGCAAGGCGGCAGATAAACGCCCACCAGCACCAGAACAACCAGAGCCTGATCCAGAGGTTTAACCTCCACAGAGCACACGGCTAAACGTCCAGAGCGTTGTCAAGCTTTTGTCATGCAATTAGGGTATTTTTACACCTCACCTACATTGCATCTAAAAGATTGAGCAAACTGCGGGGTGAAGCACGACAACACCCGACAGCACCATCAGTTGAGAGTGTTGCTTTCCAGACTCAAGCAAACGCTCTCAATCCTGACATTGTCCACAGGTTTCGTTGAAGGCACACTGCAAGGAGCCGACGGAAGATTGAAACACCACCGCGCACTGGCGCTCTTCGGGAGGCACATGCGAGTCACCACCTGAAACTCGGCGACCGGCCAGCTGAACTGTGCTGGCATCCACATGCTCCAATCCAGCAATCACACGCAGCAAGGTGCTCTTCCCACAGCCTGATGGACCCAGTACGACGAAGAACTCACCGTCCTGGATAGTCAGCGAAATACCATCCAGAGCGATAGTGGTGCCAAAGTGTTTACAGACACCTTCCAGTTGGATTGACATGTTTAGAGGTACCGTTTAACGCGCACAAGTTAACCCGCACTAGGCAATCAATCCTAGACTCTCCAGCTTCAACATGATTTGATGTGCTGCCAGATCGGGTGTCAGTTCTTCGGTATTAAGAGTGAGTTCGGGATTTTCTGGTGCCTCGTAAGGATCACTAATACCCGTAAACTCCTTGATTTTCCCTTCACGCGCAAGCTTGTAAAGCCCTTTGCGATCGCGTCGCTCGCACTCTTCCAGACTGGTTGCAACGTGAATTTCGATAAACCCGCCCAACGGCTCGATCAATGATCTGACCGCAGCGCGTGTTTTGGTATAAGGCGCAATGGGGGCACAAATTGCAATGCCACCGTTCTTTGTTATTTCAGAGGCAACGTAACCGATGCGTTGAATATTCAGATCACGGTGCTCTTTTGAAAAGGTAAGCTCGCTCGACAAATGCTTGCGCACGACATCGCCATCCAGCAACGATACCGGTCGCCTGCCATCTTCAAGTAACTTCACCATTAGTGCATTGGCTATGGTGGACTTGCCTGATCCGGACAATCCTGTGAAGAACAAAGTAAATCCCTGTTTATCCTTGGCAGGGTAGGAGCGGCGTAACTCTTCAACCACCTTTGTGTAGGAAAACCATTCTGGAATCTCAAGCCCTTCGCGCAAGCGACGACGAAATTCTGTGCCTGATATGTTAAGAACGGTATCGGTAGGTTCAGTTTCATCGGCAGGGACGTATTGCGCCTTGTTTTCAACGTACACCATCATCTTGAATGGCACCATCGTGATGTCTAGCTCAGCCTCATGCTTCTGGTAAAGCTCTTGAGCATCGTAGGGGCCGTAGAAAGGCTTGCCGTCTTTATCATCGCCAGGTCCGGCATGATCACGACCAACAATAAAGTGCGTGCATCCGTAATTCTTGCGGATGATGGCGTGCCACAGCGCCTCTCGTGGCCCGGCCATGCGCATGGCAAGATTCAAGAGGCTCAGCGTTGTCGTCTGATCAGGGTACTCATCCAGAATGTGCTCGTAACAACGAACCCGTGTGAAGTGATTGATATCGCCCGGCTTGGTCATGCCCACAACCGGTTGAATAAGCAGATTGGCCTGCACTTCACGCGCTGCCCGGAAGGTCAGCTCCTGATGTGCCCGATGCAGCGGATTGCGCGTCTGAAACGCCACCACTTTGCGCCAACCCAGTTTTCTGAAACGCCCTCGCAGTTCTGAAGGGGTGTCCCTGAGTAACTTGAAATCGTAATGCGTCTGAGGCTCCACACCAAACACACGGCCGCCCAGATATACGGGGCCTGTCGCATGTAATACATGGTGTACTCCGGAATGAGTATCGTCAGTAGTGCCGTAAACAGTTCGAGCCTCTTCCAGTTTATCGGGTCGATATAAGCTGGAGACCTCCATGGTAGCTAGAAGCACCCCTTCTGAATCTCTCAAGGCAATACGCTGCCCCTCGTCAAGCTTCTCGGCAAACGCATCACTGACATCCAGCACCACAGGAATCGGCCAAAGGGTTCCATCCGCAAGGCGCATGTTCTGACAAACGCTCTCATAATCGTTTTGAGTGTGAAAACCTGTAAGCGGTGAAAACGCGCCGTTGGTCAGCAGATCCAGATCGCAGAGCTGGCGCGGTGTCAGGTCCCACGACGGGTAGTCACCCGCTCTGCCCTGCTCGTGTTCAGCTTCTGCCTCGTTAAGGTAGAGATCGACCAGACTTCCACCGTGAGCTTCCTTGTATGCACCCATTTCGTATTTCACCTGACAAAGACTCTGCACATAATAGATATCCCAGTACGATTGTCTAGGTCTCTGGCTGGAGAAAATGGCGTAAATCAGCCTACACTGTCTTTCCTGCGGCAATTTGGAGCAAGACTAATGACTGTCATCTACATTGGCCATTGTGACGCCGGGTGTATTCCTTCAGAGCCACACACCTTTCTCGGACGATTTCACAATGTGCCCGGCAGTATCGCGCTCAAGGACAGAGTCAGCTTTCGCGATGAGGACCGCAGCACGTGGCGTCGCTTCAAGGAAGTCAGTGATGGTCCGTACAACGTCAGCGCCATTCATGATTTTCTGCACACCAGCGGCTTCATGCCACGGGCTCGAAACACACCTGTTTTTGACTATGTCACCCAGGCCTCTGTGCGGCTGTTTCAGGAATATTTACGCACCATGGAAGGCATCAGTGAAATGCGTCCTGATGGCATCGTTGGCAGTCAGACGATGGCTCACATGCAACGCTGGCAGGATCAGAGGATTCGCTGCGAGTGGGCAAGCGGTGTGCAAAGTGAGGAATACAGGAAATGGATGAAAACACTTGCATTGGCCAAGAAGACCTACGCAGAGTCCAAGCCTTTGATGCTGCGCAAGATCGATGAATATCCTGGCAAGACTGATACCCGAAAACTGGATGACTGGTCGTTTGAAAGTAACGATATTCATCTGGTGGGTATACGCTCTGATGAAGAGCAGAGCGCTGACAGACGCCAAAGCAACGATATCTTCATCCTGCTCATCAACGGCATGGTCTTCAAATTCTGGGGATCGACTGATCCCAGTGCGAGCATGACCAGTCGTGATGACGAAGCATTTCTGGTGGAGGGACAACACAAGTACCGCTTTAGCTGGCACAAGGTGAGTGATTCAAATAAGGTGTATAGGGCATTAAGACCCTACAAGGATGGTGTTCTGGTGTTGCGCGATCGCGACTCGAACAATGCGTTAACCGCCGATGACATCAAGGTCGGATTTGACCAACGTACCAACCACACCATCAATATCCACTGGTCTGGTATTGGTGCAGCCAACTGGTCTGCAGGGTGTCAGGTGGTAGCGGGTAGCAGCTATATCAACCACCGCGCCCAGGTTGTTGACTGCACATCATTTGCCGCCAGAAACTACAGCGAATTGAACCGGCAGCATCGCAAGACAAAAGGTGCCTACAATCTGCTGGCTGATCTCATCCTGTGTTACGCAAAACCGTCGGTAGAGTATCTTCTCTATTCACTTGGACGTGACGAATCGTTTAAGCTGACGACAGCGTTTGAGCAGGACTACGTGAGGAACACGTTTTCCAGCCTGCAGGTCTGAGTCCGGTTAGACTACAATATCAGCGATGGCTGATAGGCAATTTTATCAATACCAGAAGAAACCGCAGCACCTCATCACAGCAGTGCAGCTGGATCTGGACACCGACGGTTTCACCTTCATCAAATGGGGTGATGAACAACGTTGCAGGGCCGGTGACTGGCTGGTCAACAGCGATGACGACTGCTATACCGTGGCTGATGAGAGTTTCAGAAAAACCTACAGGCAGGTATCACCAGGGCGTTACTATAAACACGCCATTATATGGGCAAGACAGGCAACATCCTCAGGATGTATTGACACCTCAGAAGGTCAAACGCACTACAAGGCTGGAGACTATATCGTAGCCAATGCCGATGACGGATCTGACAACTACGCCATCGACCACGATACCTTCCACACACTATATGAGCGTGTGGGACCGCAATAGCAAGATAAAAAAACAAGCTCAATAAACCTGCCGTTTTCGGTTTAAATAATGGCTTAATCCCAACACCACGATCACCAGCCTATACGGTAAATTGTCATGCTTTCCCGCGAAATGTTGAACACGCCAGCGCATTTACACAAGGCTCCTCCCAGTGCAACCAGCAACAAGGGCGTCGTGAAACAGACGATGGACTCCAGCATGGCAGGTTCGAGCACCAGTTCGTACAAATGATGCTTAGTCACTCATGCGCTGCGCAGCAGCTTACACATTGACCCGTTTTAAGAGATAGGTCATGCCATGAGCGATCTGGATTACGATACCCTGCCAGCATGAATACACACGTAGAACGCCGAACAAGTATCGACCGCCGCGCCTACACGCTACACACACTTAAAAACTGTGCGCTAGCACCCAGACGCATGCACGGCAGGCGAAAGAGCGACAGACGTTACCCAATGCTTGATCGCTTCGATAGCGGTGTGGTCACCCTCGCAATCGCCTTGGTGCTGCTATCCATTCTGGATAGCATCTTTACGCTGACGATCATCTCGCGAGGCGGATCCGAAGCAAACCCCTTCATGGATATGCTGCTGCAAGAGAGTGTGTGGTTGTTTGCAGGATTCAAGATGTTGCTCACCAGTATCCCGGCTGTTGTGCTTGTCGCTACTGGCAATCTGCTGCTGTTCGGGCGATACAGAGCGCGATCAATACTTGCAGCCTTTGTTGGTGCTTACGTGGCATTGATGTTCTACCACTGCTACCTTCTATGGCTCAGTTATTCTGTATAGAATGCAACGCCCAACGGCACCTGCGCGACACGTGTCTTACCAACGTCAAGCCATCACTGAAATTTAACGCGTTTGGATGGCTTGGGCTTACCCTCAGCTTCGTTCAACAAACCTGCGGCTCGACGTCGTTCATCGCGCGGCGGTAGAGAAAACGTATCGCGATAACACTTGGAAAAATGCGGCGCTGAAATAAATCCGCACGCCAGCGCAATATCCACAATCGGCATGCTGCTTTGCAACAATAGTTGTCGTGCCCTCTCCAGCCGCAGTTCCAGATAATAGCGTGTTGGCACACAATGCAGATAACGCTGAAACAATCGCTCCAGTTGCCGCCGCGACAAACCGACGTGATGCGATAGCTCGTCAAGTGTCATTGGCTCCTCGATGTTGGCTTCCATCAGCGACACCGCTTCTGCCAGTCTGGGCTGGCTTGCACCAATTCGCTGCGTCAGTGGCACACGCTGTCTATCGTTCTTATCGCGGATGCGCTCACACATGAACTGCTCTGAAATACGCGTGGCAAGCTCACTGCCGTGGCGGTTACGAATTTCGGTGAGCATCATGTCCAGTGGTGCCGTGCCACCAGCACAGGTATAGCGTTTTCGGTCGATTTCGTAGAGTTCGGGTGAAATGACCAGATGAGGGAATTCTTCACGGGCCGCTGCCAGGTTCTCCCAATGAATGGTACAGCGATGATCATTAAGCAGTTCGCTGCGCGCGAGCAGGTAGGTGCCGGTGCAAATGCCGCCAAGAACAGCACCCTGCTTGTCCAGCTGCCGCAACCAGTGCATGCCCGGTTCGTCATGCACCATGTGAATGTTCATGCCACCACAGACGAACACCGCATCGTAGCGCTCGCGCGTCTGCGCGGCATGTTCTGCGTTCAGAACGATACCGTTACTGCTGGTGACGGGTTTGCCATCACTTGAGCAAAGCGTCCAGCGGTAGAGTGTTTGCCCGCTGAGCTGATTGGCCATCCGCAGCACCTCAACGGCGCTGCTGAACGCTATCAGTGTGAACTGCGGCATCAGATAAAACCCGATGCGAGCGGTAGTCTCCCGGGACCCGATCATGGAACTGACTTGACGCTCATCTGGTACTCCACGATTAAGCCCGTAACTATGCCGGGTAAAAGAATACCCGGTACCGGTAGTCTCAAGGCATACCGATGCGGGCCAAGAGGCTGTTCGAGAATAAGCTGATCGTACCGAAGGCGGCTTCGATCGCTATTCTCGGATAGCCTCCTGGTGGAGTGTAACCAACACTAGTAGCTAGCGTCAGTAGTTAGCGTCAGCAAACGAATCCTTTCGCACTTTTATATACTCCAGCAGCTCTTCGTCAATAGCGACGTCCATGGGCGGCTCTGAATAGTCGGCCAGTGCTGATTTCCAACGGGCATTTGCGCGTTGGGCGGCGTCCAGGGACCCTTCAGACTGCCATTGCTCGAAGCTGTTGTTGTCAGCCAGATCCGAGCGCCAGAACGCACTCTGGAAATTTGCCTGCGTATGTGCGCATCCAAGAAAATGATTACCCGGTCCCACCTCGCGCAACGCGTCCATCGCCTGGCCGTTCTCGCTCAGATCAATACCCCGCAGCAGCACTGCCAGCATGCTGGCCTGATCGGCGTCCAGCATGAATTTCTCGTAACCCATCGCCAGACCACCCTCCAGCCAGCCAGCGGTGTGCAACATGAAGTTGACGCCGGCCATGGGAGCCGAATGCAGCGTATTGGCAGCTTCGTAGGCGGCCTGTGCATCCGGCAGTTTGGACGCGCAAAGACCACCACCACTGCGGAAAGGAACACCCAGACGACGGGCGAGAGAGGCGGCGATATACATCACTTGTGTCGGCTCGGGGGAGCCAAATGTCGGCGCACCAGACTGCATGGAAATTGAACTGGCGAAAGTACCAAAAACCACCGGCGCTCCCGGTCTGACCAGCTGCACGAAAGCCATACCCGCAAGTGCTTCAGCAAGAATCTGGGCAGCCGTTCCTGCAACGGTAACCGGTGACATGGCACCTGCCAAAATAAATGGTGAAATAATGCACGCCTGATTGGCACGTGCGTAGACTTTGGCGGCACCGAGCATTGTGTCGTCAAATGTCATGGGCGAATTGGCATTGATGAGATTGATTACCACCGTCTTCTCCACACCGGTGCCAGGATCGATGAAGTCGTCACCAAAAAGGATCTTCGCCATTTCGACGGTGTCCTGAGCGCGCTCTGGTGCGGTCACGGATCCCATGAACGGCTTGTCGGAGTATTTCATGTGCGAATACACCATATCGAAGTGGCGCTTGTTCACAGGCAAATCGACCGGCTCACACACGGTACCTCCTGAGTGGTGCAGCGACTTGCTGACGTAGGCCAGCTTCACGAAATTCTGAAAATCGTTGATGGTGGCGTAGCGACGCCCCTGGTCCAGGTCGTGAACGAATGGCGGACCGTAAGCGGGAACCATCACGGTGTTGTTACCACCGATGACAACCGAGCGCTCGGCGTTGCGAGCATGCTGGGTAAACACGGCCGGAGCTGTGTCCATGACCAGTTTTCGGCACAGGCCACGGGGAAATCTTACGCGTTCGCCTTGAACGTCAGCACCCGCATCCCGCCACATCTGCAAGGCTTCCTCATCATCTCGAAAATCAATACCGATCTGCTCGAGAATAGTGTCGGCATTTTCCTCGATGAGGCTCAGACCTTCTTCATTGAGTATTTCGAAGAACGGTATGGCGCGCTTGATGTAAGCCTCAGAGCTACTTCCTGCAGCGGCTCTTGCCCGCTTGGCGTCGCGACCACTGCCGCTTCTTCTTCGACGAGTTGTTCCTGGTGTGCTCATCCGCTGATCGCTCTGCTGTGTTTGATCGCGCAATGATGGACCCGAACACTCCCTCAGCGTATTACAGCGAACGACTCCGGCATAACACCTGACGACCTGCAAGCGGATAATTGCGCACTCTGACGCTTAATTGTACTCGGTACCCACCAATGAGTAGCAGCTGCGTACGAAATTGGCTTGTGCGCGCGTCTGGATGCGTCGACGGTTATCACGGCGCACTCGACGTATGGCCTGTTCAGGCTCTACCCCGAATTCGACCAGGATACGCGCGGCAATCATGCCCGTTCGGCCCAGCCCTGCATAGCAATGGATGATGACCCGCTCACCGATACGCAGTGCATGCCGGATACGTTCGCCTTCAATCGCCCAAATGTTCTCGAACTCCTGATTAGGAATATCCATGTCGATGATCGGCAGGTGCTTCCACCACATTCCCAGACTCTGCGCGGCCGCTGGCAGACTTTCCACCCGATTCATGACCAGCTCATGGGGTTCGACAAGACACAAAACCCCGTTAGCACCCCAATCAACGATTTCCTGCAGATCGGCTTCAAGCATCTTCTTGCTGCCACGACGCGGGTCATCGATACGCACGCCTGGACACGCGACCAGGCCCATGCAGCCAACTGAACCTGGCACGGGTACGGTGTCGATTATATTTGGTGGTGGCGGCTTGCCCAATCCAAGGATCATGATCTGTGTTTTCTGACCTGCTAACCCGGTTGATTGAAGGGCGCATCGCTGGACATATGATGCCAGAACAGACTACACACGGGCGCTATCGTTAATGCTGTTGATGATCACATAAAGAGCCACTGCCTGTTGGATGAATTCACAAATTTTCACGTCAATTCAGGTAATCTTGCGCGCATGACTAACATCCTGCAGACACTGATTGAACAAAGAGGCCTGCTGCTGGCCGATGGCGCAACAGGCACCAACCTGTTTGCCGTTGGTTTGCAGACAGGTGACGCCCCCGAGCTCTGGAATATAGACCATCCAGATCGCATCGCTGCATTGCATCGCTCATTCGTTGATGCGGGCTCTGACATCATTCTGACAAACAGCTTTGGTGGCACGCACTATCGTTTGGCGTTGCATGGTGCTGAAAATAGAGTCAGGGAACTCAACATGGCCGCAGCCCGACTGGCACGCTCTGAGGCGGACAAATCATCCAGAAAAGTACTGGTTGCAGGCTCGATGGGGCCCACGGGCGAAATCCTCGAACCCAACGGCCCTGTCAGCATTGACCAGGCACAGGAGGCCTTTGCCGAACAGGCCAAGGCACTGGCGGAGGGTGGTGCTGATGTGCTCTGGATTGAAACGATTTCTTCCGCAGAGGAGGTAATAGCGGCGGTTCGCGGAGCCGCGCAGGTGGACTTGCCGATCGTCTACACAGTGAGTATCGACACTAATGGCCGCACGATGATGGGCATGACACCTGCAGAAACGCTGGAGATCAGCACCAGTCTTGACGCCACCATTACAGCGGTTGGCACCAATTGCGGTGTCGGTGCATCCGAGGTGGTCGCCGCCATTAGCAACTTCAGTACAGCGGCTGATTCATCCGGTGTTCAGCCACTACTGGTGGCGAAAGCAAACTGCGGCATTCCAGACTACGTCGACGGCAAGATTGTTTACAGCGGGACACCAGAACTGATGGCGACCTACGCACGCCTGTGCGCCAACGCCGGGGCGCGGATTATCGGTGGGTGCTGTGGCACAACGCCGACTCACGTTGCCGCGATGCGCAAAGCGATGGATGAGTGGCAAGCCGGTGAGCCGTCCCCCAGTTGTGATGAAATCATCGAGAGTCTGGGTGAGCTATCGTTGGGCGCCCGCGCACAGATGGCTGGCGATCTAAGTGTCGCTGGCGGCTCAGCCAGTGGTCGAGGTAGTCGCCGATCGCGGCGCAATCGTAGTAGTTAAGAACCGCAGCTCTGCTTATGTTAACCAAGAACACAGTACCCAATATCCTTGCACTGCTCATTATCGGAGCAAGCTTCCTGGCGCCAGAACCCTACGAGGCAATATTGCTAAGCACTGGACTGTTCGCCCTGTCGGGTGCTTTAACCAACTGGCTAGCAGTGTACATGCTGTTTGACCGGGTGCCGGGGCTTTATGGTTCTGGCGTTATCCCGTTGCATTTCGAGGAGTTCAAGGCGGGCATCATGCGCATGGTGCATCAGGAACTGCTGGCAAAAGACAGCGTGGAGCGGCTCATGACAAGTTCAACTGCAACCGATTCCACTGAGGCGGCCATCGACATTTCACCCATGCTCAATGCCATCGATCTGGACCTGGCCTACGACCAGCTGGTGACGACTGTCAAGGAATCCTCGTTTGGCTCGATGCTGGCCATGGTAGGTGGTGACGAAGCATTACAGCCACTGCGCGAGCCTTTCAAGAAGCGCATGGGCAAATTCCTGGCTGATGCTGCAGCCTCCCCACGTGTGCAGGCTCTGGTCAACGAACAGATCGGCAAGGCAGCCAGTAGTGATCATTTCGTACAGAAACTGGATACGCTCTTGCGCGCTCGTCTGGACGAATACACCCCCGAGATGGTCAAGGACATCATGCAGGGCATGATCAAACGCCACCTGGGATGGCTGGTAGTATGGGGCGGTGTGTTTGGAGCCTTCATCGGGCTACTGGCGGCTTTGCTACAACTTGGTTGAGGCGTTGATCAGCTTGTTATTAGACAGCTTTCTACGAGCGCGCGCGCAGAGGCACGTCGTCAAACTCAATGCCTGACCATCCTGACTTCATGAATTGCCGTATATTCTGATGGCTATCACCATCAGGCGAGCGCAGTACGTCAGCCCGGTAATAAGCCCCAAATAAAGCCAGGGTTTGCGCCTCGTTCAGCTCATGCAGCCGCGCAAAAGCAAACAACTTACATGAGCCTGTGTTCTGACCAGCCTCATTGTAGATTTCGTGATTGCGAAATCCTGTGGGGATAAACGTATACAGCTTGTTTATCAACGCTATAACGTCAGGAAACTCGATGCTTTCGGGCTCGGTATCCAGACGATTTAAAAATAACTCGAGTTCCATAACAAAACCAACAACGAAGTGGCCAACATGTTAGCAGCTATCCGGCGCAAGTCTAAAAGACACGCTACACTAATTGCCAGCTAGGGTAATAAAACGCATCATGCCTGCAATCAAGAACGTCAGAGTCCTGCTCGTGGAAGATCACGCCGATCTTGCCGAGACGGTCATCGATTTTCTGGAGTCCATGGGATGTATGGTGGACTACGCCGCCGATGGCATGACAGGCCTGCATCTGGCCCGTAACCACACCTTTGACGTCATCGTGCTTGATGTCATGCTCCCGGGTATCGATGGGCTGGCGTTGTGCAAACAACTGCGTGAGGATCATGGTGCGCAAACCCCTGTGATCATGATGACCGCCAGAGATGAGCTGAACGACAAGCTGGCAGGCTTTGAATCCGGCGCCGATGATTATCTGGTGAAGCCGTTTGATCTGCCCGAGCTGGTGGCCCGCATCGCCTCGCTTGTCAGGCGCAACCAGGGGCAGATTGCCAACGAGAAACTCGTCATAGGCGATCTCTCTCTGGACACGGGAACACACGAAGTCAAACGTGGCAAAACCACATTGTCGCTCTCACCGGCAGGCTTCAGGATATTGCATGTATTGATGAAGCGTACGCCCAATGTGGTATCACGTGATGAGCTTGAGCATGCGCTATGGGGAGATGAACCACCTGCCAGTGATACCTTGCGCAGCCAGATCTACAAGCTGCGTAAAACCGTGGACAAGCCCTTTGCACAAGGCTTGATACACACCGTGCCCGGTATGGGGTATCGCGTGATCGCCCCAGACTAGGAGGCTGTCCGAGAATAAGCTGATCGAGCGAAAGCGCGATATTTCGGCCAGCTTTCCGCGTAAATCTGACTCGAACTCTCACACTTTCACTTCGATCGTTATTCTCGGACAAGCTCCTAGTGGTCCGTCCAGCTCATAAAGTAGGATGCAGAGAATAAGTTGATCAGACAGACTACTCGTTATCAGCGTCAAATCTCAGCACAAAACAGGAGCCGACATCCACCTGACTGGAGACTGATAAACGCCAGCCATAAATGTCACAAAAATGCTTGACGATGGCAAGTCCAAGCCCCAAACCTTCTACGTGATCCATAAGCTGCGGGCGAGTCGCCATTGATTGTCCGGCTGGCTCTTTCACAGGTTTGCCCGACGATGATTCGGGCATGGACGCATCAGCTTGTTCGATCCGATAAAACGGTTCAAAGATTCGCTGTTGCTGTATCTCTGTCAACCCTGATCCGGTGTCGCCTATCGATACCTCGTGTTCAGAAATGCGCACCGTGATTTTGCCTTGATCAGTGTACTTCCAGGCATTTCTCAAGATGTTCCCGAGCACAATGGAAACAACTGCCACGGGCGCGTCAACAATCAGCTGCATCTGCGTTTCAAGGGCAACCGTTACCTTGTCGCTGGGTTGCAGAGTTTGCATCTCATCAATCAATTGCTCCACCAACTGCACAACATCAACCGCAACCGTTGCATCATCGATATTCTGGTCGCGCGCCAGCAACAACAGACTATTGATCAACTGCGCCATGTGCCCACTGGTGCGTTTGATCCGCGCGACTGCCCTGCCGGCAGCACCGTCATGTTTAACCAACTCCAGCGAAGCAATCGATCCCTGAATCACAGCAATGGGTGTTCGCAACTCGTGAGAGGCATAACGTGTGAAGTTACGCTCACGCTCTATGGATGTCTTGCTACGCTCAACGAAATGCTCCAGCGCTTGGGCAAGAACCAGCGTCTCTGAGTCTTTTGAACCGGGCAGCTGCGCAAGATCCAGTTCTGATGCATCGCGGGCATTGAAGTCAAAGCCCTCAATATAATCAACAAGCCGGGCTATCGGCGAAACTGCGCGCTTGGAAAGCCAATAGGCAAGAAACGCCAGGCTGTACATCACCATCAACACGAAGGCTAATGGAACCACACCAAAATAGAATGCAAGATTGGATACTGTTTCATCCTGAAACAACAGATAAAGCTTGTCACCGTCTCGCTCACTGACATAAACGATACGATCATCACCGGCAACCATCACCTTGTGTTGACCTATTGGTAGCGCAGCCAGACTGGCCGGTATTTGCCGTTTACCAGCACTACTGGCAAACCAGGATTGCAGATTAAGTGTGTTAGGCAAGGGAAACTGTGGGTCTTCGGCCCGTTGATTCCAGAAGTAGCTTGCCTCACCCACCAACGCCTTGTTAACGAGAATACGCTCGGCAACAAGACTTGCCGCAAAAATTCCGGCTACCGTAATCAGACTGATCAGGGCAAGCTGCAGAACAAATACGCGCAGTAGTCGGGACTGCACACGAGACGGCTTGCCTTGTGTATCTCGCTCTGTAGCCATGGCCTGTATATGACGCTGTCAGTGGGTGGGTGGCAGGTCGTAATTCAGGTGGCGGTGTTTGCGGCCTTGTGATCGATTGCATCCACAGCAGCTATGGCACACAGATTGACAATGCCTCTTACTGTTGTGGACTCGGTTACCACGTGCGCCGGATGATTCAGCCCCATTAACATGGGACCCACTGG
Organism: uncultured Granulosicoccaceae bacterium; assembly: GCA_964352535.1. Lineage (GTDB taxonomy): Bacteria > Pseudomonadota > Gammaproteobacteria > Granulosicoccales > Granulosicoccaceae > Granulosicoccus. The sequence continues at coordinate 13,262 of CAYGSW010000021.1, read as the reverse complement.
CACACCATCACCCAGCACCTTCACCATATTGTAGGTAATGTTGGCGGCGTCCAGATTAGGCATGATCAAGAGATTTGCACCACCCTTGAAGGCTGCATTGGGAAAAACGCGGTTTCGCGTCTCTTCCGAGAGTGCAGCATCAGCATGCATTTCCCCTTCAACAGCAAGATCGGGGTAACGTTGCGATATTATCTCGCGCGCCTTGCGCATCTTGAGAGTCGATGGGTTGTTACGGCTTCCGAAGTTGGAATGCGATAACAATCCAACCTTGGGTACCATGCCAAAACGATTGACGATTGCTGATGCCATGTGCGCTATCTCTGCAATTTCTTCCGCAGTGGGATCTACAGTGACATGCGTGTCAGCAAGAAACACCGTACCGGTATCAAGAATCATCAGCATCAGTGCAGAGATGTCGGTAACGTCATCACGCAGCCCGATTACTTCACTTAGGTGTCTTAAATGCCGCGAATAGGCGCCTTGTGTGCCGCATACCAACGCATCCGCCTCACCGCGTCGAACCATCAAGGCTGCCAGTGCAGTCATCCTGGAACGCACCACATTGCCAGCATACTCGGGCGACACACCAGCACGCTCCATGATGCGGTGATAAGCGTCACGATGTTCTTCATAGTGCGGGTTATTGGCAGGATCGAGCACACTGAACCCTTCGCCAATGACTAATCGAAGACCCAGATCCTCTATCAGGGCTTCAATGATTTCAGGCCTCCCCAACAGTACCGGATGACAGATAGCATCATCGACAAGAATCTGCACGGCATTGAGAACACGAGCAGATTCGCCTTCGGGTAGTACCACTCGCTGAATGCTGGCTTGCGCCTGCTCAAATGCAGGCTTCATGACCAGACCCGAACGGAAAACAAAGCTCCGCAACTTACGACGATAAGCATCAAAGTCAACGATAGGGCGTGTAGCCACACCGCTGTCCATGGCAGCCTTGGCCACACGCTGTGGTATTTCCATCATCAGACGTGGATCAAACGGCTTGGGTATAAGGTAGTCGCGGCCAAAACGAAACGGCTTGCCGCCGTAAGCGGCAGATACGACATCCGACGCTTCCTTAGTGGCGATGTCAGCAATAGCCTCAACCGCTGCTGCCTGCATTTCGCCGTTGATCTCGGTTGCTCCAACATCCAGTGCTCCGCGAAACAAGAACGGAAAACACAACACGTTGTTGACTTGATTGGGGTAGTCGGAACGTCCGGTAGCCATGATGGCATCGTTACGTACTGCGTGAACAATATCCGGACTGATTTCGGGGTCGGGGTTGGCAAGTGCAAGAATGAAGGGTGACTCGGCCATGCGTGCTACCTGCTCACCCGATAACACGTTGGGCGCTGACAGGCCCAGAAAAACGTCGGCATCGTCAATGACATCATCCAGCTTGCGTGCATCAGTGTCGCGCGCATAGACCGCCTTGTAAGGGTCCATGTGATTGTTGCGACCTTCGAACAAAACACCGTGCTCATCACACACTGTTATACGGTTTTTGTTGAGTCCCATGAAAACCAGCAGATTAAGGCATGCAAGCGCAGCAGCTCCTGCACCTGAACACACAAGATGCACCTCATTAAGCTCTTTGCCAGCCACACGCAATCCGTTCCTGATAGCCGCGGCCACGACGATGGCGGTGCCATGCTGATCATCATGAAACACCGGAATGTTCATGCGCGCCTTGAGCCGCTTTTCTATTTCAAAACACTCGGGAGCCTTGATGTCTTCCAGGTTGATACCACCGAATGTCGGCTCTAGCAGCTCCACAGCATCACAGAATCTGTCGACGTCTGTGGTGTCAAGCTCAAGATCAAAACAATCAACATTGGCGAACTTCTTGAACAGCACCGCCTTGCCTTCCATCACAGGCTTGGACGCCAGCGCACCGATAGCACCCAGTCCCAGCACAGCAGTGCCATTAGTAATGACGCCCACCAGATTACTGCGTGCCGTAAGCTCTGCAGCTTCCAGCGGGTTGCGCTCGATGTGCTTGCAGGCAACCGCCACCCCTGGCGAGTAGGCCAGCGCCAGATCACGCTGGTTCACCATTTTCTTGGTGGCCGTGATCTCCAGCTTGCCGGGCACTGGATAACGATGATAATCCAGTGCCGCCTGCGCTAACGAGTCCGGTGCAACCTCACTATCACGTCTGGCTTCGTCAGAGTTTGCACCCACATCGTCGTTTTCACTCATTGCAATACTGTCCCTGAAGGTTTGATACGTTGCCTGCACATGGGCAGCTAAGACTCTGGCATTAACAGACTGTCGTCAACTGCACGATTAAACGCACTACAGACTGCCATCAATGACGCAGATACTATATTACTGTTCAGCGCGGCACCGTAACGCGTGGCACCCTTACCCGCCTGCACTTCAAAATAACAGGCAGATTGCGCATCAGCACCCACCCCGGTGGCGTGCTGATGATAATCCACCACTCTAAAGTCCACATGAAAATGAGTTTTCAGGGCATTCACAAACGCATCGATCGGGCCGTTCCCCCGGCCGGTAATCTGGTGCTCCGCCCCATTGAATATGACGTGAGCGGTGAGCGTTCTGACTGACTCATCGTGCTCATCCTGAACGCTAGTGTGCCTGACAAATGACAAGGGAGTTGTTGCCTGCAGAAAAGTGACATCGAACGCGTCACGAATGGTCGCTGAATCCACCTCCTTGCCCGTGTCCTCACTGATGCGCTGCACCACCTGGCTGAATTCCATCTGCATGCGCCGCGGTAGCTCCAGGCCGTGATCACGCTCCAGGATAAAGGCCACACCGCCTTTGCCAGATTGACTGTTCACCCGGATAACTGCCTCATAGGTACGTCCAAGATCAACCGGATCTATTGGCAGATAGGGCACTTCCCACTTGGGGGAATTGCTTTCCCGCATGGCAGCAAAACCCTTTTTGATGGCATCCTGATGTGACCCGGAGAACGCTGTGAACACCAGCTCACCGGCATACGGATGACGTGGATGCACTGGCAACTGGTTGCAATGTTCTACCGTGCGCATGACTTCATAGATGTCCGAGAAATCCAGCCCCGGATCAATGCCCTGGGTAAACAGATTCAGCGCAAGTGTAACGATATCCACATTGCCGGTTCGCTCGCCGTTGCCAAACAACGTGCCTTCAACCCGATCCCCGCCTGCAAGCAGCCCCAGCTCAGTGGCTGCCACGGCACATCCTCGATCATTGTGTGGATGCAGGCTCAGACATACGCTGTCACGATCACGGACGTGGCGTGCAAACCATTCGATCTGGTCGGCATGCACATTAGGCATCGACATTTCAACAGTTGCCGGCAGATTCAGAATGGTCGGATTATCCGGTGTGGGTTGCCAGACGCCTGTCACCGCATCACAGATCTCAACGGCAAAGTCCAGTTCAGTGCCCGTAAAGCTCTCGGGTGAATACTCGAACTGCCAGGCCGTGTCAGTCTGTCTGGCGGCGTACTCTGCCACTATTTCAGCGCCCTCGACGGCAATCTGTTTAATCCCCGCCCGATCTTGCCGGAATACCACTCTGCGCTGTAATTCAGAGGTGGAGTTGTACAAGTGCAAGATGGCTGAATGAGCGCCTTGCAATGCCTCGAACGTTCGTTCTATCAAGGGACGACGCGCCTGCGTCAACACCTGCAGTGTGACATCTTCGGGTACTCGCCCCTCTTCGATGAGTTGTCGCACAAAGTCAAAATCTGTTTGCGAAGCTGCTGGAAATCCAACCTCGATCTGTTTGAATCCCAGGGACACCAACAGATCAAACATGCGCAGTTTGCGTTCGCTGCCCATGGGCTCGATAAGCGCCTGATTGCCATCGCGCAAATCCACGCTGCACCAGATAGGTGGCTTGGTGAGTGTTTTGCTCGGCCATTGACGATCGGTTAATGGAACCTGGGCAAAGGGTGGGTATTTTGTACTGGGGTCATTCAACATGATGTTGTTCCTGATCGTGCTCGACATCCGAAATATACCTTCCCGGCATAGTGGCGGCAGCAAGATCGATTGGTTTGGTCGTGGAACATGACAGCTCGTGTCACGGTGCTTTCGGGCTTTTCAAGTTCTAACCGTTGGGGTCTATGGCTAGGGTTGGAGCCTTGTTTGATCTTTTCAGATAGAGGGTAAACAAGGCCGCACGGCAAATCTCCCGGTTCTCTATTCAGAGACCGGGTTGGTAAGTCCTAGCATGAGCACGAAAGCTATCATGGGTACAGATTAGTCTTGCTGGCGTATCGGGTCAACCCCGAACCAGATTTTATTCGTGCTCCAGCAGAGGTCGAATGAGTTTTTCGAGTCCGTTAGCCTTGATCTCATAGATCAGGGCCAACCGTTGCCCCAACAATCCTGCCGGAAACCCCTGCCCCTTGAACCAGACAACATAGGGCTCTGGCAGGTCGATGAGGCGTGTGCCCTTGAAACGTCCAAACGGCATCGGCATGGATGCCGCTGCCAGAACCTCTGCCGACAGTGTTTCGCTGTTATCCATATACCGCGTCAATATCTGTGTTAGTCGCGCTCACGTTGCTGTTCATGATTATCAGCCTCGAGCGGGGTCGTAGCAGGACCACCTGACATGCGCACGTTACGCGTACTCAATACCGGTTGCTTGACCGACGCGACAAGTTCGCGCCATATGAACAGCAACCCCGAGCAGACGATTACGGCAGAACCCAACAAGACGGTTCTGTCTACGGTCTCATGAAACACGAGCGCTCCGTACAGTAACGCCCATAACATCTGACTGTATTGCATAGGTGCAACAAATTGTGCCTCTGACGTCCGGTAGGCCTGGATCATCAACGATTGGCCAGCGACACTGAGAATACCGATTCCGCAAAGGCGCAACAGCACATCACCGGGAATAGGCACATACACAAACACGGTGGCGATGCCAGTGACTACGACATTTGTCAGCATGGGGTAAAGAATCAGAGTAACGCTGTGCTCTCGTGAGCCGATCTTTCGCGTTACCACCGATGTCAGCGCTGTGCAACTGGCAGCGCCCAACGCCGCAAAATGCTCGATGGAGAATGTGGTGGTTCCGGGTCGCAACACAATCAACACCCCAAGCATGCCGAGCAGGATGGCACACCAGCGTATCAGTCGCACTCGCTCACCCAGAATCGGAATGGCCAGCAGGGTGATAAGGATAGGTGCTGCAAACAGCAACGAATACACTTCGGCCATGGGCAGTCGAGCGAAAGCATAGAAAACGCACAACAATCCGATCACTGAGAACAGGCAACGCAGCGCTACCAGCACGGGCAACGTTGGCCGCAGGCTCCGCTCGGCACCGTCAAAAGCGAGAAATAGCGCAAACGGTACGAAACTGAACAGTACAACAAAAAAAACAACCTGAAACACGGGGACGGCATCAATGCTTTTTATCAATGCGTCGTGCAAGGAGAACGTGGCAAAACCCAACAACGACAACCCGACTCCCCGCATGATGTTGCCAGATGCAATATCAGTCATTCATATACCCGTATATACCCGTTTTTCGACGCTCAGCCAGCGCCTGCATAACCTACCAACGCCCAGTCTGAACTACAATGGTACCCACCGTCTTGTCACCGTATGAAATAAAACAGTCAAAAACGGAGCATTATGAAACTGATCATTCCCGTGTTCATCATTGTTCTGGGCATGCTGGCAGGAGCCGCTGTCTGCAGCCTGTTCAAAGAGACCGCTACAGGCTTTCGCCTGAGTGTGCTCGCTGGTGGATTGGGCGCATTTGTCGGCCTACTGACACGCGACTTCATGGACATCAGCTTCGGTGGAGTATTTTTTGGTGCTTTGCTGGCAGCCATCATTGGCGCGGTTTGCTTTGCTGCTGCAACCAATCTGCTCTTTGGCAAGACCGGGGGCGGCAGGCTTGAATAGCCGTCTCAACCAGGCAAGGCCCTGCTGTTCTCGGCCAGCCTCCTGGCTGTTAACCCCAGGCCTCATCGGGAAACGCAACACTGGCACCGCAGACACGCCCGAATCCAATCTCGATACCCAAGCCAATGGCGTAATTCAACATCGCCTCTGAATCAATGCCTCCGGAACAGATCTCGCAGTGCCGCGTCTTTGCCTCAGAGACCAGCGATGTCAGCTCAGTGCGTGCAGCGCTCTTGGTGAACGAGTCGTTCAATGCACGCCCGGACACATGGATGTAATCAAACTGCGCAACGTTCTTCATCATTCGAAATTGATTGGACGAGCCAATGCCCTCCAGCATCAGCCGTATACCGTATCGGTTAAGCACACGCAGGATAGGTGCGACGGTACGTAGTTTATCCGATAACGTCTCGATGCTAATGGACAGACAGATATCCGAAGGCGCAATGCGCATGGCCTTGCAACGCTCAGATACCCATACAGGAAACTCGACATCTATCTGGCTCGCGCTGACTGGAAGGATGATCTGGCTTTCGACAATCGGCCTTGTTTCGCGATTGCTCAGTGACAGTGCGTTTAGCACAGCAGCAAAGACATCCGTGTGCTGCAGCTTATCACTCTGACTGACAACGCCTACTGGCTGCATTTTGAAACAGCAAACAAGCGGTTTGCGCTGTATCAGCATGCCCGGACGCAAGCGCCAGGAATTGGCCTTGTTACCCGCCCCCACCTCAAGTATCGAACTGACAACGGCAGGACCTGTACCATTGTCAATATCGGATTCAGTGGCGGCAGGACGATCTGCACGAGCATCATTAAGTGATATTACTTTGCTGGATGTCAGATCAACCCGGTTACCTGCTATGTCAATTTGTTTGGATAACATCGCATTTTCGCCCACTGGTGGAGCAACTACCAGCCTGGATACACCTTGACTTGGACGTGATCCGCGAGCGTCCAATGGAACAATTCGGTAACGCAAATCCATGGGCAGCTGACGCCCGGCAACTTGCACGACAATATTTCTGAGTAATGCAACGTACTGCTCTGCAACAACCACCGCATCAGGCTCCTTGCATCCCTTGAGCAGCAGGCACAATGAGTGGCGGGATATCCGGCCTAATGTGTCACGGGTACGCACACGTGTCTCGACAATCGCCAGAAGGTGGCGTAATGCGTCGTCAACAGCATTATCGTTGCCTTCAGCAGCCAACGAGTGTATGACAGGAAACTGCAGAATCAGAAGGCAGCCGCGCCTGAGCCGTACCGGCATCGACCGATGCGCTTCTCGCACTTCGGCAAGGAAGGCTTGCCGATGCAATAAACCGGTTGCAGGATCATGACGATCATCATCGCTCACTGCAGCCACCTTTCTCTGGGCGGCACAGAGCCCACACTTTCAGCTGCCAGGGTGACAGATGAAACTTCGTTGACCGAAACATAGACCAATGGCATGGATGTGAGGACCGATAACTGCTCTCTTGGTCCTTGTATCGGTATTAGCCCCGAACTCTTGAAAAGTGCAATCTGCGAATCACATCCTTGACTTGTCTGATTTGCAGCCGATTTCTCCACTACCACCCGTTGGATCGATCAACTAACATGCAAAATAAGCTTTGCAAAACCGCACTGCGTGCGCTTGTGTATGTGGCACTGCCTCTTCTGCTCTATGGCTGTGAAGCAGGCGATAGCGCGGGAGATTTGCAATCCCTGCGCTCCAACAGTGCAGCGATCGACCAGGGCCTGCCCCTGCCAGCAAAACCTGCGCCTCGAAGTTGCTCAAAAGACGATGTCAACACATGGGTCTATGACTCCATGCGGGACTATTACCTGTTCTATGACCAGGTTGATCGCAACACGCGAGTCTCAGACTACGCAACGCCTGAGCAGCTGATTGCCGATTTACGGGTAGGCCCTAACGATACCTTCAGTTATGTAACCGATGAAACCACCTACAACGCGTTCTTCAGCGAAGGTGAAACCTTTGGCTTCGGTTGGAACTTTGCGCGTGATGACGACAACGCTTTGCTGTTCTCATTAATTGAACCGGGGTCGCCGCTAGCTGAAGCTGGCGTTATGCGCGGAGATCAGCTGGTTTCCATCAACGGTATAAGCATTGATGCATTCGATAGACTGCCACGCGAGGAACGTGGAAATATTGTAGGAAACGGTGATGACATCGTCACGCTTGATCTTGTCATAGCCAGAGACAACCAACCAGACAGGCAGGTACAAGTAACAAAAGCGACGTTCAATCTGCAGACCGTGCTTGATGCACGCGTTATCGAACAGGACGGTGTCAACATCGGTTATCTGCATTTCTACCAGTTTATCAATACGTCGAGCGATGAACTCAGCCAGGCTTTTGCCACATTCGATCAGGCCGGTGTCACAGAGCTGGTTATCGATCTACGATTTAACGGAGGCGGTCGAATTGCCGTTGCCAATGAGTTAGCCAGTTATGCCCTGGGAAGCGAGCGCTCACAGAACATCTTCACGACGTTCAAATTCAATGATAAATATGCAGAAGCAGACTTCAGCATCGCATTTGAGGCCATGCAGAACAGCTTGTCGCTGAGTCGTGTATTTGTTTTGCAGAGCAGCAATACGTGCTCAGCCTCAGAACTCGTTGTAAACAGCTTGCGTCCTTTCATGACGGTGGTCACTATCGGTTCCACCAGTTGTGGAAAACCCTACGCCACCAGTCCCAATACAGGCTGTGGCAAAGTGGCAAATGTTCTGGAAATCGAGCTATTGAATGCCGATAATGCCGGTGGCTACTTTGCTGGCATTGCAGCTGACTGCCCTGTGGCCGAAGATGTGAAAGCCGGTTTGGGCCAGATCACTGAACCCTTGCTGTCGACGGCGTTGAATTACGTCAATACCGGAAACTGTGGCGCGGGCTTGCGTCGATCCATACCGAACAGCTACCGTCTTGTAGATACCTTCAAACCAGACTGGCAGGGTGGCAATGCGTTGTAAAGCGACGCGCTGTTCATGCCATCCACCACAAGCGTATCGCATGCCTGTAACCTTGGTATCTTCATATTGATTGATACTCACTGGACGGACTACTGGTATGAGCTTATTGCATCTGGTCAGGCACGGACAAGCCTCGGCTGGCACAGACAACTACGATCGACTCTCACCCATCGGTGAAGAACAGAGTCGTCTGCTGGGCAACTGGTGGTTGTCACAGGGCTTCTCACCCAATGAGGCGTATCACGGCACGCTTGTGCGACAACGCGATACCGCCAAACATGCTTTACAGGCATTAACCGAGAATGCGCAGGTTCCGCCCATGCGTGAGCATCCGGGACTCAATGAGTACGATCATCGTGCCATCGAGTCACACTTTGCTGCCACTCATGCTGATTACCAACCCGAGGCCATGAGCTTTGATGACTACATGGGCATCCTCGCGCGTTGGCGAGACCATCAATCAGACAGGAGCGACTTTGAATCCTGGGAAAGCTTTAAATCGCGCGGCTGGAATACCTTGCAGGAGCTCTCACACCATGGCTCTGACAACACAGAATTCGTGTTTTTTACCTCGGGTGGCATCATTGCGACAATACTGTCGACGGTTCTGGACCTGGATTTTGAACATACCGTAGATGCAATCTGGCGAATTCGTAACTCATCGATAACCACATTTCATGTCACTCAAGGCGCAGCAAGACTGGTGGATTTCAACACCATCCCGCATCTGCAGGAGCAACGAAAACCACACCTTATTACGCTGATCTGATAAGGCAAAGTCTCAAGGATCAGACGTGCCAGCCGATAATTTTGCAAATCGGACACTGGAAACCGCCCGGAATGAACAGCAGTGTATTCTCGGCACCGGGTGATGGTGGCATAGGCAGGAGCGCTTTGTTTGCCGTTGCACTTGTTGTGGCAGCAGCGTGCTTGCACACTATCCACTACCTGAATAGTCAGCGAGCCGCGATAACGCAACAAGAGACTGCAGAGCGAAACCTGTCAGCCTCTGCGCTGTACGTGGAGCTTGCAACACTCGCTCAACCTTCCACGACCTCCAGTATCACCCGAGCCGCCCACCGGTTTGTACGCCAGGACACGCGTATCAGCGGTATCACTCTGGTGGACAAAGACGAGAGGTTAATTGCCCATCTTGGCAACGGCAACGATACACTGCTTGATCGCCCGGCGAGTGGTCCGACGGCACGCATACCCATAAAGTCCGATGGTCAACGTTATGGGCATGCCATAGTCGTCTTTGACACAACCACAGGGACAATGGAGGCAGCACTTCACTACTTTACGCTGACTGCAGTGTCAGTGATGCTGGTGATAGTGTCCATTGCCCTGTTGCGTCTACCTGCCAGAACCATTGTCTCACTGGTCCGGCAAGTTCCCACTGCTGCTACCCTCAAGAAACAGAACTAAGCCGTTCAAGGCTCATACCCGACGCTCAGGCGGCGTTCTGTTTTCCAACCGACGTTGTACGGTGATAAGCCATCCCATCAGCATCGAACAGATAGCAAGTATGCGATGTGAGATTCAGCTCGATGGCATCGCCATGACGAGTGGGATCAATACCGGGACGCTGGACAACAAAATGTTCCATACCGCCACATTTGCCATACAGAAACGTTGAACCACCCAGTCGCTCGGCGACATCCACTTCTAGCGGGAGCTTGAAGTCGCCAGTATCCCCACCTGCATCCTCGGGGCGAATTCCCAGAGTTGCCTTGCTGCCCGCAACAGCTCGTGCTGCATCAACAGAGATGTTTGCCGTGCCACCGCCGGGCAGTTCTACAACGGCATGTGTTGCATTGCCTTCCTTGAGTGTGACGTCAATGAAGTTCATGCGTGGAGAGCCAATGAAGCCTGCCACGAAAAGATTATCAGGGTGATGGTAGAGCTCTAGTGGTGAGCCTATCTGCTCGACATGGCCTGCTCGCAACACCACAATCTTGTCAGCCATTGTCATGGCCTCAACCTGATCATGTGTAACGTAAATCATGGTGGCCTCAAGCTCGTTATGAAGCTGGGCAATACGCAGACGCATCTCAACTCGCAACTCGGCGTCAAGGTTGGACAGGGGTTCGTCAAACAGGAACACATCGGGATTGCGCACAATGGCTCGTCCTATGGCGACTCGCTGTCTCTGACCACCCGACAGATTCTTCGGCTTGCGATCCAATAGCTTGTCCAGCTGCAGGGTTCTCGCAGCTTTTGACACTTTCTGATCAATCTCTTCCTTGGGCGCACCGCCCATTCTCAGACCAAAACCCATGTTCTCTTCCACCGTCATGTGCGGGTAGAGTGCATAGGATTGAAACACCATGGCTATTCCACGATCCACAGCCTCGACATGAGTGACATCCTTGCCCTTGATGTGGATGGAACCTTCGGATATCTCTTCCAACCCTGCGATCATGCGTAGCAACGTGGACTTACCACAACCCGAGGGCCCCACAAAAACAATGAACTCACCGCTCGGCAACTTCATGTCCACGCCGTGGATAACTTCTGCCTCCCCATAACGCTTGTACGCTTTACGCAGTTCTACTTCGGCCATCTGCAACTCTCCTATGGATGTGATTTTCTAACGTTTGGTGTTTTTGTCGCTGGTTTAATGGGCAATGCTTGCGCTAGGCCCTGTTCGTGGTGCGAGCCGACGCGATACTTCTGCGGCGGCGGCTATCAGTGAATCGCGCCAGTGCTCAAGATCTGTAGCACTGGTCCGGAATGCCGGAGCCGTGATGCTGATTCCGGCCACGGCTTGACCTGTTGAATCAACCACAGGAGCTGCTATGCAGCATGTCCCCAGAAATCGTTCTTCCGCGTCAATGGCATAGCCGCGCTTGCTGATCAGACTCAGCTCACTGGTTAGTGCATCCGTGTCGGTAATGGTATTGGGTGTGAATCGTACAAACGAGATTCTGGAAATGATGCCATCACGCTGTGCCTTGTCGCACCATGCCAGCAGAACCTTACCACTGCCAGTGCAATAGACCGGTTCGCGATTACCCACGTTGATTGAGTGTCGTACGCTTCGTGTGCTCTCGATATGGTCAATTACCACGCCATGAGTGTCAGCCAGTACCGCAATCTGTACCGACTCGCCACTGAGCGCGTTAAGTGCCAGCAGCTGATCACGGGCGAGAACCCGAATATCAGAACGCGTCCAGATACGATTGGCCATTTCCAGTATGCGGTAGCCTGCGCTCCAGGTGAGTACCCGCTCATCGAACTGGACCAGCCGCTCTTCAGCCAGCTCGTTCAGGAGTCTGTGCAAGGTTGCCTTGGGAATGCCGGCCAATTCTTCGATTTGTGCAAATCGCAGTGGGCCCTTGGCCACAATCAAGTCTAGCAAGCGCACAGCACGACCCAGACCGGAGTTTGATCGGGCATTGCCCTGCGCCTGCTCTGCGCTGGCGTCAGCGAATGCCTGAGTTGAGGATTTGTTGTTGCCGGCCATGGAACGGTTCCGAATATGTCCCTTCAATGATGATTGACAGCTTTTAACCGTCGCTCTTATAATTTTGGAACATTGTTCCATTATTGTCGCCAAGGTGCAATGATAGGCGCATCTTGATGATGACGATACCACCTCACGCGTCAACGTTGATTTTTCCAGCACCCTTTGAGCGAGCAAGTACCTGACGATGTCCACGCAACCTGCCCTATGGCGCCTAGACGGTGCAGCAACCACCTTACTGGTGGTGCAGGATCACGAAACACCGCGCCTGGTGTGGTCTGGTCGTCAACTGAGCGAGGCTGTCTCGCTCGATCAGCTGATGGTCCATGACGACACCGCCCTGGCGTTCGGCGGATTGGATTCGGTCACACCCTTATCGCTTTTTCCACAAGCCTGCACCGGCTATACCGGCTCGCCTGCGCTGCAATGTCATCGCAACGGCAGTCAGTTTGCGCATCGCCTGTGCACTGACACCGTCACGCAATCAGACGACACCCTGTTCATTTCATTGTCTGACAAGCAGGCTGAACTGTCGGTCACGCTGGCCCTGACACTCGATAAAAAAAGTGATGTAGCCAGCTTGACAACGACACTGAAAAACACCGGATCCACCGACCTGACCGTTGATTGGCTAGCCAGCGCCACAGTACCCATGCCGGGCTCCTATCGCGAGTGCCTCACACAGCATGGCCGATGGGGTCTGGAGAATCAGACACACCGCAGACACATCGCTCCCGGACGCATCGATATTTCCAATCTGCATGGGCGCACAAGCCATGAGCACGCACCAGGGCTTATTTGCGGCACCTCGGGATTTGGCCTGAACAGTGGTGATGTCAGTTTTGCCCACTTTGGCTGGAGCGGCAATTTCAGCTTGCGGGTCGAGAGACTGAGCAATGGCGCCATCTCATTGC
>CAYGSW010000020.1:0-36203 GCA_964352535.1 uncultured Granulosicoccaceae bacterium | reverse complement strand
CAAAGACCAGAGTCTCGCCGGGTCCGATGGCCTGGCCAGCACCGCGATCACCGTAGGCCAGATCGGATGGGATGACGAAGCGAAATTTGCTGCCGACGCTCATCAGCTGTACACCTTCGGTCCAGCCTGGGATAACGCCCTTGAGTGGAAATGTAGCAGGTTCACCGCGTGCAATCGAGCTATCGAATTCTGTGCCGTTCATCAACGTGCCAGCATAATGTACGCTGACGGTGTCGTCTGCTGTGGGCTTGGCGCCATCGCCTTCAGTCAGTACTTCATACTGTAATCCGCTTTCGGTGACTGTAACACCTTCACGCGCTGCGTTCTCTGCCAGGAAAGCCTCACCGGCCTTGCTTGCCTCCATGGCGGCTTCGGAGGCAATACGTTGTTGTCTTGCCTGCAACGTGGCCTGTGCTTCTTCAATGGTCATCAGGGTGTCGCTTCCGCCGTGCTGGGCTTTGAGTGCTTCAACGATTAGATCATAGTCGACGTCGCCATAGGGCTTCAGACTTTCGCCGATCATCATGCCCAGACCATAGCTGGCCTTGGCATCCTCGGTAGCCAGCTTGTCATCCTGTGCGAGTACGGGATTAACTGCAAAACCTGCCAAAAGTGCGGCGCTGGTTGCAGCGATTAGGGTTCTCTTGAAAAATAAAGGTCGAATCATGGGACGATCGTATCCTGCCGTTTTCGTGGGTCAATGGGTTAACCCCGGCACTATGTCATAGATCGCCGAATCTTGCTCCGCTTCCAGATTCGATCAGCGGGTTTCCTGCCGGATTGTCAGAAGCGTCAAAAACCTGTTCTAATCCGGTTTCCATCGTTCGTGAGGCTTTCAGCTTACGTGTTTGTTGGGTCAGCAGTGCGTTTACCTGATGCTCCAGATGTAGCGGAAATGTAGCCACTACATCACGCCTGTGGCCGTCACAAAAGTGCGTTTCCTGCTCGAAACGCTGCAAACAGCGATTCCAGCGCTCAAGGGCGGCTTGTTGCGCATCTATATCGGGTGGTTTTGGGGCAAACGCACAACCTTGCGCTGCAAGCGCAAATACTGTCACTATGATTTTCGAACATGGCCTGATGTTTACCATTTCCATCTCGCCTGCGAGCTCTTTGGCCGCTACGCTGTAGGGTAATGCCTGGCAAATCGTCTAGCCAGCATGTAACCCCATTAGCGGCGAGTAGGGTTAGATCATTAAAAACGCTTGGATTTCTTGCGCGCCTGTTCGGCTTTTCGTGCAGCCTGTTTGTCGGCTTTGCGTTTTTCGCGTTTCGCCTCGATTCTAGCGATTCGCGCTGCTGTATCGACCAGTTCACGCTCGCGCATGGGTGGGGTTTCAAGGGTTATCTGGCCGAGTAGGCCCTGGCGATATTCCTGGAGCAGCAAGCGGCCCGCGCGGTCGAAATCAACCAGGCCGCCCACACCAAGGCAGCCTCGGGTACGGCCGATCTCCTCCAGCGTTTGCACGCTTTCAGTGAGAGGGATTGATTGGCCGTAACGGGTTGTCAACCGGTCGGCATAGGCGGTGATGAGATAATCGAGCAGGTGGGTAGCCACCTCGCTACTGTCCATGGCCGTGTCGCGGACAGCGCCGGTTGCGGCAAGACGGAATCCGCTGGCTTCGTTGTCTACTTTGGGCCAGAGCACACCGGGTGTGTCGCGCAGGGACCAGTGCTCGGTCAGCTTGATGAGCTGTTGGCGCTTTGTGATGGCAGGCTCGTTGCCTGTTTTGGCGATGACGCGTCCAGTGAGTTTATTGATCAGTGTGGATTTACCGACGTTAGGGATACCTACTACCATGGCCACTCGGGGTTTGAGGCGTTGGGTGGTGTCATCGGGGTAGAAGGCGCGCAGGCGTTCGGGTACTTGCTTGTAGGCGTTTGGCGTTGTGGTGGAAATTGCCAGGGCATCTTGCCCGCTGGTTGCGCTATGGAGCGCCAGCCATTGGCTTGTCATGGTAGGGTCTGCCAGGTCTGATTTGGTCAATAAGCGCAGGACGGGCTTTTCCTTGCTGATGTCGCTCAGCATGGGGTTTTCGCTGCTCCACGGGATTCGAGCATCCAGCACTTCGATTATCACATCGATTTCCGGCAGTATTTTAGCCATCTCCTTGCGGGCCTTGTGCATGTGGCCGGGGAACCATTGGATAGCCATTAGTCTTTGGTGGTTTCGGTCAGGGTGATGTGTGTGGCCTCAATGATGATGCGGCGTTCTCTATATAGTGTGCTAAGCGCTTTCTTGAAGTTTTTCTTACTCACCTGGAACGTGGCCTGGATGGCTTCGGGGGAGCTTTTGTCGCTCAGATTGCAGACTCCGTCATTGTCGATGAGGTGGGCGATGATTTGCTCGGTGAGATCAGGTTGTAGCTGCTCGCTGGGTGGCTGTAGTGCCAGGTCGATTCTGCCATCGTGGCGCAGTCGTTTGATGAAGCCGTTGTGGGTTTCACCGACGCGCACCTGTTTGAAAATTTCGTCTTTATAGAGAAGGCCAAGGGCTTTGTTGTCGACGACGGCTTTCAGGCCAAGGTCTGTGCGTTGGTATATATGCAGAGTGACGGGTTGCCAGGGACGGTAATCGGTGGCTATTTCGGGTAGGTGGTGGTCGAGGCGGCTGGTGGCGGCTAGGCGGTTACTGTTGTCCAGGTACACAAGGACGCTTTCATATCGGCCAACGTCGACCGGGCGGCGTTGTTCTGCGAATGGCAGGAGCAGGTTTTTTTCAAGGCCCCAGTCCAGAAAAGCGCCAGCGTTGGTGATGTCCATGACTTTTAACGATGCGCATTGGTCGCGTTCGGCCACGGGTTGACGTGTGGTTGCCAACGGTTTGCCGGTGGCGTCTGTGAAAACGAAAACCTTGAGCTTATCGCCGATTTGAACAGCGCCACCTTCTTTTGCAGGTAGTGGCAACATGCCCAGTTCACCGCCATCGAGCGTTAATGTGTTTTGATGCCGTTCGATGACGGGCATCGTATAGGTGTAACCGATTTGCATATTGATAGTGTACGCGTGGCCAAGGTTTTTTGAGTGTGAGTGATATTAAAACTGAGATCGATGAACCTGTTCGGGTGCTACTGGCACCTATGGAAGGGGTGATTGATGCGCCTATGCGACGATTATTGACGGGTATCGGTGGCTATGATCGTTGCGTCACGGAGTTTATCCGGGTGACGGATGTGTTGCTGCCAGAGCGAGTGTTTCTTCGTCTGTGCCCGGAGCTTCAGACGGGTGGTGAGACGGAGCATGGGGTGCCGGTTTTTACGCAGTTGCTGGGGAGTGATCCGCAGGCTTTGGCTGTCAATGCTCGCCGGGCTGTGGCGTTGGGCTCTCCGGGGGTTGATTTGAACTTTGGTTGTCCTGCCAAGACGGTGAACAAGAGCATGGGTGGCTCGATTCTGCTGCGCGATCCTGGACAGGTTGGGGCTATTGTCAAGGCGGTGCGCGATGCGGTAGATGCGTCCGTGCCTGTGACGGCAAAGATTCGACTAGGGTATGACAATCATGATGCCTTGCCGGAAATTGTGGGTTTGATCCGAGAGGCTGGTGCTTCCGAGCTTGCGATTCATGCGCGCACGAAATTTGATGGGTATAAGCCGCCTGCCTGGTGGTCATCCGTGAAACCTGTGATGCATGAGGGAGTGGCTAACACCTACATCAATGGGGAAATCTGGAGTGTTGACGATGCGTTGGTGGCCAGAGAGCAGAGTGGGTGTTCGCATGTGATGCTGGGCCGTAGCGCGTTGGCGGCACCGGATCTGGCGCGGCGTATCCGTCAGGCTGAAACGGGTGTCGAGAGCTCGCTTATGCCCTGGGTGGATATTTCCTATCTGGTGGAAGCTCAGTTTTTACGCTCAGACAGCCAGAGCCCCAGGCATGTGGGGAATCGTACCAAGCAATGGTTGGCATATCTGAAGAGGACGTATCCGGAAGTGGCAGATTTATTCGCCCGGTTGCGTTCGCTGCACGATGTGCCGGCGATTGTGGATGCGTTTGCTGCTCATCGCCGCACACTTTAGTGGTCAGGTTTAGTGGTCAGGTTTTTTCAGGATCAACCAGGCAACCGACACTCGGGTCGTTAGTCACTTTGAACGACGGTTCATCCTCGGATATGGCGTCTACCGTTGCGGCCATCTTGTTCATCCAGTTGCTGACTGTCCTGCGTTGTTCGTCAGTCATGCTGGTGACAAAGCGTAAACCAGTGGCCTTCCACAGGTCTCGATTGGCCTGCCAGGTTTGTGCGTGATTGGATTCCAGAAGATTCCACAAGGTATCCAGGTGCGCTTGCATGTCTTGCGCGTAGGCCGGATTTTCCTGATTGCGGGCGATGTCGAAAAACGCCTGTTTCCATGCCGCTGATAGCTTGTAGTACTCTTTTCGCAAGCTGGTCTGACGTTTGAATGTGCTCAGAAGCATCGCCCGTTGAGTAGGCGTGAATTGCAGTCCGATACGTCCAGCCCATTTTGTGACGTTGCGCAGTCTGCGCTCTACGCGCTCTTTGGGTGTTCTGGAATTGTAGCGAGCCAGATTTTTTGCTTGCTGCTTCTTGAAACGCTCCTCGATGAAATTGATCTGTTCATCGGTGAACGATTGTACGAGGTCAGCTGAAAAATTTATCGGGTGACATGTGCGAGCAGACAGAGAGTACAGTTCCACACTGTCGACCCACGATTGGACATCGGTTTGCGTTGTGTCCGCGCTGGCAATCGAGCTTGCAATTGTTCTCATCAGTTCAGCATACTGGGGCAGCTCAGATTGCCGATGCCATACGTGGTAGGTGCCCAGAGTAGCCTCGAAAGATGCGGTTTGCATCTCATTGAAATCGCCGAGTTTTTCGAACTCCTCTCGCATCATGTCATCGAGCCGGTTATAGAGTGGCCCGACGATCAACTTGCTATTGGTGCAACCCTGAACCAGCAAGATGAGTATTAACGGGAGAAGCAATCTGAGCGCTCTGCCGGAATGTCGTTTGTGTATCATATGAATAGTGTACGAGCTGCAACGATATATTGACGTGCAGAAAATCCCAGAACCATGACGGTGGAGTAATACGAATGTCCGTAGCCGGGCCGGGAACGGTCATCGCGTTTCATTATGACTTGTACGACACCAAAGCCCGGATGATCGAGTCATCACGAAACTCCCAGCCAGTGCTGTGTCTGCACGGAGAGCGCGGTGTGCTGCTGGCCTTGCAGGATGCCTTTGTGGGAAAGACTGCCGGGGATGAATTTTCCATAACAATTCCTCATCAAAAAGCCTATGGGCGGCACTATCCGGAGCGCCTGCAGCGCATTTCCCGCAAGAGGATAGACGCTGGTAAGAAGCAAGCGTTCCGTGTCGGACAGATTATTACGCTGCGCGGCGAACAGGGGCCCAGTCCTGCTACCGTTGTAAAGGTTGGTAAATTCAACCTTGATGTGGATACCAATCATCCCCTTGCGGGAGTAGATTTGACGTTTGATGTGTCTATAGAGTCTGTGCGAGCGGCGACGGACGAAGAGATGGCCCATGGGCACGCACATGGTGTTGGCGGGCATCAACATTAGAAGCATCAATATAAGAGAGCAATGGCAATCATGATGAACAAATTACCGGCTTTTTTGGCAAGTTTTCTATGCGTAATGCTGGTGAGTGCGTGTGTGCAGAATCCTGTCACGGGCAAGAAAGATCTCTTGCTAGTGTCTGAAGACTGGGAGTTGCAGGTTGGTGCGCAGCAGTATTTACCGCTGCGGCAACAGCAGGGCGGAGACTACACGGCCGACCCCAAGGTTGAAAACTACGTGCGATCGGTGGGTATGAAGCTGGCCGCAAAGAGCGATCGTAAATTGCCTTACGAATTCAATGTCATCAACGATTCAACACCTAATGCCTGGGCATTGCCCGGTGGCAAGATCAGTATAAATCGTGGGCTTTTGGTACAGCTGAAGAATGAGGCGGAACTTGCGGCCGTGCTGGGGCATGAAATTGTGCATGCAGCGGCCAAGCATGGTGCCAGAGGGCAGACGCGCGGTATGGGTCTGCAATTGGGCGTGGTTACTGCCACCATTCTGGCTCAAAACAACGGTTATGACGGTCAGGTTGCACAGCTGGCATCTTCTGTAGGCGCACAGATTATCAATAGCCAGTATGGACAGGGTGCTGAGCTTGAGTCTGATCTTTACGGGATGGAGTACATGGCTCGGGCAGGTTATGACCCACAAGGGGCGGTGGGTTTGCAACGCACCTTTCTGGCGTTGTCCAAAGGTCAGCCGAACAATCCGCTGTCAAGACTTTTTGCCAGTCATCCGCCATCGCAAAAGCGTGTCAACGAGAATCTGAAGA
Source organism: uncultured Granulosicoccaceae bacterium (assembly GCA_964352535.1). Classification (GTDB taxonomy): domain Bacteria; phylum Pseudomonadota; class Gammaproteobacteria; order Granulosicoccales; family Granulosicoccaceae; genus Granulosicoccus. The sequence goes on along the minus strand of CAYGSW010000020.1, from coordinate 29,888 downwards.
CAGCCGCCAGGTTACCTAAGGGCGGTGTGCTGGGCGAACAGCAGTACAAGTCAGCGATGGCCACATTGTTCAGAACGCAAGAAGCCTATGCTGCGCATGATAAAGCCCGTCTGGCGCTGAAGAATGGTGATGTTCGCCAGGCATCGCAACTCGTCAATCAGGCTATCCGGTCAGAACCCAGAGAATCTCTGTTTCATACCCTGGCAGGCGACATTGCGCTGGGGCAGAAGAACCTGAAGGCGGCCAGGCAGTCTTACACAAGGGCGATTTCGCTCAATAGTGAATATTTTTACAATTACGTGCAGCGCGGCAGAGTCAGTGAAGCCGAGAACAACATTCAGGCAGCAAAGGCTGATTATGGTCGTAGCATGCAACTATTGCCCACAAACGTCGCACAGCTTGGACTCGGAAAATTTGCCGAGGCAGAAGGCAAGACCCAGGTGGCACGCCGTTATTACGCAATGGCTGCGCAAGCAGGTGGTAGCAGTGGGCAACTTGCAAAGCAGGGTCTGATTCGTTTGCAGCCAGATGTTGATAACGGGCGCAACACCGGTGTGCTTGTACGGCAGGGACTAACGCAGCAGGGCGTGTTTGTCATTGAAGTGATCAATCAGGCGTCAACGCCTATTCGCAATGTCAGGATTGGTTATTCGGTGGATGGCTCACCCCAGCGTGCTATCGGTGTAAACGGTGTTATTGGCCCAGGCGACAGACGCGCCGTGCAAACACGCCAGAGGCTAACCAGAGCTCAGGCTGACCGGGCACGGGTGGTGGTGTTAGGATTTGATGCAAGTTAGCGCAGATAAGCTTGTAGTTCCGGTAGTGATTTGACGCCAAGGTCGGTGATTTCCGGCCACGCAAACTCGCCGGTGATATCCATGTGGATAGTCGTGGCACCGGCGCTGTGTCCGGCTTGTAGATCGAACAGATAATCGCCGACCATAACGGCATCCGCAGCGGCACCTTGCAGGCGTGACAACAGCAGTTGGACGCCAGCGGGGTCAGGCTTGGCTGTGCAGCAGTCTCGACTGATAATGGTGTTTGCACTGAAATAGGTGTGAAGCGCACAGGCCTTTAGCGTGACGTCTGCAATCTGGCGACCATTACGGGTCACAATGCCAAGCTCGGCCCCGCTGTCTTTAAGGTGCTCGAGTAATTCCATACTGCCGGGTTGCGCAGTGGCCTCGGCGGCCATGCGAAGTTCCATGTCGTCAAGCTCACGGTGTTTTATCGCGGCTTGTTCGGGATCCATCGCTGCGAGTGCTTCGAGGATAGGAACCCCTGCCGGTAGTCCAAGCTCGGTACGCATCGCGTCAAAATCATGCATGGCATTGGTAAGGGTGCCGTCCATATCGAACAGCCAGTATTTCTTGTGCTTGAGTATTTGCATGGCCACTTGTACGCAATGTGTGTGCGGACGGATAGGCTATGTGAGCAAAAGCTTTCACCACACGACGCTCAGCTGTCCGAATGGTCAATAATAGTCTTATCGGATAGTGTTGCAATGGCCAGCGCTGGCACAATATTGCCCAGCGCTTTGAGGACCGCATACGATGTTCCTGAGTATTTTTGATATTTTCAAGGTAGGTATCGGGCCGTCCAGCTCGCACACCATGGGCCCGATGAGTGCTGCGGCAAGGTTTCTTGATGCGCTCCGATTGGCGGATACTGACGGGGTGGCGCGAATTCGTGTCACGTTGCATGGGTCATTGGCTTTTACCGGAAAGGGGCATGCCACTGATCGTGCAGTTGTCCTGGGCTTGATAGGTCTGTTACCCGATACGCTGAATCCAGACGATGCCGAACAGCTAGAAGCGTCTGTTCGCCAGAATAAACTCATCTCCCCCGAGGGGCTTGGCGATATTGCGTTTGATCCGGACGTTGATCTGATCTTTGACTTTGGGCCAGCACTGCCCGGTCATGCCAATGGATTGATATTTCAGGCGACGGATGCTGCAGGTCGCCTGGTGCTGCAAGAGACTTACTATTCTATCGGGGGCGGATTTGTTGTGAATGAGCAGGAGCTTGTCGCATCCCAGCGCGGCAATACAGAAGAATTTGCAGCCGATAAGCGCAACCACGGTTGCCCTTATCCGTTTGGCACGGCAAAGCAGATGCTGGACATGGGGCATGTGTCGGGACTTAGCATTGCTCAGATGAAGCGAGCGAACGAGATCGCCCATTCAGGTGAGCGGTTACTGGATGAACGTATGCAAGTGCTACGCGACGCCATGAACAGCTGCATTGATCGCGGTTTGCGTATGGAAGGCGTTCTGCCTGGAGGGCTGGGTGTGAAAAGGCGTGCGAAAGCCATTCATGAACAGTTGCTGGCAGAACGTGGCCGTAATTTCGTGCAACCGCACGCTGAGAACGATTGGCTGTCTGTCTATGCCATGGCGGTTAACGAGGAAAATGCTGCTGGTGGAAGGGTAGTAACTTCTCCGACTAATGGCGCTGCCGGGGTTGTTCCTGCTGTGCTTCGCTATTATCGGGATCATTGTGTCGGAGCAACGGATGAAGGTGTTGTGACGTGCCTGCTAACAGCGGCGGCTATTGGTGGTTTGATCAAGCACAATGCATCGATATCAGGTGCTGAAGTGGGGTGTCAGGGGGAAGTGGGTTCAGCTTCTGCGATGGCAGCCGCTGGATTATGTGCAGCGTTGGGTGGCACAAACATGCAGATTGAAAATGCCGCAGAAATCGCGCTGGAGCATCATCTGGGGATGACATGTGATCCTGCCGGTGGATTGGTGCAGGTACCGTGTATTGAACGCAACGCCATGGGGGCTATCAAGGCCGTGTCGGCTGCCTCTCTGTCACTTCGGGGTGATGGCAATCATTTCATGCCTTTGGACAACTGTATCGAGACAATGCGTCAGACCGGCCTGGACATGAATCACAAATATAAGGAGACTTCGCTTGGCGGGATAGCAGTGAATTTCCCAGCGTGTTGACAATCCGTATAACCCAATTGAGTAGCCCTATGGTCACCCTGCGTAAGTCAATTTTTACAACAGTTCTGTTGTCATCCCTTGTGTTGCCTTTCTTGCCTGCGGCACCTGTTGTTGCCCAGTCGAGTGAAATGATTTCGCGTGTTTTACTCGAGAATATGGCAAGAGGACAGTATTCGGTGCTGTGTCAGTCTGAAGTCTTTACTCAATGCATGGGGTTTACCGGTGCAATGTGCACCGACTTATCCGAAGCTGCCATTAAGCAATGTCTGTTGCCGTTGCCCGCTGAGATCAGCCCCGAAGAGCTGGACAATGACGCACTGGAATCCTGTCCCATGCAAGTGTTCGCAGATGCAGGATTTACTGAAGAGAAAGCCGAGGTGTGTTTTGATGAGGCAATGGAGGTGGAGGCAAAGTAGTGTCAGTGCCAGTTGGGTGTGCGTTTTTCCAGAAATGCACTCAGTGCCTCCTGTGCTTCGGAGCTTGTGCGGATGGTGGCGAGTCTGGCGCTCAGCTGCCGGCGTAAGGCATTATCAACGGGCTTGTCGGCCACATCGTCGATCAGCTTTTTGGCTTCTCTCTGAGCGTTGGGACCACCGCACATCAGCGCTGAAATCTTTTCTTCCACACGGGTATCCAGATTGTCTGTTGAGCAGACATCATGTACCAGGCCAAGACGGTAGGCTTCCAGCACATCGAACTGCTCGCCAGTGAGGAAGTAACGTCTGGCAGCGCGTTTGCCGACGGCTGCTATCGCATAAGGACTGATGGTGGCAGGGATAATTCCCAGTCGCACTTCGGAAAATGAAAATCTGGCATCCTCTGCTGCCACCACGATATCGCAACAGCTGACCAGTCCGGTGCCTCCGCCCAGTGCAGCGCCCTGCACCTTGGCGATGGTCGGGCAGGAGAACGTATTGAGCGCTTGCAGCATGTCAGAGAGCGCCATGGCGTCAGCGATATTCTGTTCCTCAGTAAGATCGACGGATTTCTTCATCCAGTTGATGTCGGCACCAGAGCAAAAGTGCTTGCCGTTCGCTGCGATCACCAATATTCGAGTGTTGCTACGCAGTTTTTCAAGGTTGTTCCTGAAGCTGTCCATGAATTCGCGATTCATCGCGTTGTAGTTGTCCGGGCGATCAAGCGTCATCGTGGTAACGCCTCGGGTATCAGTTTGTGTACTGAAATAGCTCATTGTGTTATCACCAGCCGCCCTTGCTCAGCCAGCGGTCTATCTGCTCAAGCCGGTCATTACCCCAGAAGGGTTCGTTATCCACGATCATGTAAGGCGCGCCGAAGATGCCATGGGCTATCGCAGATTCCACTTCCAGTCGTAATGCATCCTTTACTGACTGCTCGCTCAAGGCGGCAGTCATTTTTTCAGTATCAATGTTCAGCTGGCTTGCCAGTTCACCCAGTACGGCAACATCAGTGATGTCACGGCCTTCGACATAGAAAGCACGGAAGACGGCGTGTACGAAATCCGTTGTGCGGCTGCTGAGCGATGCATCGGTGTTGTCGCGTAGCCACAACGTGGCTCTGCATGCGGCTACAGCGCCAATCGGAAATGGATCGGGATGGGTGTAGGCAATGTTGTGTTCGCGAGCGGAGCGGGCAAAGTCGCGCATCGAATATTCACCCTTCAGTGGTACTTCAGTTAGCGGTACCTGGTTGCTGACTTTGAAGATTGCCCCGAGCAATACCGGGTGCCAGACAACCTTGTGATCATGTCTGGAGGCCAGGTCTTCGATGCGTTCACTGGCCAGATAGCCAAACGGCGAAGAATAGTCGTAGTAGAACTCGATGGTTTTACTCATGATTTTCACTCACTGTTTGTCCAATAGCTGAATGGCGACAGCAGTGGCCTCGCCGCCACCGATACACAGTGAGGCTATGCCTGTTTCGAGGTTGCGGTTTTCCAGTGCATTCATCAGGGTCACCATGATACGAGCGCCAGAGGCGCCTATCGGATGGCCCAGAGCGCAGGCACCACCATGTATGTTGACGTTTTCCTGCGGTAGCTTGAGTTCCTGTATGGCAGCCATGGTGACTACCGCAAAGGCTTCGTTGATCTCGTACAGATCGATGTCTTTTATGCTCATTTTGAGGGAAGCAAGTAGCTTCTCCATTGCATACACCGGTGCTGTGGTGAACCACTGGGGTGCCTGCGCATGGTTGGCATGTCCCAGTATCCTTGCGCGTGGACGAAGGCCTCGGCGTTGTGCTTCGCTTTGGCGCATCAACACCAGTGCTGCGGCTCCATCTGAAATGGAGCTCGCGTTAGCCGCCGTTACAGTGCCGTTTTTGACAAAAGCGGCGCGCATCGTCGGTATGCGCTCGATATCGGCCCTGGATGGTTGTTCGTCGAGCCTGACACTATGTTCGCCTTTTCGAGTCTTTACCGCTACAGGTGCAATTTCCTGCTCAAATGCACCGGATGCCATGGCCTGTTGTGCGCGTTCGACCGAGCTGATGGCAAAGGCGTCCTGTGCCTCGCGAGTAAATTGATAGTGGGTGGCGGTATCTTCGGCAAAGTGACCCATCAGTTTCCCGGGTGTATACGCATCTTCCAGCCCATCCAGAAACATGTGATCTTTGACCTGAGCGTGGCCCATACGCAATCCTTCGCGGGCTTTGGGCAACAGATAGGGGGCATTGCTCATACTCTCCATTCCACCAGCCACCATCACCCGGTTAGCGCCTGCTAGCAGAGCATCATGCGCGAGCATGAGCGCTTTCATGCCTGAGCCGCACATTTTATTGACTGTGGTGCAGCCTGCATCCTGACGCACACCTGCCGCCAGCGCCGCTTGTCTGGCGGGTGCCTGACCCAGTCCTGCAGGCAGCACACAACCCATGATGATTTCTTCGACATCTTCGCCACTGACACCAGCGCGCTGCAAAGCGGCACGTATGCTCACAGCGCCCAGCTCGGGTGAGCTGACGGTTGCCAGTTCGCCCTGGAATGCCCCTATCGGTGTGCGCGCACCATCAACAATCACAACGGGGTCTGCATGCATCGAATTCATGGGCAATGCTCTTTTTGTTTAGGTGACACCTACAGCATTATGTCATTACCGCAACGTGAATAATGCCAACATGTATCGTGGCGTTAGTTGTCAGCTGTCCATGCTGAGCTGCTCTATACTCTAACAAGTTACATTGACAAGTTATATTGACTCGAATCTGAATGCCGCACGCGTTGTTGCAGCACTTTTTGCCTTACACTTATTGAACATGCTAAGTCGGCACACTATGGATGGTCAGGCAAGCGATCGTGTAGCGCTCAAAGATGAGCGCCTGATATATCGCGCTTGCACAATAGCGTTTGCCCAGGGCATTGGGCGCAATTCGCCCGATGAGATCATCGGCAAGACCGATTTTGATCTGTTTCCCGGTCACGTTGCACGCGAGCAGATGACTCTCGATAGCCAAGCTATCTTTACCGCAAAAGCAGATATCAGCGCCATTGATCTGGGCAGCAGTGATGTCCCCAGACAAGCCATGATTGTGCGTACGCCTGTCGTGACCGAAGATCAGCGGGTACGTGGCATCGATATACGCCTGTTAGGTGGTCCTGCCTTCAGCGCACCGAAGACCGCTGTCACCATCGATTATCAGACATTGGTTAATGATGGAATACAGGGCAGTCTCATCATTTCCCGACAATCCATTCTGTTTGCCAATGACAACGCGGCACGTGTCATGGGGTATCCCAGTGCCCAGGCGCTGATTGACAACGCACAGGTGTCTGACATCTTCACAGAGGCAGAGTACGCCAAGGCTATAGAAAAGGCTGTTACCGAGTTGCCTACTGCTGAAGATCCTGCCCTCGACCGTGTGACCCTGGCTGCGAAATCCTGCACCGGGGGGCAGGTTCGGCTTATTGCACGAGTAACACACGTGCAATGGGGTGCATCGCGTGCGCTATTGCTGTCGTTCGTTGACGTGGCGCTGGCAGACAGTGAAGTGGAACAACGTCGCACCGACTCGATACCGTTGATTACAGGAAAAAATCACTCGTTGTCTTCATTATCGATAAAACAGGTTGATGACTTTCGCCGCCTTCGGTCCAACGAACAGCGTTACAGGCACTACGCAAGCGCAGCTGCAGATTTTTTCTGGGAAATGGATTCAACGCTGACGTTTCGTATTGCATCGGATGGCTTGACGCGTGTACTGGGCATTCCGCGTGAGCTCATTCTGGGTCGCACTCATGCGCAGCTTCGAGATCATCCATCCAACATCAATGACGATGCCTACTGGAAAGAACATTTGCAGCAGCTTGAAGATGGTGTTCCGTTCAGAGACTTCGAGTTTCGCTGGTCAACAGGTGGGGAGACGCGTGTCATTCGGTACAGTGGCATTCCGGTGTACAACCGCGCCCGGGAGTTCGTTGGCTATCGAGGGGTGGGATGTGATGTTACCGCCTCAGTCCGGCAGGCTGAGACGACCGCTTATCACGCTAATCATGACGCCCTCACTGGCATAGTCAACCGCCGTAGTTTTGAAAATACCGTGCGCGAAGCGCTGGAGGCGTCGCGGCAGACCCGTGAGGCGCATGCGCTTTGCTTCATGGATCTTGATTCGTTCAAGATCGTGAACGACACCTGTGGGCATCAGGCTGGTGATGAACTGCTGCGTCAGCTGGCTCAGCTGTTTGAAACCCTTGTTCGCAAAAGTGATGTGCTGGCGCGTCTCGGAGGAGATGAGTTTGGTGTGTTGTTGTACAAGTGCAGCGTGGCAGAGGCGCTCAAGCTGGCTAATCAGATTCGGCATGAAGTGGAGAATTTTCAGTTTCTCTGGGAAGAGAACCGATTCACCATTGGAGTGAGTGTGGGGCTTGTGGTCGTGGATGATCGATGGGAGAGCATCGAGTCCTTGTTCAGTGCTGCAGATTCAGCCTGCTACATTGCCAAGGATGAAGGGCGTAATCGCGTTGTTGTTTACCGTGAAGGCGAGGGCAATGCCAGTAATCGCAAAATAGCGACGCACTGGGTTGAGGAAATCAACATGGCGCTCGAAGACAACCGCATGCGTATCGCTTGTCAGAAAATCCTGCCGCTGCATGATAGTCCTGAAGGATTGCGTTTCGAAATGTTCTTGCGCCTGGAAATGCCCAATGGCGATATGGTGAGTCCCCATGCGTTTCTACCCACCGCCGAGCGTTACGGTCTGATTGCAGCACTTGATGAGCGCGCCATATTGCTGACACTCGACTGGCTTAAAGCGAATCCTGCGTTACAACTTGCCATTCGTCATGTTTGCATCAACTTGTCTGCAGGATCTTGCATCGACATTGATTTTGCAAGGCAGCTGGTTCGGACAGTTTCAAAGAGCACTGTGGAACCGGGCAAGCTGTGTTTCGAGATTTCTGAAACGACAGCCATAGCCAATCTGTCAAAGGTCAGCGCGTTCATGGACGAGGTATCTTCCATTGGATGCAGGTTCAGCATTGATGATTTTGGCTCAGGCTTGTCTTCATTTGCCTTTTTGCGAAAGCTGCCAGTTGAATTTCTGAAAATTGACGGACTGCTTATCAAGGACATTCTCAATGACCAAACTGATTTCACGATGGTCAAGGCAATCAGCGATATCAGCAAATCCATGGGAAAGCGAACCGTAGCTGAGTTCGTTGAGTCTCCGGCGTTACTCGAAGCCGTCAGAGAAATCGGTATCGACTTTGGACAGGGTTACCATCTTGGTGAGCCCGAGTTAATTTCCTGATTCTGCAATGCGTGGCACTTTTGTGCTTTGCTGATAATTGATCAGGTTGTATAAATTATCCAATTGGTAATCATTGCGTTCATGTAGCTAAACGAGCTGGCCACACTAATGTTGTTTGGCGCCATTACAGGCTTACAGCTCATGGCAACCCTTTCATGTACATATGTTCACAAATCTGTCGGCAATTATTGCCGGATTGAACGGTAAACTCTTCCCATCGAGTAATGGTCTGGGCCTTAAGTGCATGCGTATTCGCTTTCTGTGACCGTCTGGTACCGCCGTTTCTTGATGTTCTGCCGAGTTAGCGTGACCCGGTAAGGTCTTAGACGATTCGTAAATCCTGTCAGGTTTGTAACGAGCACAGTACCGCTACTGGCTTGTTTATCGCACTTGCCTTAAGCATCGAACATAAATTTGTAGACGAAGATTAGAGACAATGCTGAGTAAAAAATTATTGAGATTGCCACTACACATGGCTTTAGCAGGAGCCCTGGTCGCAGGCTCTGCGTTTGCAGTTGATACACCGCGGGATTTGCGGGGCACTGAGATTCGCCAGAACACAGTGAAATGGGAATGGGCACCCGTGGAGGGTGCTGTTGGCTATATCGTTACAGTAAACGGTGTGGAACAGGGCCGCTCACGAGCCCCCATGTTCTACAGCTACAACCTGTTCGCTGGCAACCATACGATGGACGTAAGGGCTGTTGATGCTTCTGGAGCGGTTTCCGGACGTACGCAGGTTGCCACCATAAGCACCAACACAACCTTCAGTTTTGCCACTCACTCGGTCAGCACCTTGGGAAGCCAGCCAGCGAACGATGGCGCTTCGCAGGCTTCGGGTGTTTTCGGTGCCCCGGCAAATCCTCGTGGCTCTGAAGTCAGTCCTTCTACAGTACGTTGGGAGTGGGATGCAGTGTCTGGCGCAACACAGTATGCAGTGACTGTGGACGGGCAGGATGTCGGTACAACTGGCGAGACGAGCTGGACCAGCAACAACCTCTGGCGCGGTGAGCACTCCATGCACGTCAAGGCAGTTGATGCATCAGGCAATCGATCTGAGCAATCAAGGACTTCCAAGATCATAGTGACAGGGCAGGGCAGCGGGTCTTTGGTTGCAACCAGTAGCGCTACCGCTGGTCCCAATGCGAGTCTTGCCGCTAGCATGGTCGACGGTCTGCGGGCGAACGAGTTTGCGGGTAATGACGTCAAATGGCAGTGGAACGCCATGCCTGACGCGGTTCAGTACGAAGTTACTGTCGACGGACAAGTTGCCGGGAACACAGGCAGTCTGGAGTGGATCAGTCGCAACCTCTTCACTGGCGAGCATTCGCTTACCGTCAAGGCCATTGATAGTTCGGGTGCCAAGTCTGTGCAATCCGAAACCTTGAAATTCCGTGTGACCGGTAACGGCAGCGGATCGGCAAGCGGAGCTGGCGCCAGCCCCCCACCAGCCCAGAATGGTGTTGTGCAGGGAGCATCTGTGCAACCAACCAGCAGTGGTGACCGCAATGCCGCTTCGGTTCAAAGCCTGATAGATCCTGCATCATATAACTACTCGGAAGTCAGCAACAAGGCAGGTTACGAGCTGGTGTTCAGTGACGAGTTCAACGGTACATCCCTGAATCCTTATCGCTGGCACTCACAGCTGCGCTGGGACGGTGAGTGGAACGGTGAACGTTATGAGTATCGCGTCGTCAACGGAGAAGATCAGTTCTATGTGAATGTGCTCGGGCCGGATGAAGAGCATCAGAGAAAGGTCGTACCTGTATACAATCCGTTCAAGTTCAACGGCAGCAGCATGGCCATTCAGGCTATCGTCAATCCCTTAAAGGATCGTGAAAAGAAGAGAACACACGGCAAGCTTGACGATATCGTGCATCAACAACAGTTCCTTTCAGGTGCTATCTCCACCCATGAGAAGTTTGCACAGAAATACGGGTATTTCGAAGCCCGCATCAAGATTCCCAGCCAGGAAGGCACATTCCCGGCGTTCTGGCTGTTCCATGAAAAACGTGCATGGGAGGGGACACAGCGTACCGAAATTGACGTCATGGAAAATCTGGGGCATGCACCTCAGTTCATCTATAATTCGTTTCACTACTTCACCAACGTAAGCCGGTACTACGGTGGTGATGCAAACTTCATCAAGCCAAAGCCGTCAGGGCAGATCTATACAGGTATTGATTACAGCCAGGACTTCCACACCTATTCGGTTGAGTGGTCACCTGGTAAGGTAACGTGGTTCATCGATGGTGTTCAAACTAGCCAGCTGTACAACGGCAACGTGGATTTCGAAGAGTTGTACGTCATGATCAATCTGGCTATGGGTGGGAACTGGACGAACTTTCCGGCTAACGCTGGTGGGCTGGGTCGACCTGGTAGTGAGCGTTTTCCCACAGCAAGAGACGTCAGCGAGTTCCGGAATCCCAAGCTTGAGATTGACTACGTACGGGTTTACCGACGTAAGTAAAAACGCGGTTCTTTAGTTTTTAAACATAAAGGCCCTGCGCTTGTTTAGCGCGGGGCCTTTTGCAATTTCAAGTCTCGTAAAACGACCTGTAGAACGATCAGCCCCGACGCCAGGCGTGGAATTTCTTGACGTATTCAAGCAGTTTTTCCGGTTGGTGAGCACGCTTCCATTCGCCAGCCGCGTATTTGTTGCTCTCGGAGAGTGTAGGATAGATGTGGATCGTTCCCAATATCTTGTTCAGGCCAAGACCGTGTTTCATGGCTAACACGTACTCTGCTATCAGATCGCCTGCATGCTCACCCACAATTGTGACACCCAGAATCTTGTCTTTTCCCGGCACTGTCAAAACTTTTACGACGCCGTAGTCGCTACTGTCGGCAATTGCTCGGTCCAGATCGTCAATGCCGTAGGTGGTTAGCTCATAAGCGATATTGTCCGCTTTGGCGTCAGTCTCATTCAGACCAACGCGGGCAACTTCCGGGTCAGTGAATGTTGCCCAGGGGATAACGCGATAGTCAGCCCGGAATTTCTTGAACATCCCGAAGAGTGAGTTAACTGCGGCGTACCATGCCTGGTGGGCAGCAACGTGTGTGAATTGATAGGGGCCTGCAACATCACCCACCGCATAGATGTTGGGGTAGTTGGTCTGCAGGTATTCATTGACTTCGACGGTGCCGCGATCTGTCAGGTTGACACCCAGTTCCTGGAGGCCAAAGCCTTGTGTATTGGCTTTGCGACCAACGGCTACGATGATTTCGTCAAACGCGACGCGCACCGTGTCACCACCTCGTTCGCAGATCAGCACATGTTCGCCATTGTCTGACTCCACGGCAACAGCCTTTGTGTCGACCATGACGTTGATGCCTTCTGCTTCGAATTTTTGTTGCACCATGTCGGCAACATCCGGATCTTCACGGCCCATGATACGCGGTGCCATTTCTACCTGCGTCACTTCACTGCCCAGTCTGCTGAACGCCTGTGTCAGCTCGCAGCCAATAGGGCCTCCACCCAGGATAACCAGTCGTTTTGGTTGAGTGTTCAGTTCCCAGAGGTTTTCTGACGTACGATAGTTGACCTTGTCCAGTCCTGGAATGGGGGGCACAAACGCCGAGCCGCCGGTGGCAATGACGATGTTGCGTGTGGTCAGGGTTTGTCCGTTGACGTCGACCGTCCATGGGGAGGTAATACGACCTTCACCTTCGATGACGTTTACGCCAAGGCTGGTATACCGCTCTACAGAATCGTGGGGTTCGATCTTGGCGATTACCTCATGTACGCGTTGCATGGTCTTGGCAAAGTCCACCTCGCCGGTGGCACTCTGCACGCCATACTTCTGACTGTGCTTGATGTTGTGCATCAGCTTGCCGCTGCGGATGAGCGCTTTTGATGGCACGCAGCCGGTGTTCAGGCAATCGCCTCCCATCTTGTTTTTTTCGATCAGCGTAACGTTGGCTTTGACAACTGCACCGATGTAAGAGGTCACCAGACCACCGGATCCGGCACCCAGTACAACGATGTCATGATCAAACTTTTCAGGTTTTGTGAATCCTTCGTACTGCTTTCGGGCTTTGACCATTTCGACAACCTTCTTTGCGATGAGTGGAAATATGCCTAACAAGGCAAATGAGAATAGGAGTCCTGGCGAGAGGATGCCGCTAAGACTTTCGATCTGGGCCAACTGAGTGCCGGCGTTGACGAACACCAGCGTGCCGGCGAGCATGCCAATCTGGCTAACCAGATAGAAAACGCCCGTTTTGAGGCGTGTCAGGCCCATGACCAGATTAACGAGAAAAAACGGAAAGACAGGTACCAAGCGTACGGTAAATAGATAGAACGCACCGTCTTTCTCGATGTTGCTATTGAAGGTTTTGAGTTTGTCTCCAAACCGGTTCTCTATGGTGTCGCGCAGAAGATAGCGAGAGACCAGAAAGGCCAGAGTTGCACCGATGGTGGATGCGAATGAGACAATAAGCGTGCCGAGCAGCAAACCGAATTGCGCACCGGCCGCCAGTGTTAGAATGGCCGCGCCGGGCAGGGAGAGCGCAGTGACGGCTATGTATCCGAAAAAGAATACAGCGATAACCATCAGCGGTCGGTTTGCGTACAACGCATCCAGAGCAGCTTGTTCGTTTTTCAGATATTCCAGACTGAAAAACCGCCCAAGGTCAAAAATGAAGAATGAAGCTACTAACCCCACTAGGACAAAGATGAGTAACTTACGATTTTTCATGGGCAATGCTCGGACCAGTTGTGTTGTTTGAATTGAACAGGATACCAACACCTGCTTTGAGAGCCGATACTCCAGCAGCGTCAGCTGAAGAGGATACCCGCATAGACGTCTGGAGTAACGGCGAGCAGTGCTCGTTGCTGATGTGTGAGTTAACGATTTTGAAAGAGTTCAATACTGTGACGGGTTTTGTAATTCTACAATGAGTCAAAGCATAGTCACACTGCTACTGCCGGGGTACTCCACAGCTGGCGTGTCAAACGGCGACGCAGTAAGCGAAAACAACATACAACAAACTTCGTCAGCGCTTCCTCCTGCAGCTTTCAGCTTCACTAAGAACGCTGACAGGCAACCCTGGCAATCGCGGCTGGCCGGTATTCTCGGTATTGATACTGACAGTGGCCTGCGGCTGCCAAGTGCCAGTCTGGGTGTTCGGCAGCTGTATGAGGCAATTGATACAGGCAACTTGGGGGAGCTGGTGTGTGCAGACCCCATTTTTTTGAAAGCCGATAGAGACAGCGCCACGTTCATAGCACCGGATCAGTTGGCTTTGACTGAAGCCGAAGCTGATCAGCTTCTGGAAGCGTTGAACAGGTTTGTGGCAGAAGATGGTTTCCGGTTCTTCAGAAGCGGCATTACTAAATGGTATATGAGTGGACTAGGTGCTGAGGCTCTGGCCAGCTATCCCCCTTCGTTTCTGGCTAATCGCAAGGCTTCGACGTTTTTGCCTGACGGTGATGGTGCAGCCCCCTGGCGTCGCCTGATGACGGAGATTCAGATGCTCTTGCACACCCATCCGGTCAACGTGCAGCGTGAGTCAGCGGGTTTGATACCTGTGAACAGCGTCTGGTTCTGGGGAGGGGCCTCATTACCTGATCGCGCATCTGCTGACATCAACATTGAGCTTTATACCGATCATCAGCAGGCACACGAATTAGCCTCATACCTGAACCTTGCAACAAAACCGCTGGCTCAAGTCACACATGCTCTGACCGAGTTGCCTCTGTCACGTCACATCGTGGTTCTTGATACTGCAATGGTGGATGCGTGGCTGGCAGGTGATATCAACCTTCTGGAGGAACACCTGGCACGCGTGAACGAGCAATGGCTGGTGCCACTGGCCCGCCTTGTCGTCGAGCAACATGTGTGCGAAATTCGTCTCGTGACAGAAGACGGATTGCAGGGGCTGTGCAACCTGCAGACCATCCCGGCAGGGCTGAATGACACATCGGCTGGTATGTTGAGCCGGTTGCGTGCGTTTTTCACACGATGAATCTTCAGGATAAAAGCTCAGTGCCCGTTGGTATTGTGCGGCGTCCGGTGCCCGAGGTACCCGAGCCGCTACACGATAATCCACTCGTGCATCGAGTGCTCAGTGCGCGTGGTGTTCGTCATCGTTCAGAGCTACTGCTGCGCCTGGCTGATTTGCCGAAGCCTGCAAAGCTTCCCGGTATTGATCGTGCGGTGCAGAGACTGTTGCACGCACGCGAGAGTGCTGAGCGCATTCTTATCGTTGGCGACTATGATTGCGATGGGGCAACCAGCTCTACCGTAGCTCTACTCGGGCTTGCCATGCTTGGGTTCAAGCACGTTGACTACGTCATACCGAGTCGTTTTGAATTGGGTTACGGCTTGTCGCCTGCCATTGTTGACATTGCACATCAAGAGTATCGGGCGGATCTGATTGTGACAGTCGACAATGGGGTGGCCTCGGTTGACGGTGTTGTTCAGGCGACAGCCTACGGTATTGATGTGGTAGTAACCGATCATCATCTGGCACCTGAGGTATTGCCGGATGCCGTGGCTATCGTTAATCCCAACCTGCCGGGTGCAGACTTCGAAAGCAGCAATCTAGCAGGGGTTGGTGTTATTTTTTATACGCTGTTAGCGGTACGGGCACAGCTGAAGGCACAGCGTGATACGTTTCAAAACGCACCGCTTCAGTCGCTTCTTGATTTAGTAGCTATCGGCACAGTGGCCGATGTTGTGCCGCTGGATTGTGTCAACCGGATTCTCGTTGAGCAGGGGCTGCGTAGAATAAGAGCCGGACAGACTCGGCCCGGTGTGCTTGCTTTGCTCGATGTAGCCGGCAAAAGTGCAGCGACCATAACAACACAGGGCATTGGATTTGGTATCGGCCCACGACTCAATGCTGCTGGTCGGCTGGATGATATGCGGGTTGGTGTGCAATGCCTGCTGAGTGAAACGTCTGATGCCGCAATGACGGTTGCCCGTCAGTTGCAGTCATTGAACCAGTCGCGCCAGAGTATCGAAGGTGATATGCGCAAGAGTGCCCAGGAGCAACTTGAGCAGTTAGCGCTTGATTCTCTGATGGTCGATGAGCAATATGCGCTGTGCATGAAAGACGAGACCTGGCATCAGGGCGTTATTGGCATTCTCGCTGGACGGATAAAAGAAAGCACTTACAAGCCTGTGGTGGTTTTTACAGAAGATGATGATGCACACTTGAAAGGTTCGGCGCGATCGATTCCCGGTGTGCATATCAGGGATGTGCTACAGAACATTGCCACCCTTCATCCCGGCATGATCGTAAAGTTCGGTGGCCATGCCATGGCCGCAGGCTTGACTTTGCCCAAGACATCGTTCGATGCTTTTCAGGTGGCTTTCAACGCGGCAGTCAAGCAGGTTCTGGACGGCACTCATAGCGCGCGCGAGTACCTCACTGATGGGCCGCTGTCGAGTCCCGAGCTGACGCTTGAGAATGCTGAGCTACTGGAAAGCATCATGCCTTGGGGGCAGGGGTTTGAAGCGCCATTGTTTTGCGATACATTCCGGGTTATATCGCAGAAAGTTGTGGGTACAGGGCACTTAAAAATGGTGCTTGAGCCTGCGGATTCCGCCCAGCGTCTGGATGCTATCGCGTTCAATCAACCACCTGTTCCGGGGGACGATGTAATGCTGCAAGCTGTCTATGCTCTGGACGCCAATCGCTTTCGAGACCGCTGCTCCTTGCAACTGCGTGTGCAACATCTGGAAGCCTGCGCTTTGCGGTAAACTGTCACCCGCTCAACATACCCAGCAGACGTACCCCATGATTGAAATCAATCCCTACATGACTCACATAGAGGATCTTCGGCAGCGTGCCGATTCCCTCCGGGGGTATCTTTGACTATGACAGCAAGAAAGAAGAGCTAGAGGAGGTTTTGCGCGAGCTTGAAAATCCTGCGGTGTGGAACGACCCTGAACGTGCACAAAAGCTGGGACAGCGCCGTTCCTCATTGCAAGACATCATCGATGTGCTGGATGCGCTGGAGTCAGGTCTTGTGGATGCGTCGGATCTTCTGGAAATGGCGCGTGAGGAAGACGATGAAGATACAGTCACAGCTGTTGCGGCTGATCTTGCTTCATTGGAAGAGCGCGTGGCGGGCCTGGAGTTTCGTCGAATGTTTTCCGGCGACGCTGATGCGGCACCTGCATTTCTGGATATTCAGTCTGGCAGTGGCGGCACAGAGGCTCAGGACTGGGCAGAGATGCTGCTTCGCATGTACTTGCGCTGGGGTGAGAGTCAGGGTTTCAAGACAGAATTGATCGAGGCATCGCCGGGTGATGTTGCAGGGATCAAGTCCGCCACCATTCGCTTTGAAGGTGACCATGCCTTTGGCTGGTTGCGCACTGAGACAGGCGTTCACCGTCTGGTACGAAAGAGTCCTTTTGACTCAGGGTCAAGGCGACACACCTCATTTGCTGCGGTATTTGTTTCACCCGAGGTCGATGATGATATTGATATAGAAATCAATCCGGCTGATCTTCGTATTGATGTGTACCGGGCCAGTGGTGCGGGTGGTCAGCACGTTAACCGGACCGAATCAGCTGTTCGTATTACCCATGAGCCCAGCGGTATTGTCGTGCAATGTCAGAATGACAGATCGCAGCACAAGAACAAGGCAACTGCCATGAAACAGCTGAAATCGAAATTGTACGAAGCCGAGCTGACGCGTCGGCAGGGTGACCAGCAAGTGGTTGAAGAAGGGAAATCCGATATCGGCTGGGGCAGTCAGATCCGCTCTTATGTGCTTGACCAGTCACGCATCAAGGATCTTCGCACCAGTCTGGAAACCAGCAATACGCAGGCCGTACTGGATGGTGACATCAACAAATTCTTGATAGAAAGTCTCAAGGCAGGGCTATAAGCAGATCCTATGAGTAACGATGACAATCAGTTAGTTGCCCAGCGCCGCGCCAAGCTTGATGAGCAGCGTGCACAGGGTAATCCTTTCCCGAACGCTTTTCGGCCTACGCACAAGGCCAGTGCATTGCATGCCGAGCATGGTGAGAAAGAGAAAGCTGCCTTGGCCGCCGAGGATGTTGCCGTTGAGGTTGCTGGGCGAATGATGTTTCAGCGCATCATGGGCAAGGCAAGTTTTGCTGATTTACAGGATGCTTCGGGGTCCATTCAGCTGTTCTTTCATCAGGGTACGCTGGGAGAGGCACTTTATGAGCAGTTCAAGCAGCTTGATCTGGGGGATATTCTGGGTGTCAGTGGAACCCTGTTTATCACCAAGACGGGTGAGTTATCGGTCAAAGTGACAGATTTTCAATTGTTGACCAAGTCATTACGGCCATTGCCTGAAAAGTTTCACGGACTCAGTGATCAGGAGACGCGTTACAGACAACGTTATGTGGATCTGATGACCAGTGAGGAGACACGTAACCGGTTTCGTTTGCGCTCGGCCATCATTGCCTACATCCGAAACTTCTTCATGGAGCGTGAGTTTCTTGAAGTAGAGACGCCGATGATGCAGGTGATTCCGGGTGGGGCTGCAGCCAAG
Organism: uncultured Granulosicoccaceae bacterium; assembly: GCA_964352535.1. Classification (GTDB taxonomy): domain Bacteria; phylum Pseudomonadota; class Gammaproteobacteria; order Granulosicoccales; family Granulosicoccaceae; genus Granulosicoccus. The sequence goes on along the minus strand of CAYGSW010000020.1, from coordinate 11,723 downwards.
CCGTTTGTGACACATCACAATGCGCTGGATATGGATCTGTATTTACGCATTGCACCGGAGTTGTATTTAAAGCGGCTGGTGGTTGGCGGGTTTGATCGTGTGTTCGAGATCAACCGCAATTTTCGCAATGAAGGACTTAGCACTCGACACAATCCAGAATTCACGATGGTGGAGTTCTACCAGGCTTATGCTGATTACAACGATCTGATGGATATGACCGAGGACTTGTTCCGTGGTCTGGCCAGTGATGTGGTTGGGACGCTAAAGATTCCATCCGAGCAAGGTGATACCGAGTATGACTTTGAGAAGCCTTTTGCTCGTTTGAGCATGTTTGACTCTATTCTTGCCCATAATGCTGGTATGGCCCCAGCGGCGTTGGCAAGCCTTGAAGGTGCTACAGCTATTGCACGTGACTTGCACATTGAGGTGAAGCCCAGCTGGGGGATCGGAAAAATTCAGACTGAGATATTTGAAGCTACCGTAGAAGAGAATCTCTTGAATCCCACGTTCATTACGTGTTATCCCACGGAAGTGTCACCTCTGTCGCGTCGTAATGATGATGATCCGGGGGTTACCGACAGATTCGAGCTGTTTGTGGGTGGTCGGGAGATTGCCAATGGGTTCTCTGAGCTTAACGATGCTGAAGATCAGGCAGAGCGTTTCAAGTCGCAGGTGGCGGATATGGAAGCGGGTGATGAGGAGGCCATGCATTTCGATGCTGACTATATTCGTGCGCTTGAGTACGGTATGCCACCAACAGCCGGTGAAGGCATCGGCATTGACAGACTGGTGATGCTGCTGACAGGCTCAAGCAGTATTCGGGACGTTGTTCTGTTTCCGCACATGCGGCCCGAGGCCTAGTTACTACTACTCTCGTTGTCGGGGGGTTAGCACGTGAGATGTAAAACGGCAATCGTGGCGGAAGGGGGTGGCCAGCGGGGTATCTACACGGCTGGTGTGCTGGATGCCTTTCTGGAGCAGTCCTTTAATCCGTTCGATCTGGGTATTGGCGTATCGGCGGGTGCACAGAATCTGCTGACGTATTTTCTGGAAGTGCCGGACTATGCAAGACGCGCAATCATGGAGTTGACGAGCAAGCCTGATTTTATTGTTTTCTCGCGTGGCATAAGTGGCAAAAGTATTTGTGATCTTGACGGGTATTTCAATACCAGTATTCATGATCCTGAATACCAATTGCCTTATCGGCGCATTGAGCAAGTGGTTCAACATAGGCGTCTGCAAGTGGTAGCTGCCGATCGTGACACGATTGAGCCTGTGTATCTTGAACCTGATGCTGACAACATTGTTGATTGTGTCAAAGCCTCAAGTGCTGTGCCGTTTCTCTACCGTCCGGGTGTGTCGATGGACGAGCGGATCCTGATCGATGGTGGTGTTGCGGATCCATTGCCGGTGAAGCACGCCTATGATCAAGGCGCACGCTATATTGTTCTGGTCCGCACGGTGCCGTTGTTCTCTCCAGACCAGTTTGATATACCCTGGCGTCGCAGGCTTGATCGTGTCAGACATTTTTCCTTTAAGTTCACTCGATACTCGAAGATGTTGGAACAACATGAGCATGCCATGCGGGTGGCTATGGATTTTTTACGCAATCCGCCAGCGGATCTGAAGCTGTATGTACTTGCTCCCACCTTGCCGCTGAAAAGCTTTTTTTTTTCAACCAGCGCCGAGCATCTGCTCGAGGACTATCATCAGGGGGTGGAACATGGCAAGCGTTCCCTTGTCGAGCTTCAAGCGTTGTTTGCTGATGCTGGTGAATCTGACCATGTTGATCTGACGGGTCGTCGAGCGCAGGATTGTGTTGAGTGAATTTGTACAGAAAATGACTCTCGCGGTATAGTGGTTACATAACCCTGCCGGAGAGCTATCTTGACCAAAGCAACTGACTCATCCAACACATCATCAGATGTTGCAGATCCAGGCCTTGATCAGGTGACGGCTGCTACGCATGCTGATGAGCTGCCAACACCGTCAGACGACGGCAAAGCCAAAGAGCGTGCAGATTTCGAAGACCGCGATTACCCCTACGACAAAAAAATCTCGACAAAAGAGTACGAAAAACAGAAACAGGCGCTTCAGGTCGAGCTGTTGAAAGTGCAACGCTGGGTCAAGGAAGCGGAGCAGAAGATTGTCCTGTTGTTTGAAGGGCGTGATGCAGCCGGTAAGGGTGGGACGATCAAACGTTTTATGGAACACCTAAATCCTCGCGGCGCGAAAGTCATTGCCCTGGAAAAGCCTACTGATGAGGAACGCAAGCAGTGGTTCTTTCAGCGCTACGTCGATCATCTTCCTTCAGGTGGTGAGATGCGCTTTTTTGACCGGTCCTGGTACAACCGTGCGGGCGTAGAGCGTGTCATGGGTTTCTGTACGCCCGAGGAGTATCTTGAATTCATGCGTCAGGCGCCGCAGCTGGAGCAGATGTTCGTACGCTCTGGCATTCTGTTATTCAAGTACTGGTTTTCAGTGTCACAGAAGCAGCAGGCCAAACGCTTTGAATCGCGTAAGGGCGATCCGCTAAAGCAATGGAAGCTATCGCCTATTGATGAGGCCTCAATATCGAAATGGAATCAGTACACCGATGCCAAGGAGGCCATGTTCTTTTACACCGATACCGCCGATGCACCCTGGACCATCATAAAATCTGATGACAAGAAGCGTGCGCGGCTGGCTTGCATGCAGCATTTTTTGTCGACCATTGATTATCCTGATCGTGATCCTTCGGTGGTGAGCGGTCCGGATCCAAAGATCGTCATATCGGGCAGGCAGATGGTAACGAACATAAACAGTCGCAAGAAGTTTCAGCCGTGATGTTGATGCCAGACTCATGAAACTACTGGTGCTCGCTGGCGATGAAGTACTGCGCCTGTTGACAACAAAGCGTGGGCTACTCTCGATTGTCGGCTTTGTATTTGTCTGGGCTGCCGTTCTGATTTACGGCATTGTGCCTGCTGCCCGATTTTATCGGGATGCATCTGAATCCGGCATTCTGGATTTGTTGTTACCTGATTTTCAGACGTTTTACTCTCAGCTCTGGCCCACTCCAGAGCTGACGATATTCTGGATGGTCAGTCTGTACCTCTTGCCGCTTCTGGCTATTCTTACTGCCGCTGATCAGACAGCTTCAGACCGTGCTCGTGGCACATTGAGGTACCTGGTTTTACGCTGCAGCAGGCTGGAGATATTTTTTGGTCGCTATCTGGGCCAGTTAGTGGTTCTCCTGTCAGTGATATTGATAACCCTTGGCAGCGTACTGGCCATCGTGGCGGTGAATTCCAGTCAGCATCTGGTTGCGGCCACGGCTCGGATCCCAGTTATTGTCGTTAATCTGATGTTGGTGCTGGCACCTTATATTGCGTTGATGGCCCTGGTGTCGGTGCTTGCGCGCACCGCTCGTCAGGCAACGTTGTTCGCAGTGATAATCTGGCTGGCCGTCTCACTGCTGGTAAGCTATCTGCAGTCCGTGTTTCCGCACCTCTCATTTCTTGACTGGGTATTGCCCGGATCCCAGGTGGGGCATCTGCGCTCACTATCGGATTGGCAGATGCTGGCGTTAGCGCCCATACCGCTGGTGCATACTGCTGTGCTCCTTGGAGTCGGGGCGTTTTTCATGTGGCGTCGTGATCTATGAGCATCATTCGCTGCAACGGCTTGAGCAAGCACTATGGCACCACCCGAGCATTGGAGAATCTTGATCTTGAGCTGAACGATGGTGCGCCGATTGCGTTGATTGGCCCTAACGGTGCCGGCAAGACCACCTTGCTAAGCATCTGTTGTGGTTTTATACGCCCATCTGCAGGTGACATAACGATTCTGGGACATCCTGCCGGATCAAAAGCACTCAGCGGACAGCTGGCGGCATTACCGCAGGATGCTTTGTTGGATCCGCGTCTGAATGTAGGACGGCAGCTGCGATTTTTTGCGCGTTTGCAGGGAATGAGCAAGCAGCAAGCAGGTAATGAGGTGATGCGTGTTCTGGAGACCGTTGATCTTTCTGACTCAATATCCACAAGGCCCACCGATCTGAGCCACGGTATGCGCAAGCGTATTGCCATAGCTCAAGCGTTAATCGGATCCCCTGCGATTGTATTGCTTGATGAGCCTACAGCCGGAATCGACCCTCCCAACGCCAGGATGATCAGAGAGCTGGTGCGTGAACAGTCAGTGCACACCACCTTCATAGTCAGCTCGCACAATCTGGATGAGCTTGAGCGGCTGTGTCAGTCCGTTGTTTATCTTGAGAAGGGCAGGCTTGTGAGTTTTGGCCCAGTGTCCAGTGATGAGGAAGAGCATGACGTTCTGACCTTGCGGGCTCCGAGCCTCAGCGCTGAGCAGTTTATCGCATTGTGTGCTCAGATCCCGCATGTGCTGGGTGTTTCCAGCTCGGCACAGGGTGATTATCTGATCCGAACAGACAACGAGATGCAGGCCAGCATTGGTGTTTTGCAGTTGCTGGCTGACAAAGGCTGGCGGTATCGGCAGCTGTCACGTGGCAAGACGCTGGAAGAGCGGTTATACGGCAACAGCTGAAATAGGCTTTGGCAGTGGAGTTGTATTACACCACAGACAGATGTGTGAACTTCAGGCGTGATCTACTATTCCGATGTTAAGGGGTCACTCACTGCACAGGCAGATCTCTGGTTTACGCGTTGCGAACGTGCAGTTGTTGCGCGTTGCAGCTGTTAATCTTCACTTTTAACCTTTACTTTACAAACGAGGAATCTACATTGAATCCAACCAAGACTGCGCTGAGCGCTATTGTGCTGACAGCGGTGCTAGCTGCCTGCAGTAGCTCTGACGATGATGAAACTTCAGAGGGAATGGATGCAGTGGGTGATAGCTCGCCTGCCGGGTTGGTGAGTCGCGCCAGTACATTGAGCGTTCCTGAGGCTATCGGTGCGTTGCAGGCGGCGTTTGACGGCAACGCTGCCATTACAGCCTTGGCACCAGTGGACCATCAAGCCAATGCGCAGAATACGCAGAATGCCGAGCTTGTATTGCGACCTACATCTGTCATTCTTTTTGGCAACCCCAATCTTGGTACGCCGTTGATGCAGGCCAATCAGCAGGCAGGGCTCGACTTGCCGCTGAAAATGCTGGCGTTTGAAGGGCAGGATGGCACCACCCAACTCAGCTATAACGATCCTGGCTATTTGCGACAGCGGCATGCCCTGAGTGGCGTCGATGAGCAGTTGGCAACCATGACCGGAGCGCTTGGCAACTTTGCTACCGCTGCGGGTGCGGTGGCTGACGAACCGGATGTAACGACCAGTGTTGCACCTGTGGACGCAAATCAAGGTGTTATCGTGGTGCCCAGTGATCAGGACATGGAGTCCACATACAACACGTTGCTGAGCGCCATTGAAGCCGCGCCACCCTTGAATGTGTTCGCACAGGTTGACCATGGAGCCAATGCGCAAAATGCAGGGCTGGACTTGCGCCCCACCCGCTTGATCATCTTTGGTAACCCGAATCTGGGAACGCCATTGATGCAAAGTGCACAATCCATCGGAATTGATCTTCCGCAGAAAATGCTGGTATTTGAAGATGAAGCAGGTCAGGTATCGATTGCCTACAATGATCCGGAGTATCTTGCATCAAGACACGGGATTACCGGCCAGGACGATCGGCTAACGACCATTGCTACTGCTCTGGGCAATCTTGCAGCGAACGCAGCGGCTGCGCCAGCGCCTTGATGGACGTTGTAAGGTTACTGGATTGATCTTGTGATTTAGACCTCACACTTCCGATCTGACACCCTGTCGTAAACGTTCAGTCACGGGGTCTGGTGGCCGTTAGCAAGACTGGCGACCTGCAGATTGCCTGCCTGAACTGCTGGCGCTGGATAACACCCAACGCCGGATTGACACTGATGCACTTAATGGCCGCAGCCTGTATCTAGGTGGTACCTATGAGATAACCGCTCCGTTCTCGCTGGAACACAAGAGCTTTACCTGGCATACGTCCATGCGAGCGCTGGATACCAGCACCGGCACGCTTCTGGATGCGGGTGATGAGCGTGCCGGTTTTCAGGTGAGTCTGGCAGATGCAAGACTTCACATTGTTTTGCGTGTTGGGGCAGAGCGCTATTCGCTGCAATCGAATGAGTTGATTGCAGGCAACTGGGTGCACGTAGCACTGATGGTGAATCAGGGATTGGGAGAGGCGATACTGACAATCAATGGTGAACATGTTGACAGCACATCGATCACCCCTTTTCGAAGTTCCGGGGGTTCGAGCTGGCGTCTGGGTAACTCACGTGTGCGTGGTGCAGGTTCTGAGTTTTCAGGTTTTGTTGACGACATGGCTTTCAGCGAACGTACGTATACCGATGCGGCACTGCTGGCATTAGCGCTAAGTCGTGCAAAGCCATCACCTGTTCAAGTTGATCGTGATGCTGATAATGATGGTCATATCGACACGGCTGATCGTTTTCCACTGAACGCCAGTGAGTATCGTGACTCTGATGGTGATGGCGTGGGCGATGCTGCTGACCTGGACGATGATGCTGATGGCTTGCCGGACACGATTGAAAACCGCTACGGACTTGATCCCTTGATGGCAAGTGATGCCTCTGAAGATCTTGATGCTGATGGAGTCAGTAACCTTGTCGAGTACCTGAGTGGCACCGTGCTCGACGTCGATGATGTCGACCCCTGGATTCTGGTGCCTGCTGATATTGTCATACCGGCACGGGGCACGTTAACAGCCGTTGATCTGGGTATTGCCGAAGCAGGTGATAGTCGTGACGGGAAATTGCTGGCTACGCCGTCAAACACTGGACCGTTCGCACCCGGCAGATACAGCATAGTCTGGCGTGTGCAGGATCAAGCGGGTAATCGTGCTGAAGCCGTACAGCAGCTGGTTGTACTTCCCCAGTTGTTTGTCACTGGACCACAGTTTGCTGTGGAAGGCGGGAGGTTGTCTGTGACTTTGTCGCTCAATGGTGATGCTGCCACTTATCCTGTTCGCATTCCCTATCATTTTGAGGGCAGTGCTGACTCGATGGATTTCAGTGTATTGAATGAACAGGGTGCGCTGGGCGCAAGGTATGTCGAGATTGCGAGTGGGCGTGATGCCACGCTTGATATTGAGCTTCTGGATGATGCGCTTGTCGAGGGTGACGACACTATTGAGCTGGTGCTGGGTAATCCGGAAAATGCCGTGCCTGGTGATACGGGGCGTCATACGATAACGTTGCGAGAAGCCAACATGGCACCGCAGGTCATGTTGACATTGTACCAGGCAGATCAACCGGTGGATGTGGTTGAAACATCTGACGCTCAGGCGCGATTGAAGGCGCAGATTCTGGATGTTAATACGCAAGATTCACACACGCTGGACTGGAGCGCTAGCGACAGCAAATTGCTGGAGGTGTCACAGCGTGTCGATGATGAACTGTTGTTTGATGCAAGGTCGCTGGAGGTAGGCAGTTATGTGGCTGTTTTGCGTGTGACTGATGATGGTGATGGGCAACTGCAAGGCCAGGCACGCTTTAGCGTTGTTGTTCGGGATATACCTGAAGTGGTTGGTAATGCTGCCGGGGATATTGACATGGTTGTAGAACCAACTGTTCTCTGGTCTCTTTCATTGGGTGATGATTTGGGTGCGATCGAAACGCTACCGATTCATCAACTTCGGTTGGGTGCGACCGCGCTCGGCTCTGGAAACCAATTACCCTTGCTGGAGCCAGATGACCACACGGGGATAACAGATGCGTCTGGCCATGTTCATGAAACTGCAGATGCCCAGCGTCAGTTCGCCGGTCTGATTTTTGATGTTGAAGTGCATGGCGTGCAAAGCGCGGGTACGACTATGCTCGTGTTTCCCGTTAGCGCCGGATTAGCCGATGGGGTCAGCCTTCGCCGTCTGTCTCCAACAGGGCAGTGGGGATCTTTTGATACCAGCGGTAGTGATGCGATAGCTTCACTCTCAAGTGACACCGTGGCGTGTCCGACAGGATCTTATCCCGCTTACGTTAACGGTTTGAATATTGGCGATCGTTGCGTGGCGCTGCAACTCGTGGACGGCGGTGACAACGATGCGGATGGGATAACTGACGGTGTTGTCAGGCTTGTGTTCGGGTTGAGTAGTGTGCGCAATCCTGAACCTGAGGTTCTGGCTGCCAGCAAGAGTCACGTTGCTCAAGGGCCTGTCACCACCCCCGGAGAACATCAGGTGCTGGCTTTTAATCTGGCCAGTGATGATATCGGGGCGCAGCTGCATGGGTTGACGCTGGCGACCAGTGGTGCTCTTGATGTAACTAGCGATGTCTCTACGGTAACGCTGTACAGCGACAGGAATGACAATGGAATAGCCGAAGCGACAGAGGCGCTTGTCACAGGTCAGTTCATGGATTCAGGTCGGCAGATCAGTTTCAGATTGAATACGCCGTACGGATTGTCAGTGGGTGACAACGCCTTTCTTGTCACGTATGTTTTTCGGGGTGCACGCTGATCATGATTCATTCAAGGCGCGTCATCTGCGCCATTATCGTTTGTGCCTGGCTGAGCGGATGCGGGGCGGGTGGTGTGCCAGATAATGCTGTTGTTGTTAATCAGGCTGGCGATGGCGTCACGACCCCCGGCCTTGAGCTGTTGACTTTTCAGGTCCAGTTGATAGCGGTTGATGTGCGGCTGGAGCACGATCAACAGCCATTGATCGTCAATGTTGACGATGTCGTTAGCGGGAACTTGTTGATCGAGTCGAGTGTTGTTCGTTAATACCGTTACGTCTGCTTTGTACGAATCTCCAATGTCCCGGTTAACGTTCGATGTACGGGGCATTTATCGGCGATTTCCATTAATCTGGCCTGTTGTTCATCGCTCAGCTCACCGCACAGCGTGATGTCGCGGTCAATCACATCCAGCCTGGCGGGCGTTTCATCACAGCCTTCGCAATCGGTCTGGTGCTCGCGTGAATGGCGCAGGGCGACGGTCGCATTCTCCAGCGGCCATTGCTTTCGCGTCGCATACATGCGGATGGTCATGGCGGTGCATGTGCCTACGGCGGCCAGCAGATGTTCATAGGGGTCGGGGCCTGCATTCTTGCCGCCTAAACGTGTGGGTTCGTCTGCCATCCAATGATGAGAGTCGCTGAACACATCCAGCATGAATTTCTGATCGCGCTCGCTGACAAGGATTTCGCCCGCGGCAACCTTTGGGCGCGACGCCTCATTGGTACTTCGCGCAACGCGCATGGCCCATGCACTGATGATGTCAGCCACGTATTCTGAATCAGCGGCACGCGTTAGCAGATGATCGGCATCGTCAAGGCTGACGAAGCTCTTGGGATGCTGAGCGGCTTTGTAAATTCGCTCAGCCTGGTTAATGCTGACGGTTGCATCAACCGGGGAGTGCATGACCAGCAAGGCGGCTTTGAGCTTGCTTAGATGATCCACAGACGTGGTCCGGATGTCATCGAGGAACTGTTTGCGAATAAGAAATTCTCGTCCAGCAAGGTTGACTGTGGTTTCACCTTCTTTCTCGATTGTGTCGATATCGCAGGCAAACTGTTTCGATACATGTTGTGCGTCGGCAGGAGAGCCGATAGTGACAACGCCCTTGCACTCGGGAATGTCGTGCGCGGCGTTGAGCACTGCTGTGCCTCCGAGGCTGTGTCCGATCAGTATGGACGGTGCCATGTCTTGCGCACGCAGATGATCAGCAGCACAAACCAGATCGCCTACATTGGAGGAGAAGTTGGTATTAGCGAAGTCACCATCGCTATTACCCAGGCCGGTAAAGTCGAAGCGCATGACGGCATAGCCACGTTTTACCAGGGCGCGTGATATGCGCGAAGCTGCCGCTATGTCCTTGCCGCAGGTAAAGCAGTGAGCAAACAGCGCTGTGGCGACGGGAACCTGATCCGGCATTTCCAGCAAGGCTGCAAGTGTGGCACCTGTAGAGCCTGTAAATTCAGATTTGCGACGTTCGGGCATAACGGCTCCGGGTTACCTGCGGTGAATGATTTCAGTGGAACATACAATGGGACATTATAGAGCCTGTTCGGTTTCAAGGATTTCCAGCAAAGCGGGCATGACGTGATCAACCAGCAGCGGTTGAGCTTCAGCGGTGGGATGAATGCCGTCTGCCTGGAAATAACTGCGATCCTGTGCAATGGGTTCCAGCAAGAAAGGCACGAAGTCACTCTCGGTATTCGCTGCGGCATCAACGAAGGCCTGGCTGAAGCGCTTAAGGTAGGCCTGCCCGTAGTTTGAGGGAATTAACATACCCAGAATCAATACGCGTGCGTCGCGTTCAAGGGCCAGTCTTGCCATATCTTCAATGTTTTTCTGCATGGCGGTGGGGTTGTAGCCGCGTAGGCCATCATTACCGCCGAGTTCGATGATAAGAAGGTCTGGGTCGAAGCGTTCCAGCGCATCAGGTAGACGTCGAAGGCCTCCCACAGTGGTATCTCCGCTGATACTCGCATTGACCATATCCACCTCGAAACCCCGCTCGCGAAGTTGCTTTTCCGCCAGGGCGACCCAGCCTTCCTCCTCTCGCAATCCGTAGGCCGCGCTGATGCTGTCGCCGATCACCATGGCCGTAAAGCTGTTGGCCTGAGCGCTCTGCCAGCCAAGGGATAACGCCGTAATAAGCGTTATCAGGACAATACGTAGTGTGTTAGTCAATCTCATCGCTTGTTCAACTCGAATAAAGCCCCATTGTCACCAGAGAGAACTTGGGGCGGATTCATGGGTTTTCCATGGATTATGGTGGTCACGGTATGTTCGGCAGTGTCTGCATACAGTAACTATTTCTCGCTTCATCGGTCCAAGAAAGTAGCCTGTATTCATTTCGGTACTGTAAGTCGTCCCGATTGGGTTTTTCATAGCACGCATTTTCCAGAAATTGAGCTTCATTAAGTTGCGTATTTGAGCGTTAACACGTGAAAGTCATTTGGCAGCCTCTCTTTTCAGATTTCCAGTCGTAAAAGGGTATTAAACCAGTCAAGCAATTCAGTGAGTTAGCATGAGTAGTCCGACCCCAGTACAGCAGATTAGTGCCAATCCAGATATCGGCAGCGTAGTCCTCAGTGGTCATCAGATCAGCAAGCAGGTAACCGGGCCCGAAGGCACGCTAACCATCCTGCACGCGCTGGATATTGATGTTCATTCGGGCGAGGCCGTGGCGATTGTCGGACCATCAGGTTCAGGAAAATCCACGCTGTTGGGGATTCTTGCCGGTCTGGATACGCCAACGCAGGGTACCGTAGATCTGCTGGATCAGCCTATGTCGACACTGGGAGAGGACGAGCGAGCAAGGTTACGCGCTGGCAGGGTGGGGTTTGTTTTCCAGAGCTTTCAGTTGCTACCGGGTCTCAGTGCGCTGGAAAACGTCATGTTGCCGTTGGAGCTTACCGGTGACAACGACGCTTCAAAGCGCGCGAAAGCCATGCTGGAGAAAGTGGGACTATCCCATCGTGCCGGGCATCAACCGTTGCAACTGTCTGGCGGTGAGCAACAGCGTGTTGCGCTGGCTCGTGCCTTCGTATCACAGCCTGCACTGTTGTTTGCGGACGAGCCCACCGGGAACCTGGACAGCGAAACCGGTGAGAAGGTGATAGAGCTGATGTTTTCCATGCGCGAGCAGCAGGGCGCGGCCATTGTGCTGGTTACCCACGACGACTCGCTGGCGCAGCGCTGTGATCGCGCCTTGCGCATGGGTAACGGTCGTCTGGAGCAGATATGAACACGGTATCCT
>CAYGSW010000019.1:0-36418 GCA_964352535.1 uncultured Granulosicoccaceae bacterium | reverse complement strand
GAACACAGACAGGCCCGCTGAATCCTAATATTTCGGGTTGACGGACTACTAGCCACAACTAACACTGCCGCACCACCACTTTTCATCAGGAAGCGCCACTGCTTTTATGAAGACATGCGAGCGAACATTTCGCGTAACGAAGGGACTGAGGTCGTAGATTTCTTTTTAGCCATGGAATTCCCGCAACATCCATGGAGTTCCCGCCATAAAGTGGTTGGACGATGGGACTCCGATTTGCACAAAGAGTTCCAGCACCCGGACTTCTGGGGTTTATTTTAAGCCCATTATCCTTGCAGTTGATACGGCATCTCAAATACGCATCTCACAGAATAGGGAAAGCGGCTGAATGCAGCGCAACCAAAATGGACTTGCTCGTAGGGGTCGCCTGCGTGGCGAAATGTTTCTGCCGCTCTGACTCCTCAGCACTTAGCCTCGATGAGCTTGACGACGTTCACGCAAATACCTGATCAAAGGAAGACTAAGCATTCCCGCAGCCGCAATGATCAGAAACAAGGCGATGGGATAACCACTGAAGAAGGCTGAGAAACTGCCATCAGTAATGATTAATCCCTGCCTGAGACTGATCTCAAGCGTAGGACCCAGCACCATGCCAATCACAAGCGGCGGCATGGGAAAACCTTGCCTGCGCAGCAGAAACCCGACAATACCCGCACACACCATGATCAGCAAATCAAAAGGATTTCCACGTACAAAATAAACTCCGACAACACACAGTATAGCTATGGCGGCAAGCATGAAACTTTCGCGCATCCGCAGAAGTGGCGCTGCGATCTTGGACACCAGCATGCCCAAAGGCAGCAGCAACAGATTGATAATCAGAAATCCGGTGAAGATAGCAGCAATGAGCACAGGATTGTCCGTCATCAGACGAACTCCCGGAGACACACCGTGCAAGGTCAGCGTTGCCAGCATGACAGCAGTCACTGCATCTCCGGGAATGCCCAATGCCATGGTAGGAATCAAGGCACCACCCGTTACGGCATTGTTGGCAGCCTCAGACGCCACCAGGCCATCAGGTTCGCCTTTTCCAAATCCGTCAGCGCGCGGTGATGATCGTTTCGCTTCAGCGTAAGAGATAAACGCAGCTGTTGCAGCCCCGGTTCCCGGTAGCACGCCTATACCGCATCCGATAGCAACCGACTTCAGCAGATTGCCAAACCGGCCTTTCCACTGGGATAATCTGGGCAACACTATGCCACTAAAGGCAACCAGTGCTTTTGTTGTATCGATTTTGTGCGATACCCGCGTCAGAACCTCGGACAATGCAAAAACACCAATAACTACCGCCAGAAGATTGAAACCTGATATCAGCGGAAAATAACCAAACGTGAATCGTGCTTCACCGGTTATAGGGTCACCACCCACAGTAGACAGAAACAACCCCAACATACCTGCCAGCAGACCCTTGACCAGAGAACCTTCAGATACTGAAACGATGCATGTCAACCCAAGCAGTACCAGAGCGAACGTCTCAATTGGACCGAAGTTCAGTGCGAAGGCTGCAAGCTGTGGAGCTGCAAAGATAAGCAACAATGCTGATGCAAGGCCACCGCATACTGATGCAATAGTGGACCACCCTAACGCTTGCCCAGCCTCACCACGTTGCGCCATGGGATAGCCATCCAGACAGGTGGCCGCGCTCTGCGGTGTACCGGGTGTGTTAATCAGAATGGCTGATACTGACCCGCCGTAAACAGATCCTGCATAAATCGCAATCAATAACATGATTGCAGGGGCCTGCTCCATGGTGAGTGTAAACGGCAGAATCATCGCTACAGCAACCGTGGAACCTATGCCGGGCAGTGCCCCCATGACAATGCCAAGCGTCGTACCAAGTAACAATACTGCAATGCCCTGGACACTAAACAGTATCGAAAGCGATTCAGGAAGCGAACTTAGCAATTCGGCTTGTCCGATACGATAACGGTCATCACAACCACCACACAAAAGGTGAAACGGGTAATGGCATAGTCAACAGATGGTTGAACAGCAGCAGCAATGCGCCAGGTACCAGGATGCAGAACAGGGCGATATCCAGTGCCTTACGTTGGCCTGTTACCAGAAGCACCACCATAGCAAAGAGTACGGAACTCAGAAAAAAACCGATAAGAGGCATGAGCACGATGTAAGCAAACAACGATGCCGCAACAATTCCAACGGTTGCCCATTGACGACTACCCTGCTGATTGCTCGACAGGATATCAGCCAATAACGACAATAACGCTAGCGCTATCCAGCCAACCAGTACGATTCTTGGAAAGAACACAGGGCTGAACGCACCGCCAAGATCAGCGTAACTGGCATTGAGCGTTGAGGCAAACAAGGCACAGCCTGCGAGCAACAGCAACAGGGAAAGCCAGACTCGCTCAATCAGTGACACTGCAGTATTCATGTACACAAACAATTTGGGTATGGAGGCGGTGGTCTGAGTTGACGAACCATCGTTTCGAGACTCGTCAACTCAGTGCCGGCATGACGACATGTGCCGTCTTTTTCAGTCGGTCCGGCAAACCCTTTCCAAAAGACTGCTGCTACAGACCTGCTGCATCGATGATTTTGGCATTCGCCTCGTACTGAGCGCGGAAGAAAGTATCAAACTCACTGGCATTCTTAAAGTCGATAACCGTGCTGGTTCTTGCAGCAAACTCCTTAAAACCTTTAGAATTGACGGCACTTTCACACGCTGAAGAAAGTTTCTCGACAACCGCTGCATCCAACCCGGCTGGAGCAAACAAGCCACCCCACAAGTACAACTCGTTCAACGGTGGCTCAATACCCGATTCGGCAGCCGTCGGCACATCGGGAAACGATTCAAGCCGTGTGTCGTTAAACACCATTAGGGGTCGAAAATCCCCTTTCGTCATGAGTATTTCAGTATCACCGAAGAACTGGATGGTCCCTGCAGCCATAGCTTGAAGTGCCGGTCCAGAACCCTGGAATGGCAAGTGCTTCAACTTATCCATGATACCCAGCCCCTCGAACGCTGCAACTGTGGTCAGATGGGTCATGGCGCCTGGACCTGATGAACCGAACAGGTATTTGCCAGGTTCAGCGTTGACCGCTGCCACCACATCATCCATGTTCGTGAACGGGCTATCAGCATTTACAAAAAGAATGGTAGGGGATGCTGCCACAGAACAGATAGGCGTCCAGCTATCAACGCCATAGGGCACATCCTTGATTTGTGGCTGGATAGTGGACACCGTGATTGACCAGTAACCCAACTGGTAACCATCAGGCTTCTGCTGAGCAAGGGCTGCAGCGCCAACCGTACCCGATCCACCGGCCATATTCGAAACATAGGCGTCCCCATCCAGCGCTTCTGCAAAATGCGGTGCAAAGCCTCTAAGCAATAAATCGGTACCACCACCGGCATTGAAAGGTGCGATGAGATTAATCGGACGCTGTGGAAAGTCGTCAGCGTGTACAACACATAACGTGCCGAAACTGCAGATCAACGACAAAGCCGTAATGGCAGAACCAAGAACTTTCTTCATGAATATTGTTATCTCAACAAGTGTGACGGGTAAGAGCCTTGCATTTTTGCAACACTAGACAATCAGTGCGGCATAGCAGGCTGAAGCAAAGGTGATTGACCTCAACAAACAATTACCATCATTCAAGGATCAGGAACTGTCACCTCGACTACAAACGATGCATACCACGCTGCCAGATCCTTGATGTCTTGATCGCTGAGGTTTTGCGCCATAAGACTCATTCGACGATCCTGCCGCACACCTGATCGATATTCCTGCAGGCTTTTCTCAAGATACATCTGTTGTTGGCCAGCCAGATTGGGCACCGTAGATTCGTTAGCTATGCCGGTTTTGCCATGACAGACGCTACATTGTTTGGCCAACGCCTGTCCATTTGCCAGGTCTGCAGCGGTGGCCTGCCCGAAAAAAATGTTGGCAATGAACACGGCAGGGAGTAGTTGAAAATAACGTTTCATTTTTGTTTTATCGATTTTTATGTCTCACTGAGAAAGTGCAGAGAAGAGCTTGCCTCTCTGCTACTCCTGCCCCTATGCATCTAAAGAGGCTATCCGACGATAGCCTCCCACACAGCTACCTATTCAGAATAGGAAATACGATAAACCGCATTCGCAAAATCATCCGATACCAGAATCGAACCGTCCTTCATCTGAGCAACATCTACCGGTCTGCCATCATACTCACCATTCTCGTCAATCCAACCTTCCGCGAAAGGCTCAATGGAGGCATTGCCTTCCTCATCAATGAAGGTCACCATGACCCGAGCGCCGATCGGAGTGGTTCGGTTCCACGAGCCATGCTGTGCAGAAAAGATTGCATTCTTGTATTTGGCAGGAAACATGTTGCCCGTGTAGAACATCATCCCAAGATCGGCAGCGTGCGCAACCGTTTCAACAACTGGCATGACAACATCCACTGGCACGTCCTCTCCGGCGTACTCATTCGTTCTTACCGATCCACCCCCGTACCAGGGATGACCAAAATGCTGACCAGCTTCTGTTTGCCGATTTATTTCGCCGGGCGGGATATCATCACCCATGCCATCCACCTGGTTATCTGTCCACCACAACTCACCGGTAACAGGATGAAAGTCATGGCCTACCGAATTACGAACGCCGTAGGTATAGACCTCTCTATCTGAGCCATCACGATTCATTCTGATGATGCCGCCAATACCTGTCTCGTTGTACAGCTCAAGCTTCTCAGGTGGCGCAACGTTATAGGGCTGACCCAGTGAGATATAGAGTTTGTCGTCCGGACCAATCTTTACAACGCGTGCAGTGTGGTTGAAGCTTTCTTCTTCAACCGGGATTAACTCTCCCTGAGGAACAATGGGCACGGCAACAACATCAGGGCTCTCATGAAAAAACTCGGCAGCAGGAAACATGAGTACTCTGTTGCGCTCGGCAATGAAGAGAAAGCCATCTTTTGAAAACGTCAAGCCGTTAGGAATGTCAAATTCGAGCGATGGTGCAAAATCTTTCACTTCATCGGCAACGCGATCTCTGTTGCGATCCATAACCGCCCAAACCTTGTTCTTCTTTGTGCCCACAAAAAGCACAGTTCCCTGAGGCGCCATAGCCATATGCCTTGCGTCGGGCACAAGTGCATAAAGCTCTATCTTAAAACCAGGTGGCAGCGTGATGCCTTCAAGTACGCTTCTTATCGAACCGGCCATTTCATCGCTTTGATCAACGACGACGTGGTCTTTGGTTCCCGTGACCTGGAATGATCCGAGCTTGTCCAGATTGGTTTCAGCAATGGCGGTCCCGGCAACAACGGAGCAAGCTGCCGCAAGTGTGACTAGGTGTTTCATCATTTCTCCAATGTAATTGTGTTAGGTCTTTGGATAGAACTACTACGATGTCGTGAGCGTTGAGAGGTCTAACGTGGAGAGAAGATGTCCGGCAAAGGCTGCACTCCAGATGGTCTGGCGTGGTCACGGCAGCGAGAGGGCACTTATTGGAATCGGACAACTTTTCGTCTGTGTAACATCACGGCTCTGTCTAGAGGGTAACTAAACCGTCAGTAACAATCCAGCTTTTTTGACGATTGGTCCACAGACTAATGCCAGACGGTCAGTGGATACCAGCTGTTCAAGTTCAAAAATGGTAAGCGTTGCACGTTCAAGCATTGCAATTATTTGGCTTTAAGCGGGTATGCCGATCAGCAAAATGAGACATGACAGCAAAGATTATCGATAAAAACATGACAAAAAATTAATACTCTTGGAGCTTCGGCGCGTTTTTGACAGGCTAACTGCCAATGTCGAGTCAATTTTACTGCCGACAGGATGTCACCGGAAACTTCACATTCACTGTCTCGGCAACATCAACATAAAACGTTGGCAAGACTGAACCGCTTGCAGCGTCGTAAAGATAAAGTATTTGTACCCGATACTCTGCTGAAAAGGCCCTCATATGAGCGTTGTCAAACTCACCGATTTGCACAAGAGCTACACAATGGCCAGTAGCGAAGTGGCCGTACTGCAACATCTTAATCTCGATGTGCAGGCGGGCGAGAAAACGGCCATCATTGGTCCATCCGGGTCGGGCAAGACAACTTTACTGCTCATACTCACGGGGTTGGAGACACCCAGTAGCGGTGGCATCAGTATCGCCGGGAAATCACTCGACGGCATGAGCGCTGATGACAGGGCAGATCTTCGCAGAGAACATATCGGTATCGTCTTTCAGTCCTTTCACCTCATACCGAGCCTGACGGCGCGTGAGAATGTCGCGTTGCCACTGGAAATCGCCGGTTTGGGCAACAGCCGTGACCGAGCCATGCAGATGCTCGACAAGGTAGGTCTCTCATCACGGTACGACCACTACCCGGCCCAGCTGTCCGGCGGTGAACAACAGCGTGTGGCTATGGCACGAGCACTGGTTAATGAACCGAGCCTGATTGTCGCTGACGAACCTACCGGCAATCTGGATGAAAAAACCGGCGAGCTGATCATGCAGACGCTGTTCGATTTGAATCGCGACAACGGCACCACCCTTGTACTGGTTACTCATGACAATGAACTTGCCATGCGCTGTGACACCACGCTCAAGCTGCAAGATGGTAGTTTGCACGATCAGTCAAGCGGCCCGAGACTAGCGGCGGTGCGGTAATGATAGCGCTACCCGGATTCATGTTTCGTGACCTGCGTGGTGCCAGTAAAGCGCGTTCACTTTGGGTGTTTGGCGCTTGCCTTGTTCTGGGCATAGCACTTATTGCCGCTTGTGGCAGCTTGCTTCAGCTGGTTCGCGATGGCTTCGAGCAACAGGAGCGCAACCTGTTCGGTGGTGATTTGCAGATCAGTCAGCGCCAGGCTATCACCGAAGAACAACGGCAGTGGCTTACCGACAACTCGCAAATGTCGCTATTGCTTGAACTTCGCACGATGATGGGTACAGAATCTGGTGACTTTACTGTTGTTGAATTGCAGAGTGTCGATGACGCCTATCCGCTGTATGGAGAGGTCGTCCTTGAACCTGCGATGAGCTTGCAAGAGGCGGTTGATCAGTCCGACTCAGGCGTCTGGGGTGCAGCCTTTGATCCGGCGCTGGTACAGCAGCTGTCGCTTGAGGTTGGACAAAGGATCAGCATTGGTGAGCTTGAGCTGGAATTGCGCGCACTCATTCTTGAACAACCTGACCGTAGCCTTCGCGCAGATTTTCGCGGCCCCCCGGTTATCGTTGATGAATCTGCTCTGGAAGCCAGCGGTTTGCTGCTTCCAACCAGCCTGATTGACTACGACTACCGTGTTCGAGTTACCGGTGATCCTGTCGTCTGGCGTGAAAAGCTCCGTGATGCATTCCCCGATGCAGCCTGGGAAGTGCAGACCGTCAATGAGCGTGGTGAGTTTGTCAGCAGACGTCTGGATCAAGTGGCATCAGTACTGCTGCTTATCGGTTTCAGCACCTTGCTTATTGGCGGACTGGGGGTTGCCAACAGTGTTAGTGCCTATCTACAGACAAAACTTCGCACCGTAGCCACTCTTCAGTCGTTGGGCTCACGCGCCGCCCAGGTGGCTTCCGTATATATCGGTCAGATAGTACTGCTGGCTGCTTTGGCCAGCGCCATCGGCGCATTGCTCGGATCAGGAGTGGCCTGGACGGCGGCACAGACCTTGAGTGAGCGGCTGCCTATCGAACCTACCCTGCAGGCATTGATGCTGCCTACCTTGCTCGCGGTGTTATTGGGTATCAGCACGGCGTTAGCGTTTACATTACCTATTCTTGGCAAGACACTGAACATGCCCACCGCCATGCTTATCAAGGGGCTCACCACGCAGGACAGCAAGACGCCGCGCCCGTATCAGTGGGCCACCTTGTTCATCGCAGGCGTCGGGTTACTGCTGTTGCTAGCATTTGTGCCCGAACCTCTTGTGGCGGCCGGCTTCGTTGTCTGCATTGGCATACTGCTGTTGCTGCTGAATGGCATCGCACGGCTCATACGATCAGCTGCCGAGCGGTTGATGCACGTTCGTGCGCTCGATGGTCATTTCGCACTGCGGCTGGCCATTGCAGGACTTTACCGACCGGGCGCTTCACTCAAACCGATGTTGTTATCGCTGGGTACGGCACTGACGCTGTTGGTGGCATCGGCATTGATCATTGCTTCAACCTACAGCACGCTTAACGACACCGTGCCCGAACGGGCACCTTCGCTGGTACTTTACGATCTGCAAAAACCTCAAGTAGAGGATTTCAACGACGTCATAGCCAGCCTTGATGGATACCAGAGTCACACCCTGGCCCCTCTGGTTCTGGGACGGCTGACAAGCGTTAACGCAGAGAGCCTCACCGACAGCACAATTGCCGCACGTGCGCTTGAAGCCAACGATGAACACAAACTCAGTTATCGGCAACGCAACATTGACAACACCACAGTGGATCGCGGTGAGTGGTGGCCAGATGACTATAGTGGGCCACCTCTGGTTGCGATGGAGGATCGCGAAGCTGACCAACTAGGCCTGGAAGTGGGCGATAAGCTGGAATTCACCATAATGGGTGAATCCATTACAGCTACGTTGTCGGCCATCTACTCACAGGCACGTTTCGAAACCAGCTTCTGGCTTGAAGCCGTTTTTACAGACAACGTCCTGGATCCGTTCATCACCCGCTATATCGGCAGTGCGATGCTGGCACCTGAAACGGATGTCGCCGTTCAGTCAGCATTGGCCACAAACTTTCCCAATATAGTTACGGTACGCACCGCGAAGATACTGGAATCCTCTCGCTCCATACTCTCAAGTGCCGGGCTTGCAATGATGCTGATTGCTGCGGTCAGCTTGAGTGCCAGCATACTCGTCATGGCCAGTGTCGTTGCCGTGAATAGGGAACGACAAGTCTATGAAGCGTCCATCATGCACGCCATTGGCACGCGTATGCGTGTGGTCATGCAAAGCGTGATGTTCGAGTATGCACTGCTTGCTTTTGTGCTCTCAGTGTTTGCGATGATAACCGGTGGTGCACTGGCACAAGCGTTGTTAAGCACATGGTTAAAGCTCGACAGTTCGGGTAGTGCCTGGGCAGGAGCGGTCGTGGCAACAGGCGCAAGTTCCCTATGTCTGGCTGCCGGCGCACTCTGGCTGATCTCAACGCTGAAGGTGTCACCTGCAACTCTACTAAGGCGTGGATAGCTGACAGCCGCCAAACAACGGCAAGGCACCACGCTTGGGCGCGCAATAGAAAACAAAATGATGTAAACCGTAACGCCATAATCACCGATCAACTGTAATACAACGTCCATCGGTCGAAAGGTGTCAGTTAGCGTAGCGATCAGGTAGCACGGAAGGCCAGTGAGAGAGTTTCATTGAAACAACAAGATGTCATCGGCCAACAACAGGCTTGAATTGCACGACACCATCAAGCACACGAGATTCGAACATGGTTAAGGGTCTGGTTACCGGTGCTGCCCTTGCCATACCAGTGACCGCATCGAACAACCCCTGATGTAACGGACACTCTATGTAGCGACCATCAAAATAGCCATCACACAGGCTGGCTCCTGCATGGGTACACCGCGCATCGCTGACAGTGATGCCATCTCTGGTGTCATACACTGCAAGCGACAAACCATTGATTTCAACCGGTGTAACGTCACCTGTCTCCAGTGACTCCACGTCAATCAGATTACACCACTGACTCTCAGTTACACTCACGACAAATCACTGCGGTATAGCTTTTAGAAACTGGCAGGACAAGCAATCCACCTGATAGAATCACTTGACAACATCACACCGGGTACTACGACCCAGCAACTGTCGTACTATATCCCTGTGCGCTCCCCAGTAACCTTCTTTCTCGGTATGTACATAGCCATTGAGTTTTTTACTCAGCGCCGGCAAGGCGTGAAAAGGCACAGATGAGGCGTAATGATGCTCGGCATGGTAGTTCATATTCCAGCACAGAAATCTCAGCAAACCATTCACCTGATTCGAGCGCGTGTTGGTTTTCATATCACTGACCGTTGGTCGACCTACGTGCTCTGTCATTCTGATAGCTCGCATAACGGGCTCTCCAAGCACAATAGGCAACAACCAGAACCAGATGGCAATAGTGCTTTGCATGGCAAGACTGAGAAGTAAAACAAAAAGGTAAAAGCCAGCCATACAGCGAGCCTCAAGAACGATCAGCTTACGCTCCTCGACAGGCACAAACCGCTTCTCAGCCGCTGAAAGACTGCCACGCGAATGGCGCCACAACTCGTCAATCTTTGCTTTCCAGTAGGGGACGGATGACAGGTACCATAGATATCCAGCCAATGTGTCAGGTAACTCGATCATCTCGGTATCACGACCTTTAATCTGCGTAAACGTGTGGTGATCGCAGTGTTCATACCGGAAGAAGCGGTTTGGCAGCATGATGACAAGGCCACAGAAATTGCCGACAACATCATTTAGCCAACGTGTTCTGAAGGCGGTGTAATGGCAGCACTCGTGTTGCAGCGAAAACAAATGCACCAAAACAATCCCGTGCACGAACATGGCAGGTACTAACCAGAAGTTTTCCATCGCCATCCAGACAAGTGATGCGGTGACGTAAAGTAAGCATAGAAACACTATCAAACGGCTCAACGCAGGACCATCTGATCGTCTCATCAACTGTTTTAGCTCCCGACGAGTGAGCGCACCCTCTTGCAAGGCCTGCGTCACGGGAGTGAGCACACGGGTGGAGTTAGAGTCAGCCAACGTTAGTGAGTTCTCTGGTCAGGCCTCGAGTCTGTTCAAGACTCAGCCCTTGGTTGAATTCGGTCTCTCCAGCCGCCGGAACAGCAAGGACAGGCCAAAGCAGATAATAAAGTAGAACGCAGCCGTGATAATCCAGGCTTCAAATATTGCTCGTGTCGAGGCCACAAGTTCCACTGTCTTGAAGGTCAGCTCCTGAACTGATATCAATGAAATAATTGAACTGTCCTTGATCAGTGAAATGAACTGGTTGGCCATCGGTGGGATGACTTTCCTCAAGGCCTGAGGCAACACGATAAATCGAAGCTGGTCCGTCTTGCTCATGCCGATAGACTGAGCTGCTTCATGCTGCCCCTTGTGAATTGACTGTATACCCGCCCTGACAATCTCACCGACAAACGCACTCTCGAACAACGCGAGCACAATCACACCTGACACCAAAGATGGAAACCGTCGCATGTCGCCAAAGAAAAACTCCCAGACCTCTTTATCTTCCTGGCGAGCTATTGCACGGGCCCAGTCTTCTATGCCGAACGCTGTGACCAGTTGTTCTGACAGAAAGAAGAAGAAAATGAAGATAACCACAACTGGTGGAACATTCCGCAGCACTTCCAGATAAGTTCTGGCCAACATGCGCACAGTGAGATTTTTTGAGCATCTGGCAATACCCAGTATGACTCCAAGCACCAGTGCGATAACACTGGCGTAGATGCTGATGCGTATCGTTGTAATAACACCCTGAAGCAACAGATTGGCAACCCAACGCCCGTCTTCCTCATCAAACCTGAGGATGTAGTTGGGAATAATGTGCCAACGCCATGTGTAATTCAGGGTTCCTTCAATGCGGTACCAGATGATGAATGCAAACGCGATAAGCCCCGCCAGTAACACGTAGTCAAACCAGTGCAGCCGTTTTAACTTGCCCACCACTTCAGCTACCCTCATCGAGGCATTCAACCAAGCCTTTTGCGTTAAAGGCAGGTTTCACGATGCACCTGTGAACGATGTATCCGACATGGAGTGTATCGACGCCAGGCTGTAAAACACAGAAACAAAGCGCACAACTGTGCAATGGATCATCAAAACCATCACACAGGCTCTTGTCACTGCGGAGGGCTTAAGTCTGCCCGAAGTCACAATTCCTGGTAGCTCTATATGACAGCAGGCGATCCTTATTCAGGCACCTCGGACGCCCATTCATCACCACGGAACCAGTAATCGTTACGTGCTTTCAACCAACCATTTCGCGTGTTGATGTTTATCCAGTTATTGAAAAAGTTCATCGCGTCTGGATCACCTTTTCTCAGACCGAAAGACTCACCTGTGGCAGAGAATGCGGTATCGAATGGCACGTTCAATACATCAGGATAGCGTCGCGCTTCGGATGAGGGCGTTGGCTCCGATGCCATCGTGGCGTGTGCCTTGCCGTTAAGCACTTCCTGGGTTGATGCACCATCTTCGTCGAACAGAAGCAGCTCGGCTTGCGGGAACATCTCAGCAATCAATGTTGCAGGTGTTGCACCACGACGAGCGGCGAATGTTACATCAGGGCTGTTGTAATCTTCGATGGCCATCCCTTCTGTCATTTCGGTGTTTGCAAGAATCGTTAACCCTGAATAGGCATAGGGATCAGTGAAGTTGATAGTCAGATTACGTTGCGGTGTAGTCGTCATACCACTGATGATGACATCAAACTTACCCGCCACCAGTGCCGGAATAATTCCGTCCCATGCTGTGGGAATGAACTCTGCTTCCACCCCCATGTCCTCAGCCAGCTTGTTACCGACGTCCAGCTCGAAACCGATGAGCTCGCCGTTCTTGTCACGCATGGACCAGGGTTTGAATATGGACAATCCGATCTTGATGGCGCCACGCTTTTTAATGGTCTCGATTACGCTGTCTGATGACAGCTCCTGACTAGCCTGCTGCGCCCATGCTGACGAAGCTCCCAGCACTGAAAGACTTAACAATAAGGCTGCACTACTTATGTGCCGTACGATATTCATATCAACTTTCCTTTAGGTGAGTATTTGATGACAATTGTCGAACATGAAAAAGATCAGCGAAAGCTGATGGCTGGTCAGAACTATTTACCGAAGAAAACCGGAGCCTTCAAAAATAACTGGCAAACACTCGTAATTAGCATCAGCCCCCCGCCGAATAGCGTCTTTCCACAAGCGAAACAACAACAGACAAGACAAGGGTGACAACCAAATATACCGCTGCGATGGTAAACCAGATCTCAAAACTCATATACGTATCAGAGATAATATTGCGTCCAATCGTTGTGAGTTCGGCGACCGCAATGACGCTGACAATAGCAGAGCTTTTGATCATGTTCACCGCTTCGCCGGTTAGTGGAGGAAGCATGAAACGCACGGTTTGCGGCAGCACAATAAAACGATAGATTTGTGGCTTGGACATCCCTATCGAGCGTGCGCCTTCCCATTGCCCCTGAGGTACAGCATTAATACCTGCCCGAAATATTTCCGACACCATTGCACCGTGATAAACCCCAAGGCACAAAATACTGGCCCAATAACGATCGAGTTCGAATATCGGACCCAGCACATAGTAGAACAGGTATAGCAGTACCAACAGTGGCATGTTGCGGACAATCTCAAGAAAGACCACCGCCATGGCTTTGCCTATTACAAGCTCCGACAGCCGTAGCATCGCAACACACAATCCAAGCAGAACAGCCAACAAAAAGGCAGTCAAAGAAAGCTCAATCGTCTTGACCAGACCGATGCTGATTTCGCCCCACTCAAATCCATCATCGGTCAGGGTGTAGAAATACTGTGGAACTCTGTACCACTGCCAGTTGTAACCCATTGCCTGAGCACCACTGAAGGCTGAGTATCCGATCAAGCCCACCACTGCCAGATAAATACACACTGAGACAGCGGGCGTTTGAAAAAATCGGGGTACCAAAGACTGGTTAGGGCGTACATAGCCCTCTGACATGGACACAGGCATTGTCAGTGAACCAGAATCTGTTGCAGGAACGCCTCGCAGCGCTCCGTTTCAGGTTCCGTAAAGAATTTTTCCGGCGGCGAAGATTCAACGATTTCTCCCTGATCCATGAACACCATGGTGTCAGCTACTTTGCGTGCAAATCCCATCTCGTGAGTCACGCACACCATCGTCATACCCGTGTCTGCCAGATTAACCATGACATCAAGCACCTCGTTAATCATCTCCGGGTCGAGCGCTGAGGTGGGCTCATCAAACAACATGATTCTGGTTTCCATGCACAGTGATCTTGCGATAGCAACACGTTGTTGCTGGCCACCAGAAAGCTGGCTCGGGTATTTGTCAGCCTGCTCGGGGATATGTACGCGTTCCAGATACTTGCGTGCGTTGTTCTCGGCGTCCTGCTTACTGATTTTACGCACCCTGACAGGTCCGATGGTCAGATTCTCCAACACAGTGAGATGCGGAAACAGATTAAACTGCTGGAATACCATACCCACCTCCTGCCGGAGATTTCGAATTTGCTTTGAGCCCTCGAAGACCTCGATACCGTCTACGACAAGACGTCCACCATCGTGATTTTCCAACGCATTGAAACAACGAATGAGCGTTGATTTGCCCGATCCGGATGGGCCACAAACGACGACTCTCTCCCCTTGCCTGACGCTCAGATTAATATTTTTGAGTGCTTGAAAACGTCCATAGAATTTGTTTAATCCAGAGGCCTGGATGATCGGCGCATCGTCATTCATATCTGATAACCATACCATGACAACTGAGTTCATGAATGGCGTCAAAACGGAGCGAGTACACTGCCTACCAGAGTCTATGCAATACCTGCCACATTCTCGAGCTGGCAAACAGGCTGTATTGTCCAGGCCATTGAACGACAGTTAATAACATGCATATACTGCAACTACATTCATTACAGGCCAACGCGGCATACAACTCTTGGCAATGACATCCGCAAATAAGATACAGAACTGACCAGTAAGATACTCAACTGACCAGTAACCCGTATAGCATGACACAACCCGCATAGAGCCTATCGTGAACACGAATAATCCGGCAGAGTCCGACAACGATCACACCATAGGGAATGCTTTGCGCGATCTGCGTGAAACACGATCCATTTCGGCGCGCGAGCTATCTGACGTCTCAGGAATTTCTGCCGCGATGATCAGCCGCATAGAGAGTGGCCAGGTATCACCCTCCATTTCCACCATGAGCGCTCTGAGTGATGCGCTGGACGTACCCCTTACCAGCCTGTTTCGGGATATCGTGTCTGAACGGACTGATTTCACTCACGTCAAGAAGGGCGCTGGCATTGTGTCGACCCGGTTGATGGGTGATCACATGCATCACTACATTAATCTGGCCGCACATCGACGGCGCGACCTCAACTTCGAGGCCCATCTGGTCACCGTAACACCACAGGATGCCGAACCACCACGTTACGTCGGACACGGGGTGCTACTGATCCATGTGCTTGAAGGTTCAGCTCACTACCATTACGGCAAACAGAAACTACTTCTTGAAGAGGGTGATAGCTTGAGTATTGATACCGAGCTGACGCACGGTGTTACCAGTATCCTCACGTCCAGATTTGTTTTCCTGTCGGTACAGGCAGAGGCCAGACGATAAGTCACAGGGCTGACACAGGTATACTTCGTCTGCAGCAAGTACCGAACAGGCCAATCATGGCTACCGGGGGGTGATGGAAATGGTGATTCGGCCATTGATCAGGTAGGTGACTGGAAGCCACCTTGGCGATAAAAGAACGCTCCTCACCCGTCGTGACACAGCACCAACGCTTCGTTTAAACAACATCTGAAAACCATGCAGGATTCACTGACACTTACATTGATGGGCACCGGCTCATCAGGCGGCGTACCTCGTGTTGGACGCGTCTGGGGCAACTGCGATCCGAGTGAGCCACGTAATCGGCGACGTCGGTGCTCACTACTCATTGAACAACGGACGGCTCCGACTGGTACGGAGCCCATGGTAACCACGGTTGTTGTTGATACGGGTGCTGATCTACGCGAGCAGCTACTCACAGCAAATGTACGATCCATTGAAGGAGTGGTGCTCACGCATTCGCATGCAGATCATATCTTTGGTCTGGATGATTTGCGGCAGATGGCCATCAACCTTCGAAGACCCATCGACGTCTGGCTGGACGAAGCCACTCGCACTCAGGTGATGGCAGCATTCGGATACTGCTTTCATCAGGCACAAGGCTCAAGCTACCCAAGCTTTTGTACCGAAAAATCACTCACCCCACACCAGCCATTTACGATACAGGGGCCTGGTGGAGAAGTGGTTATCAACACACTTGTCGCAGAGCACGGAGACATTAACGCGTTAGGCGTACGTATCGGCAACGCGGTGTACTTACCGGACATGAAACGTATCACCAACCCCAGATCGTTGGAGCTGCTTGCCGATGTCGACGTTTTAATTGTGGACGCACTGCGCTACACGCTACATCCTTCACACATGAATCTTGACGAGTGCCTGGCTTTTATCGAGACCGTAAGACCTGCCAGAGCCATTCTTACCAATATGCATAGTGATCTTGACTATCAAAGTGTCAAGGCGGTGCTTCCAGCCGGCGTGGAACCAGGCTACGACGGCTTGAAAATCTCTATGTAACCAGCAATCCCGCCGCATTGAATTTATGGCTTGCCGAATCACCACGGTGTTCTGCCTGTGTACGACAGGCAGCAATTGTCTGAAAATCAAACAACGAGAGCTCACCGACAGCGTGAACCCACCGCTTGATAATCCCAGGTTTGTGGTTAATAGAACTGGAAGGCGGATTATGGCAAGAATGCATCAAACAGAGGAAAACTCACCCCGATCGCCCAGGCTAACGATAAACCCAGCGCAATGCCTGCAGCCAGCGGCCCACACCTCTGCGCTACCCAGCGCCCCATTAAGCCGTGCACCAGATAGAACAGGATAAGTACCGGCAGAATTAAAAGTAGAAACACCAAGCGCTCTGGATCGATTGCAGCAGCAATACCCAGAGAACACATCAACGCAATTCGTGCTACTACACGGCGCCATGCACGACCACGCCCTGCATCAGTGACCACGCTATCTGCCACCATGAATATTACTGTTCCCAGCGATAGAACCGTGATGATGGCAATACGTCCTGAGGTGGGCAAGAAACTGGCCGCATAGCGATCAAGCGCAACGCCAAACACGGCAATTCCCCATACCGTCAAAGCCGCAGCACCCAACAAAGCGACTTTCAACCTCACCTGCAATCCAGGACGCAGAATCATCAGCTGCAAGACGCCGTATAACAAAAGATGCAGCATCAGATAGTCAGCCACAAGCACAGGCAGGAATTCGACAGCAGGCAACAGTGCCAGTACAGGTACACACGCAGCGGGAAGCACTACGGCTAACAGAAACAGACGTAACGGCACCTCTTGTCGAGAATGGTCTGATACAGGAAGACATTGCGCCAATGGCTTGAAGAGCAGTACAATTCCCAACAATAGAAGAAGAATCCAGCCGCCAATTCGCACCGCCCGTACATCACTCTGACGTTTGAACGTCATGTCCATCCACGCAAGTGTTTCGTTGAGCGCAACCGAGCTGTATAAAACGCTGACATGCTCAACGTAAGGTGCTACCACTACTCGCCGCACGACGTCACCGCTGGATACGGTGTCACCCTCGTTTGCCTGCGGATCGATAAGCTGCAACTGTGCCAGAGCGGGTGCTCGCAAGCGACCTTCCCACTCGCCGTTGATGATCAGCAGACTGGACGGAACCTGATCCGTGATGACTTCTGAGAACATGGATATGCCAACCAGTGTTGCCAGCGGACGACCAGCATCAGCTTCTGCGATAGCTGCACGCAACAGCACATCAGTGGCCATCGAGTGGCCTAACAAGGCAAGATCAGCATCCGCACCCTTGAGCTCTCTTGCTGCAGCGATAACACGGCGCGTCTCTTCCACCAAAAGCCGTGTTGTTCCATCAATGGCAGTGACGTCCCCTGACATCGGAACGGGGTTGCGCCCATGCCCTTCAAAATCAAATGCCAACACGTCATAGCCAGCTCTGGCCAACGTCAGCGAGTAAGCCTGCATCAGTTGACGAGAACCTGCAAACCCATGCGCAATGATCACCATCGGGTTATTACTATCCTCCAGCTGATAGTGTGTTGCTGGTGTATCACCAATGGCCAGTGTGCTGGTGGTGATGCCATTACGTGCATCTTCCAGGTGATAAGCAGCGATGGCGATTGACACCAGCGCCGACAAGCAAATTGTCAGACGTTTACGAAGGGCAGACATTAATTGAGCAGACATAAATCCTTGTGGTGTCCGACTTTAAATTTATCACGGTATCGATTGCTCGTTATACCGTTGCGCCCTTATCTTCAATAACCTTCATGGCTGCTGAGACACCGCTTGCTTTGACAACAACACCGAGCGCTTTCAAACCCATTTCGATACATCCCAATGTCCCAAGCAGTGAGTGCGGATTGAGATGCCCCATGTGTCCGATGCGAAAAACGCTGTTGGTTGGCTCGCCATTAGGCAAAAGACTAAGCCCGACTCCCAGCGTTAAGCCAGCCTCTTTTTCACACCATGCGCGCAAGAGTGAAGCAAGACCTTCACGCGTTTTTACAGTTGTAACCGCTAATGAACGATTCGAGACAAGCGGCACATTGAACCAGAGCGAACCAGTCTCACTCCAGGCATCCACAGCGGCCCACACAGCAGCCGCTTGTACTTGATGGCGGTGCCATACGTTCTCCATGCCTTCTTCGAGCAACATATCCAGCGCTTCTCGCAAACCATACAAATGATGTGTAGGTGGTGTTCCACAAAACCGTGCAGCAAAATAAGCGGGATAGACACGCGGCTCCCAATCCCAATAGGGTGTTTTGAGGCCTGCCGCCATATGCGACGCCCAAACAGTGGGCTGAATGAACACCATGGCAAGTCCGGGCGGCGTCATCAGTCCTTTCTGGCTTGCAGTGATCATCACATCAACACCCCAGCCGTCCATGTCAAATGGCTCACACGCGAATGAGGCAATGCAGTCGACCATCAATAAAGCCGGATGGTCCGTTGCTGTCATCATACGTCGAATAGCGGGGATATCATTGGTTACTGATGTTGCGGTATCCGTCTGAACGGTAATGACTGCCTTGATTTTCAGTTGGGTATCAGCTTTCAGGGCCGCTTCGACCTGTGCCGGGTCGGCCGATTGCTCTGCGCCGAAATCCAGCACCTCAACATCAATACCCAGCCCCTCGGCTATGGACACCCAACCACGTCCAAAGCGTCCAGTGACCAAAGCCAATACCTTATCACCGCGGCTCAGAATGTTGACCAGACTGGCCTCCCAGGCAGCATGCCCATTGCCAATGTAGATAACAACATCACCACTGTTTCGTGCAACAACATTCAAGTCGCGGAAAATGGTGTCGGAATGCTCGATCAGGTTTCCTTCATAGATATTGGGAGCTGCACGATGCATCGCCCGCAACACTCTGTCTGGCATGACCGATGGGCCAGGTATGGCCATGTGTGTTCTACCAAACGCAAGTGACTTAGACATAGTGGGTAACAAATGAGTGTGGATTAGCGGCCAAAACCTGATAATTCGAACATATCGCCCTGCAGCCTTCCGCGCCAATCCGTAGCGGGAAAACACACAATGGTTTCGGATTAAGGTTGAGTCTAGTGACTACTGATACCAGTACCTTACACACTTGCAAAGATACAGCAACCCATCAGCCAATTATTCACACAAACCTGACCAACATGACTGAAACCACTCGCAATCTATTCACGCCACCCCATTTGGTTCACAATCGCGACGTTGGTGCAACAAAGACAGGCTGAAACACTCTTAACGGCTACAGCAAGGTGCGCTCAACCACTACACTTGCGCTCTCACTTAAATAAAACGTAGCTATCTAAAGCTTTCCCGTTGGTGACCACGGGTATCCAATCTGTACTGCCGTCCGTTCAGCAAGTTCAACACTGTCGAATCGTGCCACCAGGTGCAATGCCATAGCTATTCCCGATGACAAACCAGCACCAGTCACAGTCTTGCCATTGTCCACCCACTGAACATCGCGGCGAGCCCCTTGTGGACCCAGAATCGACGCCAACTCATCAATGTCCTCCCAATGTGTCGTCCACCGATGATCAGCAAGTAGTCCCGCCTCAGCGAGAATGAAAGCACCAGTACATACACTCGCGATAACAGTTTCACCGTGCTCAGCTACAGCTGCAATACCGCTCAACAGAGGCTTGTCGGCAAGAAAACGAGCAATATCAATACCCCCTGGAACAATAAGAAGATCGCACGGCATCGCTTGTTCGAGCGTACTTTCAGGCGAGATTTGCATCCCACCGTAAGCTGATATTGGTTGACCATCCATCGAAACCGTTGTGACCTTGAACGGCTCAGGATTACCGTCACGAAGCGCCAGTCGCGACGCTGTGAGAAAGACTTCGTATGGCCCGCCAAAGTCGAGTAGGTCCGCGTGCTCAAAGAGCATGATTGCAATTTTCATAAGCCCAGTGTGATCAAGTCGCAGCATGGCTGCAATGACAGATCTTGATCAATTCTGGACACTCCGGTTTGAGCAACTGGCCCAATCTCAGGAGGCCCACTTCATCGGCGAGCTGTCAATCTGAGGTCTGACTCAACGTTACCAGAGATGCTATCCAACCCTCGGCAGTGCCGAGGGTCTTTATCCTGAACGCCCAAACGTGATGGCGACTCCCTACACAGCTGATTTCAACAGACTGTTGAATGTCTTACTAGGACGCATGACCTTTTCGCACAGTTCCGGATCAGCGGCATAGTACCCACCAATATCTACCGGTTTGCCCTGCACAGAATTCAGCTCTTCCACAATGGTCATCTCATGCTCAGTCAATTGTTCAAACAGCGGCCTGAAGTGTGCCGCCAGCTCAGCATCATCAGTTTGATTAGCAAGTTCTTCAGCCCAGAACAGACACAGGTAGAAATGACTACCGCGGTTATCAAGCTGCCCTACTTTGCGCGAAGGTGATTTGTCGTTGTCAAGTAATCGCCCCGTCGCTGAATCCAGTGTAGTGGCCAGAATCTTTGCCTTGTCGTTTCCGTGCTTGATCCCACACTCTTCGATGGACACGGCCAGTGCCAGAAACTCGCCCAGTGAATCCCAGCGCAGGTGGTTCTCCTCCAGCAACTGCTGAACGTGCTTGGGGGCTGAACCGCCAGCACCTGTTTCAAACAACCCACCACCTGCCATCAAAGGCACAACAGACAACATCTTGGCGCTGGTACCCAACTCCAGTATCGGAAACAGATCGGTCAGATAATCGCGAAGAATATTACCCGTTGCAGAAATAGTATCCAGACCACGAGCTACGCGCTCGAGAGTGTAACGCATGGCACGTACTTGCGACATGATCTGAATATTCAAACCTGTGGTGTCATGATCTTCAAGATACGTCTGCACCTTTTCAATCAATTCGTTTTCATGAGGGCGGTAGGGATCCAACCAGAACACCACGGGAGTATCTGATTCACGCGCCCGACGTACTGCAAGCTTGACCCAATCACGTATAGGTGCATCCTTGGTCTGACACATTCGCCAGATATCACCTTCCTCAACGCGTTGCTCCAGCAAGACTTCTCCGGTGTCGACATTCGTGATCCGTGCAATACCGGCATTGGCAGCTTCAAAGGTCTTGTCGTGCGAACCATATTCTTCAGCTTTCTGCGCCATCAGACCCACATTGGGTACGGTTCCCATCGTTCTGGGATCGAAATTACCGTGCCATTTGCAAAAATTGATCATCTCTTGATAAATGCGCGCAAACGTTGACTCTGGCATAACCGCCTTGCAGTCATAGAGCTTGCCGTCACCACCCCACATCTGACCACCGGATCGGATCATGGCAGGCATCGAGGCATCAACGATGACATCACTGGGTGAATGAAAGTTGGTTATGCCGCGTGAAGAATCAACCATGGCAAGACGCGGCCGGTGAATCTGACAAGCGTGCAGATCACGTTCGATTTCTTCACGCTTGGAGGCAGGAAGTTCAGCGATCTTTTCATACAACGTGGCCATGCCATTGTTGACGTTGATACCCAGCTCGTCAAAGTAGGCACCGTGCTTATCAAACGCATCCTTGTAATAGATCTTTACAGCATGACCAAAGACAATGGGGTGCGAAACTTTCATCATTGTGGCTTTAACATGCAAAGAAAAAAGAATGCCTGCTTCACGGCAGTCTTCCATCTCCTGCTCATAGAATTCGCACAGGGCCTCTTTACTCATGAACATCAAATCGATGATCTCTCGCTCCTGCAAGGCTATCTCAGGCTTCAGGACAACCGGTGTACCGTCCTCACCCACCAGCTCCATTTTCACTTTGCACGCTTTGTCCAGCGTAATTGACTGCTCACCGTGATAAAAATCGCCCTTGTGCATGTGAGAGACATGAGTGCGAGACCACTGTTTCCACTCGCCCATGGAGTGTGGATGCTTTTTGGCGTAATTCTTGACAGCCTTTGGCGCACGGCGATCCGAGTTGCCTTCACGCAGCACCGGATTAACGGCACTACCCAGAATTCGCCCGTATCGGCGACGCAGTTCTATCTCATCGTCAGTTTGCGGGTCATCTGGAAAATCAGGAATAGCATAGCCCTTGTCCTGCAGCTCGACGATACAAGCCTTGAGCTGCTGCACTGACGCACTGATGTTGGGCAGCTTGATGATGTTGACATTGGGGTCCTGGGTAAGTCGCCCAAGCTCTGCCAGATTGTCAGGCACCTTTTGATCGTCCTTGAGATAATCAGGAAATTCTGCCAGCACTCGAGCTGCCACAGAGATGTCACTGAGTCCTACTTCGATTCCGGCAGCGGATGCGAAGGTCCGGACAATCGGCAAAAGAGATGCCGTAGCCAGAGCAGGCGCCTCATCAGTGTGAGTG
Organism: uncultured Granulosicoccaceae bacterium; assembly: GCA_964352535.1. Taxonomy (GTDB): domain Bacteria; phylum Pseudomonadota; class Gammaproteobacteria; order Granulosicoccales; family Granulosicoccaceae; genus Granulosicoccus. Next base: position 13,757 of record CAYGSW010000019.1, on the reverse strand, counting down.
TAGATAATTTTCTGCTGTTTATCTGGCATAGGGTAAAGGTCCTCGATCACGTACATTGGAAAATGAGCGCTGAGCGCCGCAAGGGTTGCAACAACAAAGCCAGCTCGTTAGCTCTCTATTGTAAACGGCTCCGCGTTTTCACGGGTGCTCATTAAGTCAGGTAAGGGTGATCGCCTTCGATCACTTATCAGGATTTCACTTGGGAGAGCCGAGCGGAGCAACCTTACAAATAATGGGCAAAAAGTACCATGCTTGTGGATTTACGCCTACCGAGCCTGTTGGTCACATCAGCAAAGCGCAGCGGGCCTGACTACCGGGAATGCTTTCTTGGCTTGGCCCGCGTGGTTGGCAAGGCTGCCAGCGGATCATCAGGCCATACATGTTTAGGGTAACGCCCGGCCATCTCTTTCTTCACAGCCGGGTAACTTGTCGTCCAGAAACTGGCAAGATCCTGTGTTACCTGCACAGGTCTTCCTGCAGGCGAAAGAAGTTCGACAGTGAGTAGCAATCTGCCCTTTGCAACGGCCGGGTTAGTTGTACAGCCAAGCATCTCCTGCAACCGAACACTCAGCCGGGGGTTTCCGGGTTGCGTGTAGCTTAAACAGATTTTTGAGCCACTGGGCACGGTATAGCGAGGCGGAAGCCATTCGTCCAGCAGCCTCTGTTGCTGGTAGTTGAGTAAACTGTGCAACGCTTTCGTCATGTCCACTTGCTGCACCGCCTTCATTGAGCTAACACCCTGCAAGAAGGGCAACAACCAGGACTCCAGGCTTGCATCTAACGCCTCATCGTCGACCCGAGGCCAGCCTTGCAGTTCAGAAGAAGGCAGCAAATCGCGCATTTTGAGTACACGCGCTTGCCACTGCTGACACCTCGGCGTCCAGGGCAAACACCCTACGCCTTGTCTTCGAATGGCTGACAACAGCGCAATCGCCTTGTCCGAATCGCTAACCGTTGTCACCGATTGCGAACACACGAGCAGGCTTCCCACCATACGGCGCTTTTCAGCAAGTACTCGTTGCCTGTCATCATCCCAATCCAGAAAATCAACATGATCAACATGCGCAGCGGCGTGTTGCTCTAATTCATTAATGTCTAACGCGATGGCCTTGAAAATCCGCGCTTGCGATCCGGCACCGCCAAGTTGTGCAACGACTAGCCATTCATGGTGTGCCAGCGGATCGTCCTCATCGATAACGGCACCAGCACCGCAAGCCAGTTGAAATCGTCCGGGCTCACCCGCGCGGCGTTTAGCAATCCAGTCCGGATACGCCTGGGCCAGTAGCACTGATAAGGGTGGGGAGGCGTTGGTGAGTGCTCCAGTTGGCAAGTGAGATTTGATCATCGCAGATAATTGACTGACGAATCGAACAACGTGAGACGGTTTTCGTTGTCTGAGTATCAACTCAATATCCGTCATTGAATTGCCATGCTGATTACCCTCCAGACAGGCGGCAAGCTCGCACGCCTGCTCGCCCACACCTCTTGCCGCGGCCCAGATCATCATATGACCCAAACGCGGATGCACCGGCACCTGTGCCACCTCGCGCCCATGCTTTGTTATTCGTCCGTCAGCCCATAAACCCAGCCGAGCCAGCAGCTGCTGCGCGCGCATGACGCTGGGTTGAGGCGGTTGGTCTAACCAGGGAAGAGCATGAATATCCGCTGCGCCCCAGATTCCAAGTTGCAACAACAAAGGCGCAAGGTCAGCTCGAAGAATTTCTGGCTGCCAATGCAACGGCCTCCTCGGGTGCCCTTCCTTACCCCACAGGCGATAACAGACACCAGGGGCTGTTCTTCCAGCTCGACCAGCGCGCTGAGTGGCGCTGGCCTGACTAGCCACTGTGGTTTCAAGCAATTGCGCGCCTGTCGCACGGTCGACCCGCGCACGCCGTTCCAACCCTGAATCTATGACAACACACACACCGTCAATGGTGATGGATGTTTCAGCCAGACTGGTGGATAGAATGATGCGACGACAGCCCTCGGTTGCCGCTGCTGTAGCACGTAGCACTGCCGCTTTTTCGATACCGCTGTGCAAGGTGTGAATAATGACGGATGTACCCTCTGCATGCGGTGCGAGCACGCGTGCACAACGGTTTATTTCAGCAACACCAGGCAAAAAAACAAGAATATCACCAGCATGTTCTTCAAGCGCTTTGACAACAGCATGCAGCACACGCTGCTCTATGCGATCGCGACTCTCACCCAGAAAGAAAGTCTTGACGTCGTGTTGTCGTACTGCACAGTGAAACTGCCTGATATCAGGCAGACTTGCCACCAGCTGCTGAGCATCTATCGTCGCCGACATCAACAGCAATCTCAGATCGTCGCGCAGCGCTTGCTGTACCTCCAGACACAGCGCCAAACCGATGTCCGCATGCAGGCTGCGCTCATGAAACTCATCAAAGATGATCAGGGCAACGCCCTCGAGCGTCGGATCATCCTGCAAAAGGCGGGTCAACACACCCTCGGTGACCACCTCCAATTGCGTATCATGGGATACGCGAGTGTCTGCACGCATGCGTAACCCCACACGCTGGCCAACCTCCTCATGCAAATGAAACGCCAGCCTGGCAGCTACTGAACGCGCTGCGATCCTGCGCGGTTCAAGCAATATGATTTTGCCAGCAAGATTACCTTCCAGCAGCAAGGCCAGAGGCAAGGCGGTGCTCTTGCCGGCACCCGGTTCAGCGCGAAGCAGCACGTTGCCTTCAATCAAGGCCTGCGCGATATCGTCCGATAGCGCGAGTACAGGCAAGGCTTGAAGAGTGGCGGGTAGTGCCGAGATTGCAAAAACTCCAGAGTAGGCGGCGTTAACTCTACCACTTACCAATGCACACTTACTCATGCATCACCAGATGTGATGAGCACGAGCCTATGCATCATGTTTGTGCGATAGATCAGTTTTTGAGGTATCGCACGCTACAGGAAATTACCTTGCCGCACTATCCCTTGGTATAACTTAGCCCCGAAGTACCCAAACGGGTGTAGCACGTTGATGCGCAATTCACTAGCCTTCTTGACGTGGCGGACCAAGGCGTCTGCGTAATGAAGACTGAAGGACAAGTTACACATGCAGAGAATTGGGTTGATAGCATTGAGCATACTTTTTGTCATGCTATGGAGCTCAGGATGGATCGCCTCCTACTACGCTGTAACAACTTCCAGTACGCTCAGTATATTGACCATCAGATACCTTGTGATGTTGGCGGCACTACTGGTCATCGTTACCATAATGCGTCAGTGGCGCCGCGTACACTTTTCAGATGTTATCAGTCACCTGGTTATCGGTGCACTCTGTCACGCAATCTATCTACTGGGTAGTGTCAGCGCATTTGAAATGGGTGTATCCGCTGCAGCTGTCGCTTTCATCAGCTCACTGCAGCCTTTGGTCACAGCCTTGCTTGCTGGATCCATAACCGGCGAGTGTATTCAGGCAAGACATTATAAAGGCGTCTTTCTGGGTGTGTTGTCTACAGTGTTCATCGTCTCTGAAAGCTATGGTGCAGGTGTCGCAGCCCTGGCACTGACACTGCCGTTTATAGCGATGGTTGCAATTACCGCAGGCACTGTACTTAACCGGCGACAGGAACTCATCAGACAAAACTCGAATCGCCGACCTCTACCCATTGCGTTGATCATGCTGATACATTCAATCGGCGCTCTAACTGTCTTGCTGCCTCTGAGCGCGGTGCGAGGGGAGATACAGTTTCAGTTTTCATCAGACGAATGGGGCGCTATCCTCTGGCTGGCACTGGTAGTATCCCTGGGCTCATATGCTCTGCTACTGATTTTGTTACGACATCTTTCCGCTATAAGGGTTTCATCACTCACCTACCTTGTACCACCAGTGACCATGTTGCAGGGTTATTGGCTGCTAGGTGACACGTTTTCTACAAACGATTGCATTGCGTTTAGCCTGGCGCTCATCTCAGTGTATATCGTCACAACAAATTCAAGAGATGCAAAGATAACCCAATATGCCTATACAACCAGCGCGCACATTGCGCGTCGAAGGCTATTGTTGATGAGACAACCATTCTCACAACTGGACATCGAGCTATAAATGATGCGTTGAAAGCTGTCTACTTAGCGCACACCCTGGTCCAGCAAAGTAGCTGGTTGTTTGCGGGCATTGCCATAACAGTTGCTGACGAGAAACCATGGTCACTGGCAAGCTCGTCAAGCTCAACAACATCACGGATTCCACTGAGTGGATCCGAGGCCCTTAACTGCTGATCAAATGCCTGATTACCATCGCTGGTATGTTGTCCATCAAATTTGAATGGACCATAACTAAACAGACGTCCATCATCGCCTAGCAAAGAGGCTGAACATCTGAACATTTCCTGCACCAGCGTCCAGCTGACGATGTGCAGCGTGTTAGCGCTATAGCAAACCGACGCACGAAATTCGGGTATGCAAGCACTGGCGAGATCCAGTTCAATGGGCGGCAGTATATTTGAGCAACCTGACTCATCCACCCACTGACGAATACCGGGTAGCTTGTCGGCAAGATCCGATGGCTGCCAGACAATATCTGGCAGGGCAGCGGCGACATGGCATGCATGCTGGCCTGTGCCACTACCAAACTCAAACACCCGGTCACTGGATGTCAGTAGCGGCTGCAAGGCTTCAAGGATTGCCTGCTTGTTCCGATCAGCTGCTGGTACACAAGGCTTTGGGTCCATCATCTCGAGCATTATCTCATCTTTGGTAAGCGGGACCGCTAATGGTCCGTCCAGGAGCCTGCGCTGCAGGCGGGTGAAAAAGACCTGCTCGCGCCTTACAGACTATGGACAGCGCCCGTCAGGTTCAACTTCATGCGCATCTACAATGATACAGCCGCCACTGGGTACTGAAGCAGGTTGATAACGCATCAGGTCAGGATCGTTTAGAGCATCGGCCACAAACGCTGTTAACGCATTGATCTCTGCCTGCTGCAGACCCAAGGGCTGAAAACGATAGTCCAGAAAATTTTGTGCCGGAGAATGCTGAACAATCGCGCGGTTTTTGTATTCGATGACATCACGCACTGACCGGAAACTACCGCCATGTCCCATCACATTTGCATCGGTCAGATTGTACAACTGCGGAATCTTGAATTTGAAGTTGTCTTGCGAATCACTTGTGAATCCGCCACGTCCCAGTCGATCGTTCTCAGCAATACCGCCGTGTACAACCGCATCACCTTCATCGATGTCATTAAACCCAAGGGCAAAGAACATTTGATCTGGCATCGCTCCCACATCAGACCCCAAACCCGGACCACGATGGCAATCAACACAACCCGCTTTACCAAAGAACAGTTTTGCACCACGCTTTTGCAACGCGTTCATCGCTGATTTATCGCCGCGCAGCCAACGCTGGAATGGCGCTCTGTTTGCCATTACCGTGCGCTCGAACGCCGCCATCGCCTTGCCCGCGCCTTCCAGTGGTGTGATGGACTCATTTCCATACGCCGCTTGCCACAGGGCGCGATATGTTTCGTTAGTCTGTAAAGGAGTGTCATCAGCAAACTTCAGACGGTGAACTCCCGATCCTGCGATCGCCTGGACTTCCACACCCGACAGCTCTGAGTCGTTTACCGCTTTGGGTGTTCCTGGCGTGGCCAGTTTCGCAGTATCTATTCCCACGTTTACAATACCGTTTTCACTATTACCAAATTGACCATTCCACAACATCACATCCTGCCACGCCACATGCAGTATCGAAGGTGATGCGAAAGGTTGAAGATCAGGCTTGTTACTTTCATCGGCCAGCGCACTTCCGTCGAAGCCTGCCGCCAGCAATCGATCGGCACCGTTGGGACCAAAGCCGGTACCACCATTACCAATACCCTGTACTGTGCCTGACTTGAAGCCTGCTGCAGCGTGATGACAGGTAGCACAGGACCATGATTGCAGTTCATCGAGTCTGCCGTTCAGCGCAAAGGCTGTGTCATGAAACAACAGCCGCCCCAATTCGACTTTCTCAGGCGTCAAAGGGTTATTGGGATCCTGTGGAATGGCGTCCAGATCACCTTCATCGGGCATGGTGAAAGCTGCGAGCCCCAAACCGCCAGAGGCTGCACTGATCAGCGTGCGCAGGCGCCCGTCGCGAGTATTGTCGAACTCTGGTGGCTGAATCGAAGGCGTATTGATTGCAGGCGCGTTCGCACCTAACTGCTGACTTGAACAGAACCATTGCCCATTTATCTTGTCGCAATCGCGCCGAGGTAACGTACATTGCGCCTGATATGCGCTGCGAGCAGCACCCAGCGTTGATCCTCTAACCGTGCAGCTACCCGGGGTCGAGACAGTTGACTCGTCACCTGTCAGGGGTGCCTGAACCGGAGCGTTGGCGCCGATCACCTCACTGGAACATTGCCACTGCCCATTCAAGGGATCGCAATCGCGTGGCGGCCCACCACACACACTCATGAACGCTGTCCGCGCTTGAGCCAATCGCTTTGCTGTGACACGACACTGGACTGGCTGCTCAGTCACATCGCTTTCGACAAACGGGTTGGGGCTTGTCGTAGCGGCACTCGATTCACTGATAGCGAAACCGCTATGAATAATTAATAAAGCTGCTAACGCAACTAACGTTACTCGTGGTCGCATCTGAATGCTCCTTCTCCTGCTAACTTTCCATTTTTTGTGTTCCCTCGAAACCTGCGTAGTAGATTTCGAACTCGTAATGTCAAGGATGTTACAGAGTCTCCATCATTTAACAATTACCCGAAAGGGTGTATTTCAAAGGCAAGTGAAAATCCGAGCGTGGCCCCTACCCCGGCATGCTTAAAAGCAGGCAAATTGATTCAGTTTTCGCTGCGACCTGACAGCGCTTTGGTTGGTGTAATGCCCACGCTACCCGTCAGCGCTTTGATTAGATCCTGAAGCTCTGGTGACATCACGGTGTTTTCCCTGAGCGACACCCCCACCGGACCGCCAAGAAGTTCATCTTCGAGTGGTAGAGCCACTAATGTGCCGGCCTCAAGTTCATTCAAGACAACGCCTTGTGAAATGAACCAGATGGTGTCCGAACGCTGCACCACACATCGACCAAAGGCCAACGATACGTTCTCGAACATCGGATCAGGATCACTGATGCCGTAGTTGTAGAGATAAGCTCGGACAATCGGATAGATAACAGCGTCGGCAGGCGGCATCATCAAAGGAAATTTATTGAAAGCTGTGTCTGCTAAGCCTGCTTCACCCCAGCGATCGCCAGCAAGCGGGTGACCAGCGCGCACAACCGGGATGACTTTCTCTGAATATAATTGCAGAAACGTCAGGCTTCTCATGCCTTGTTCCGGAGCAAGACGACCCACAACCATGTCTAGCTCACCCTCCCGAAGCTGTGACATCAGCATGCCATTCGGGCCCGTTGTAATGCATATCAGGCAATCAGGACGGATTGACATGAATTCCAACGCTGCATTTGGCATCAAATCTGTGGACGCTGTTGGCAGTGCACCGATGTTAAGGCGAATTTTCTGCTGGGGAGCCTCCTGCACTAACGCATGCGCGCGACGAAGATCAACCATGACAGCACCTGCATATTGCTGATAGGTTCTACCGGCTCGGGTTAACACCAACTGGCGCCCTGATCTGTCAAACAGGCTGACCCCAAGGATGTCTTCCAGCTCCCGTACGGTCTTTGAAACGGCTGGCTGACTGACGTGCAGTGCCTCTGCAGCGGCACTCAGAGAACCCAATCGCCCGATTTCCAGAAAACAACGTATGTGTCGTAGCCGTAGCCTTGGATCTATCAAAGTTAACCCCGGGGTTATATGTACTTCGATTATATATAATTTACTTTCATCCTCTCGGGTAGTACAAAGAGCGGTGGAGAGCTTATGAATTGCATTACCTACGATGGCGTGTCTTTGCACGTTCGCGACGAGGGCGACAAAAACGGCCGAGTCCTGATGTTCAGCAATTCACTGGGCACGGATTTGCGGGTCTGGGACCGTTTGATCCCGCATTTGCCAGAAGGTTTACGACTGGTCCGCTACGACTCACGCGGACATGGACTGTCAGATTGCCCCCCTCCTCCTTACACAATCGATCACTTGATCGACGATGCGGTTATCGTCATCGATGCGCTCGGGCTCACTGACATTACTTTCGTCGGACTCTCCATCGGCGGCCTGGTTGGCCAGGGTCTGGCTGCGCGAGAACCAGATCTGCTACGAGGCCTTGTGCTCATGGACAGCGCAGCGAAGATCGGCAGTCGCGAAATCTGGGCCGAACGGGCGGCACAGCTCAATGAAGTAGGCATTTCAGGAATGTCTGAAGCGCTTTTGGAACGATGGTTCAGCGAAGGTTTCCGCAAGCAGGAAGCCAGACTCGCCCCTTGGCGAAACATGCTGATCAGGACATCACTCGACGGATACACCGGATCTTGTGCGGCCATAGCGGACGCTGATTTCACCAAGAGCAATGCAAACCTGAATCTACCCGTACTTGCTATCGTGGGTGCTGATGATGTTTCAACGCCTCCCGAGCATGTTCGCGCAACCGCAAGCGGCTGCAACGCCGACTTTCACATCGTAGAAAGTGCCGGACACCTGCCATGCGTTGAACAACCCGAGAAGACCGCGGCTTTGCTCTCGCACTTCTTGCACGCTACATACTCAACCCAAATTGCAGCGACAGCCTGAGCGATTGACGGCCACCACCACCGAAACTCTGTGATGACTACTGGCCCTTTTGATCATCCGTGGCTATCAGGTCTGTTTGGTGATGAGGCAATGGCAGCAATCTGGTCCCCGGATGCTACTCTCGCCCACATGCAACGCTTTGAGAGCGTGTGGATAGAGGCATTGAGTGCCAGCGGCCTATGTGACATTAGTGACGCCGGGAAATTGTCTAGCGCTATCGCTGCGCTACCCGTGGACATCGTTGCGCTGCGCAACGGCACTGCCCAGGACGGTGTTCCAGTGCCCAATCTGGTGGCACAACTGCAGGCAACTACCCATTCATCATCCGTTCATCTGGGCGCGACTTCTCAAGACGTTATCGATACCGCGTTAGTGCTTGTGCTGCGCAATACATCCATGCTCATCATACAACGGCTTGATCAATTGACAAAGCACCTTGTCAGCCTGGAAAATCGTTTTGCGAACCGACCACTGATGGGACGTACCCGCATGCAGGCTGCAACTTGCATCACGGTTGGGCAGCGCTTGAGCACCTGGCGCCGGCCTCTGGAAGCACACCGATCAAGACTCATGCAACTGCGCATGGATATTGAGCGCATTCAGGTTGGCGGAGCCTCTGGCGATCGCGCAGCGCTTGGACAATACGCAGTGCCTGTCATGGAACACGTTGCAAAAGCGCTGTCATTGGCACCCAGCGATGTGACGTGGCACGCCACTCGTGGCAGCATCGTTGATTACTCATCAATGCTGTCACTCATCACTGGCAGTATAGGCAAAATGGGTCAGGACATACTGCTGATGTCACAGCAAGGCATTGACGAAATATCAATACGAGGTGGCGGCAGCTCATCTGCCATGAAGCACAAGAAAAACCCTGTACTGGCTGAATTACTTGTAACACTGGCACGCTTTAACGCCGTGCAGCTCAGTGGTATGCATCACGCCATGATTCATGAACAGGAACGCTCCGGCTCAGCCTGGATGCTGGAGTGGATGATATTGCCTCAAATGGCCATGTCCACAGGACGTTCGCTCAGCGCTGCCATTGACATCTGCCAGCGTATCGAAAACATGGGAACTATCGATGGGGGGACCATCACACGGTGAGCACAGCGCGGACTATGCCCTGAGCGAGGTCACTGCAACAGATTTGGTAGCATCAGAGCTATCTGTGGAAAAGCGATGAGTGCTGCAACCATTAGCAGCATCGTGAGCACGTACGGAATGGCACCCACCATGACATCACTCATGCTTCCGCTTTCGCGAGCACCCTGAACCACATACAGATTAAGCCCAACCGGCGGCGTAATCAAAGCCATCTCCACCAACACAATCATCAGGATACCGAACCAGACAGGATCATAGCCCTGTGCAACCACCAACGGCACGATAATCGGAATGGTAACGACCATCAGTGACAGGGTTTCAATAAAAAACCCTAACACGATATAGATACCAACAACCACCATGATGGTCATGAACGGTGTAAGACCCATATCACCAAGAAAGCCTTCAAGCTCACGTCCCAATCCAGCTGAAGCCAACGTGAAGTTAAGAAATGATGCACCGATAATCACTAGCATAATCATTGAGGTGATTTTGATGGTGCCAAGCAAACTCTCACGAAACATGGCAATACTGACACCACCGAATACCGCCGCTATTGCTATGGCAGCTGCAACACCGACGGCTGCAGCCTCAGTGGGCGTTGCCCAACCTTTGTAGATTGTGCCAATAATCATGGTGAACAGCAGCAGAATAGGCACCAGTTGCAGCAATGCGCGCAACCTTTCAAAAAAGGGAAATAGACGGCGTGAGCCACCCAGGCTAGGCTTAATCACACACAACAACAGGGTCACCAACATAAAACCCAGCGCCAAAGCCAAGCCTGGCACCAGCCCTGCCAAAAACAGGCGCGGGATAGATGTCTGTGTCAGAAAACCATAAACAATCAGGTTTATTGACGGCGGTATCATGATGCCCAGCGTACCGCCCGCAGCAATAGCGCCTGAAAACAGTCGCTGGTCATAACCCAGTTTTTCGGCCTGCGGCATCGCGACAGTGGCAACCGTAGCAGCTGTGGCAACCGACGAACCCGACGTAGCTGAAAACATGGCAGCGGTGGCGATGTTTGCATGCACCAGCCCTCCTGGCAACCAACTCACCCACTTGTCAAGTGCATCGTACGTACGGGCAGCAATACCGGAACGGACCAGAATCTCACCAAGCAATACAAAAAAAGGTATCGCTATCAGTGTGGCATTGTTGGAAGTTGACCAGACAAGATTACCCAGTCCCTTGATCAAGGGGAAGGGACTGAAGAATGCATCAACACCCAAGCCCAGTAGAAACAGAACGATGCCGACCGGAATAGACAAGCACAACAAACCCAGCAAGCCGACAGTCAACGCACCTATCATGAGTTTGCATCAACCTCATTTACCAAACCAATGGCTGACTCGGCAGCCTTATAGTCCTTGCTGATGAATAACTGCACGGCGGCGATACACGTCAGCCAGGCGACCAACATGAAATAGACCCAGCCTGCAAACCAGGGCACTTGTACAAGTGCCAGAGGAGTTTCCAGCGGTGTGTTGGCTCGCGAGCCATTGGCGAGCGAGCGCGACAAAACTGGCCAACACCAATACGCTATCAGCGTAATAGTGCTGGCCAATGACAACATGGCAAACAGATCGAACAGCACGCGTCCCTTGTGTGCCACTCGCCCACGCAGCAGATCTATGCGTACATGCCCCAACTCCAGAAGCGTGTAGCCCATCCCCCATGAGGTGGCGATCGCCATGACGTACCCACTGATCTCATCAGTGCCACCCAATGAGTGCCCCATCTGCCGAAGCACGATGTCGGAGACTACCACTGCCACGCAGCACAGCAACATGACGCCCACAATAAGCGCAATCGTTCTGTTGAGCTGTCGGAGTGTCGTTAGCATCACAAAGGTACACTCAAAGGTGTTAGTCAGATCTTATTGAGCGGCTATGGTCACACCCACGGCACTGCCCACCGTTGTATTCCAGCGCTCTGCCCATTCAGCTCCGGCACGCTCTGCCCATTCAGGCAACACCTGATCAACCAGCACTGCACGCGCGGTGTCAAAATCCGCTTCTGATACGTCTACCAGTGTCATCGAGTGAGACTCACCCGCAGGGCAGTCGCCGTTTCCGGTTAAACAGGCAATGTCGTTAACCAGAGCATCTTGAGCACTGGCCCAGGCCGGCTCTTCGAATCCGCTGACGATCTGTTCGCTGATCAAGGTCTGTGTTGCTTCATCTAGACTGTTCCACTTGTCCAGATTCATCGCTGTGACGACACTGTCCCAGCCGCCTAGCGGTATAGGGAGCAAATGGCTGGACACTTCCCACCAGCCAGCACTGTAACCGGAGCCAGCACCGGTGACTGCGCAGTCCACGACACCTTTTTGCAACGCCCCCGGGACTTCAGCAAAACTGACGTTAACGCCTTCTGCACCAAGTGCTTCGAGAAATTTTGCCGTCATACGACCCGATGCGCGCACCTTGAGCCCTTTAAGATCATCCAGACTGCTGATCTCGGCATTGCAGAAAACTACCTGCGGCGGATAGGGTGCAATTGCCAGCAGTTGACTATTGAAACGATCGCGGTAGATGTCGGCAACCATCGGACGGGCAGCGTCCACCATGGTGCGTGCATCATCAGCGCTCAGCGCCAGTAACGGCACATCAAGACCTTCCAGTTCAGGTGCATCGGCAACTGCGTAGTCAGCAACGGTCATGGCAACGTCGTAGACCCCGTCGCCTAATAGCCGGAACACATCACCGACACCAAGATTCATCTGGTTATGCGTTGTCAACGATACGGTGAGCTTTCCTTCGGACGCCGCTGGCAAGGTCTCGTTCCAGAAAGGCGCTTCGTATTGATTATGCAAAGGCAGACTGGACCAACTGCCCACAACTGATAATTCCTCGGCCACAGCAGGCAAGGCAAGTGCTGCTGAAACAGCAAGAATACTGATGGATGCTTTCAAAATTTAAGACTCCTGAGTAGTGTACGGGTGGTTTGGTGAGACAAGGATAGGGCTTTCCGCATCCTCGGCGACGTCGGTTATCAGCATATGTCCGGGTTTGTGTGTGATGCAGATCGGCAAGCCCGCCTCTTCAAGAGCGATTTGGGGAGTCACCCCGCATGCCCAGAATACCGGCACATAACCGGCATCAACAGGTGCTGCATCGCCCCAGTCGGGTTGAGAGATATCACTTATGCCGATGCCCGCAGGGTCTCCCCAATGCACAGGTGCACCGTGCGCCAACGGAAATTGCCGTGATACTGCAATGACTGTGTCGATACTGGCCTCGGGTATGGCACGCATGGAGACGGCCATTTTTCCAGCAAACGGGCCAGCCCGAACAGTATCAATGCTGGAACGAAACATAGGTACCGTCTTGTTCTGATCAATATGCCACATAGTGATGCCAGCATTTTGCAGTGCATGCTCAAACGTAAACGAGCATCCCAAAGCAAAGACCACAAAGTCATCGCGCCATAGTTCGGAAATGTTAGTGACGCTATTTTCAAGCTGGCCTTCGATGTAGACATTGTAGGCGGGCACATCAGTTCGAATATCAATATCGTGACCCAAAGTAGCCATGTACGGGCTGCCTGTGTCCGAGACGCCAGTGACCGGACACGGTTTAGGATTGCGTTGGCAGAAACGCATGAAATCCAGAGCATAGGCTTCGGGCATGATGGCAAGGTTTGCCTGTAGAAAGCCTTCACCGAGGCCTGCCGTGTGCGAGCAGTAGGCACCTGCACGGATAGCATGTCGTAAATCGTCCAATGCACTGGCTTTTAGCGTGTTGTAAGCGTTTGTCACGATCTGCTCCCTGAGGATCGTAGAGTCGCAGACTCACCTCATAAGGTCAAATCGAATGTTTTTGACCATATTGATAGATATTTTCTATCGCAAAATTGCGGCTCATACTGGATGTCATACACCACGACAGTCAGGCAAGGCCTATGGTAGAAGCAAAAAATCTTCTCACGAGTGATTCTCTAGCCCGGACTATTCATGAAACGCACAATCCTTTCACTGGAAGGCCAGCCCCGC
>CAYGSW010000018.1:27418-36660 GCA_964352535.1 uncultured Granulosicoccaceae bacterium | reverse complement strand
GGCGGCGGCTGGTGAACTCTGAATCCTAATATTTCGGGTTGACGGACTACTAGTAAAGCGTTTGAAAGTCACACTACAGTAATACAATTGGAATAGAACACTATCATGCGTCTGAAATACCAGCTATTCGTAGCAATGCTGGTGGCCAGTGCTCTACTTATTTTGCTGATGTACGTCATTAGTAGCTGGAGCTTCAGCCGTGGATTACTCTCTTATGTCAATCAGGGTGCCGAGCAACGCGCCCGTGCCCTGCTTGTCGAACTTGAGTCTGAGTATGCCGAGCGGCGATCGTGGCAATGGGCGCGTGGTGCGTCTGTTGAATGGAGACGGTTGACCTCTCGCGTTGATCAACGTGGCGCTGCGGGAGCGCTACCTGGCAAGCGTCGTCCGAAGTATGTTCTCGCTGATGCATCCAGGCAAATTATTGCCGGTTCTTCCAGAGTCGATCCTGCAACTCGCTGGCTCGATATCGAGTATGACGCTTCGGTAGTGGGTTATCTTGGGTATCGGCAACTTGCACGGTTGAATACTGAACTTGATCGTGCGTTTGAAGCACAGCAACAGAACAGCTTTGCGTATGCAGCGCTTGCCATGGTCCTGTTATCTGCTGTACTGGCGATACCGATGGCGTCTTATCTGCTCAAGCCTCTGTTGCGCATTGGTGTCGCGGTAGAGTACATTGGGCAAGGCGACTATACGCACAAGCTCAAATCATCACGACGTGACGAACTGGGTGTGCTGGCCACCGATATCAACCAGTTGGCAACAACGCTTGAACGCAATCGTACTGCCCGGCAACGCTGGATTGCAGAGATATCACATGAGTTGAGGACCCCTGTTGCCGTATTGCGTAGCGAACTGGAAGCCATGCAGGATGGTGTCAGAGATATCACTGCGACAGCAATTGAATCACTCCACGTAGAAGTGATCAGCCTGAATCGTCTGATTGATGATCTGCATACTCTGGCCTTGTCTGATATAGGCGCTCTGGATTACAAGCGTGAGCCGCTCAACCCGGAGCGTTTGATTCAGGAGTTTCTGGATAACAATGCTGCAGGATTTACAGACGCATCCCTCACCTTGCAGACTGATCTGAGCGGTGATGCCGGTCTGATTGAGGGTGACAGTCAGCGCTTGCTGCAGTTGTTTTCCAATTTGTACCAGAACAGTGTGCGATACACCGACGCCGGTGGAACTGTGCGCGTTCAATGCGAATGCTTGTCAGGACAGCAAGTACGTATCGTATGGTCCGATTCTGCACCTGGTGTGCCTCCACAGAGTCTGCCCAACCTGTTCGATCCACTGTACAGGGTGGAGAAATCACGCAATCGTGCATCCGGTGGGGCTGGTTTGGGCTTAAGTATCGCAAGTCGTATTGTGCAAGCTCATGGCGGCACTATCTGTGCGCAAGACAGTCCACTGGGTGGGTTGGAAATAGATATACGGCTGCCTTTGGCCCATGCCGTGTAGGGAGATAGCAGTTCAATGAACATCGCCATTGTTGAAGATGAGCCTAAACTGAGTGCCGTGCTGTGTGAGTATCTGCAAAGAGAAGGTTATGTGTGTGACGTCCACACGAACGGCACGCAAGCATTACATGCGTTTGAACAACAGATGCCGCACATGATTCTGCTTGACTTGATGTTACCGGGTACCGATGGCATGAGTGTCTGTCGACAATTGCGTCAACACTCTACAGTACCTGTCATCATGCTGACAGCCAGAGTGGAAGAAATCGATCGTCTGTTGGGACTTGAAATTGGCGCAGACGATTACATCTGCAAACCGTACAGTCCCAGAGAAGTTGTAGCGCGTGTCAAAGCGGTGTTCAGGCGGAGCTCTGGCGGTATGCAGACATCTTTGGAGTGTGGGTCCATTGCCATAGATGAGCATAAAGCCAGCGTCAGCATCGGTGCTAATTTCTGTCAGCTGACAGCCGTGGAACTTGGTCTGCTGAAAACTATGGTGGACTCACCGGGCAGGATTTTCAATCGTAATCAGCTGATGAACAGAATCTATCCAGATAATCGCATAGTCAGTGACCGAACCATTGATAGTCATGTCAAGAAGCTTAGACAGAAGCTCACAACACTCGACCCTGATCAGGAGTGTATTCAATCGGTCTATGGCATCGGCTACAAGTTTGAACCGGTAGTGGACAGGGTTCCCTCTTAACAATCGCCGCATCAGTCTGCACAAAGTTTCGTTATTGTGCGCGCGTTGTTTGCACAATACCTGTTGATACTTGTTGTTAACGCCGAGTCAGAGCGGTACGACTGACGCGGTGCTTTTTCAACACAAAAGGTATACGACATGAAAGCGCCACTAATCTACCGTTCACTTTTATACACAACGCCAATCGCTGCGATGCTGCTATGCGCATCCGTGTTTGCCCAACAGATACCTCAGTACACCGACGTGGACGGTGATGGTGTTATTTCAGCCGAGGAAATAATCTGGGTTCATGATGCATTGCGGGCTGATCGTATTCTGCAATATGACACGGACGGCAATGGTGAGTTATCCCGAAGTGAGCGTCGCATAATGAAAGACGCAGCTTACGATCAGGCGCTTCTTGAATTTGATGCTGACGGCGATGGCGAGTTGTCACGGATGGAGCGTCGTGTGTCACGCGATGCGCGACGCTTACGGGTGGATACACAACTTGACGTCAATCAGGATGGTGAAGTCACAGCGGCTGAACGAGCTGGTTTTGAGCAGGTGATGGAACAACGTGGGGCGCGCCAACACAGCAAGCAAGGTAACGGCGGTTAAGCTGATGTTCGCTGTTGATCAGCGCGGATAAACCACGCGTGTTGCCTTGATCTTTTCTCTCGATCCGTTAGAGTGTGCGCAGCGCAAGCGATGCTGCGTATATTTTTGATCGATAACAGGCGTCAGGAATTTTCCATGTTCAATCTGTCCATGAATTTTGCGCTGGGTGAAGATATTGATGCCCTGCAGGATACAGTGCACCGCTTTTCTCAGGAAGAAATTGCTCCGCGGGCCGCAAGTATTGATGCAGAAAACCAGTTTCCAGCAGATTTGTGGCAGAAAATGGGCGAGCTTGGTCTGCATGGCATCACGGTCCCGGAGGATCAGGGCGGTGCCGACATGGGCTACCTGGCTCACACCATCGCCATTGAAGAGATAAGTCGCGCCAGCGCTTCAGTGGGCCTGAGTTACGGCGCTCATTCCAATCTGTGTATCAACCAGATTAACCGCTGGGGCAATGCAGCACAGAAGGATAAGTACTTGCCCAAACTGATCAGCGGCGAGCACGTGGGCTCATTGGCAATGTCTGAACCCTCATCCGGTTCGGATGTGGTTTCAATGCAGCTTACTGCGACGAAACATAATGATCGTTACGTACTTAACGGCAACAAGATGTGGATTACCAACGGGCCTGACGCCAGTACTCTTGTTGTGTACGCAAAGACTGATCTGGCTGCCGGTTCAAAAGGCATTACTGCCTTTCTCATCGAGAAAGGCATGAGCGGATTCAGCACAGCACAAAAGCTGGACAAGCTGGGCATGCGCGGCTCCAACACCTGTGAGCTTGTGTTTGAGGATGTGGACGTGCCGTTTGAGAATGTACTGGGTGAGGAAGGCAAGGGGGTTAACGTGCTGATGTCCGGGCTGGACTATGAGCGTGTGGTGTTGGCTGCTGGGCCTCTGGGCATCATGGCTGCTGCGATGGATGTCGTGATGCCCTACGTGCATGAGCGCAAGCAATTTGGCAAACCCATTGGCACCTTTCAGCTGATGCAGGGCAAACTGGCTGATATGTATACCACAATGAACGCCTGCAGAGCGTATGTCTATGCGGTTGCACGCGCCTGTGACGCCGGTCAGACAACGCGCAAGGATTCGGCGGGCTGCATTCTATACGCCGCTGAAAAAGCCACGCTTATCGCATTGGACGCCATCCAGTGTCTGGGTGGCAATGGTTATATCAACGATTATCCTACCGGCCGCCTTCTGCGTGACGCCAAGTTGTATGAAATTGGTGCCGGAACCAGTGAAATACGCCGTATGCTGATTGGGCGCGAACTGTTCAACGAGACAGCTTGATTCATGGCCAGAATCCATAGCACGTCCTCCGTGTCTGCCGACAACAAAGCATCCATGCGCAGGCAATACGAGAGGATTGTAGAAACGGCAGCCACTATCCTGTCGGGAGGATCCGAGCGTTCGCGCAAACGTCACCTTGATCGTGGAAAGCTGTTGCCACGTGATCGAATCAACGGACTGATTGATCCGGGTTCGGCGTTTCTCGAAATCGGACTGTTCGCTGCACATCACTGTTACGACGTACCCATTCCATCCGCAGGTGTGGTGGCCGGTATCGGAACCGTTGAAGGGCGGACGTGCATGATTGTATGCAACGATGCGACGGTAGCTGGTGGCAGCTACTACCCATTGACGGTCAAAAAGCATTTGCGGGCGCAGGAGATTGCAGCCGAGAATTGTCTGCCATGCTTGTATCTGGTGGATAGCGGTGGTGCAAATCTGCCCAATCAGGATGAAGTGTTTGCAGATAGGGAGCACTTTGGCAGAATCTTTTTCAATCAGGCACAGATGAGCGCACGCGGTATCCCGCAAATTGCCGTTGTCATGGGATCGTGTACAGCGGGTGGTGCCTATGTTCCGGCCATGAGCGATCAAACCATCATTGTTAGAAATCAGGGCACAATTTTTCTGGCAGGTCCACCGCTGGTCAAAGAGGCCACCGGCGAAGTGGTGGATGCCGAAACACTCGGTGGTGGCGATACGCATACCCGGCTTTCGGGTGTTGCTGACTACCTGGCGGATGACGATTACCACGCACTGGCTCTGGCAAGACAGATTGTCAAAAACCTCAGCGTGCCTGAACCCAGCATCATCAAGGCTCAGGAATCCAGATTGCCTGCCTATCCAGCGGAGGACGTCATGGGTTTGATACCCGCTGATACGCGTCAACCCTATGATATTCGTGACATCATCGCTCGCATTGTGGATGCTTCTGAGTTTGACGAATTCAAGGCACGCTACGGGACAACACTGGTTTGTGGCTTTGCTTGTATTGAAGGGATGCGCGTGGGTATCATCGCCAACAATGGCGTACTGTTTTCTGAAAGTTCACTCAAAGGAGCGCACTTCATACAACTGTGTTGTCAGCAGAAAACGCCGCTGTTGTTCTTGCAGAACATCACCGGCTTCATGGTGGGGTCAAAGTATGAAGCGGGCGGCATTGCCAGAGATGGTGCCAAGCTTGTCAATGCGGTGTCCACAGCTGCCGTACCGAAAATCACTGTGATTGTGGGTGGCAGTTATGGCGCCGGCAACTATGGCATGTGTGGCCGTGCATTTGGTCCACGCTTTGTCTGGATGTGGCCTAATGCACGAATTTCCGTCATGGGTGGGCCTCAGGCCGCTGGTGTACTGGCCAGTGTCAAACGCAGCGCAATGGAGCAACGCGGTGAGAGCTGGTCCTCTGACGAGGAGGCAGCCTTCAAGCAGCCTGTTATCGATCAATTCGAGACCCAATCACAACCGTTATATGCCTCAGCCAGGCTTTGGGACGACGGTATCATTGATCCTCGCAAAACGCGCGATGTGGTAGCTCTGTCGTTACAGGCCTGCGCTAATGCACCCATCGCCGAGACCGAATTCGGTCTGTTCAGGATGTAGCAGATGTTTCAGAAAATCCTGATAGCAAACCGCGGTGAAATAGCCACACGCATCATGCGCACAGCGCAGGGCATGGGGGTGCGATGCGTTGCGGTGTACTCGGATGCGGACACAAATGCGATGCACGTGCGCCATGCTGATGAGTCGATACACATCGGCGGGTCGCAAGCGTCCGAGAGCTATTTATGCGGTGAAAAGATTATTGAGGCGGCACTGCAGTCCGGTGCACAGGCAATACACCCGGGTTATGGTTTTCTATCCGAAAACCCGGACTTTGTCGATGCGGTGAATGCAGCTGGTCTTGTCTTCGTGGGCCCATCGGCAGAAGCGATCAGAGCGATGGGACTGAAAGATGCCGCTAAAACACTCATGCACAACGCTGGCGTTCCTGTGGTGCCGGGCTATCACGGTAGCGATCAAAGTCCAGAACACCTGGCCGCACAGGCATCCTCCATAGGGTATCCAGTGATGATCAAGGCCCGTGCAGGTGGCGGTGGCAAGGGTATGAGAATGGTGCAGGCACCTGAGCACTTTCCTGATGCCCTGAACAGTGCTGCACGAGAAGGCAAATACTCATTCGGGGACGCAGCTGTATTGATTGAAAAGTACATCGAAAATCCGCGCCACATAGAAGTTCAGGTATTGGGTGATAATCACGGCAACGTCATTCATTTGTATGAGCGCGATTGCTCTTTGCAACGGCGTCACCAGAAAGTGATAGAGGAGGCGCCCGCGCCAGGCATGACCGAGGCGGTGCGAAGCGCCATGACACAGGCTGCCATTACAGCCGCGCAAACCATTGGCTATAGCGGAGCAGGCACGGTTGAATTCATCGTTGATGGTTCAGGTCCATTGCGCACAGACGGTTTCTGGTTCATGGAGATGAACACCCGATTGCAGGTGGAACATCCGGTAACTGAAGCCATTCTGGGGATTGACCTGGTCGAAGAGCAGTTAAAGATTGCCAGCAATGAGCCTCTCTCATATCCACAGGATCACCACATCGTATTGGCCCATGCCATCGAAGCCAGACTGTATGCAGAGGATGTCAACGCAGGTTTCCTTCCCGCCACGGGCAAGCTTGCGCATCTGAGTTTTGATCAGGGCGTTCGCGTGGATACCGGCGTTGCGTCCGGTGATTCCATAACGCCGTATTACGACCCGATGATAGCCAAGGTTATCGCACAGGCTCCAACGCGAAGTGCCGCTATCCAGAAAATGCAGAAAGCATTGTCCAACACACATGTTGCTGGTACCGTCACCAATATCGAATTTCTTGCAGCCTTGATGCGGCATGAAGGATTTACCAGCGGGACAATGGATACATCCCTGATCGAGCGTAACCTTGAGCCACTGACCGGTACTGCTGACAATTGCGCAAGTCATATGCAGACAGTGCCTCAGTTACTGGCCGCCATCGTCTTGCTGCGCATCAGACCAACATCACCCCTTTGTGGCTGGCGCCTGTTTGGACAGGCAGATCATCTTGTGCAGCTGAACTGTCAGAACACGATACTCCAGAGGCGTATTGTACTGGGCAGCGACGGTCACGTATCTCTGCATGAACAGTACGCTGAGGACGCACTCTGCCAGTTACAGATTGTGAGCATCACTGAGCGCGAGATGGTATTCATCTTCGATGGCAAACGACAAACCGCACAGATTCATGAATGGTCTGACACCACTGGCAGGAACGTGTCGATACTTCTCAACGGCCAGAATCTTCAGTTGTCCATTGTAGATCCACTAAATGATCGTGATCAGGATGCAACCGAAAATGATGCAGTAACAGCCCCCATGACTGGCATCATCAGACTGGTTGATGTTCAACCACAGCAAATCGTCAAGGCCGGTGATCGCCTGCTGGTAATGGAAGCCATGAAAATGGAAACCAGCCTGAACGCTCCACGCGATGGCATCATTGAAAGTGTCAGTTGTGTGGAAGGCGATAGCGTAGAAGGAGGATCAGTATTGCTTAGGCTTGCGGTAGAGCCTGATTCTGCAGATTGATGGTAGCGTTTTGGGTGGCACTACGGGCTCTGTAAGGAAATCCTGACCGTGCGTGATGTGAATCGTTTATGTTTTTAGAATGTTCTTCTTTAGCATGCAATGTTGTACACAGCTTACAATACAGTGTTGTACCGATCTAACCCTTATCTTACAAAAGGGTGTCAGCGATGCACAGAGGGGAAATCGTCCGTGAAGACCCTCTGCGGTCATTATTGCTCAGAAGTCAATTGCTTGATGTAGGTTCAGCATTGATACGAAAGGTGTACGGTGTTCTGAAGGCGTCCGGAAATAAATCGTTGTCGCTGAGTATCGGCTGGTAGTTCGGGGCGGAGAGCTGCCTTGGCTGCATTTGTACGTGATAGACACCTGCCTCTAGAATCTGGACCTCACTGTTATAAGGTATTGACGCTGCCTCTTCAGGGGTGCTCGCTTGCCCTTCTGCGGTCAATAGCAGTCTGCCGCTGGCATCGTAAAGCGTTTGCCGGATGTTGGTGTCGTTAGGCGTTGCTACTATCTCCAGCGTCACGGCTGATGGGGCCAGTAATTCAAAGCGGTACCAGTCATACCAGGTAGGATTTTCGATATTGGCGGTGAAGTTGTCGTATAACGCTGGTTTCATATAGGCCTGCAGATTCTGATTGATGGGAATTTTCCGTGATGTGGCTACGGCATCGTCAAAGAAGCGCTCGTCGTTCGGTTCATAGCAATCCATCGTACCGACATAGCGTTCCGTGTAACTCCATTCAACTGGAGGTTGATTAGCAGTTACAGCCCAGAAATTGCCAAGTGTGATTTGATAGTCGGTTGAAGGCATAACGCTGATCAGCGCACGCGTTGTATTAAGCGAGTTGCTCGACGGCAACAAGGGCGCACCTTGCCCTTGCCGAGATGCTGGATAGACCACCATGACAGGATCATTATTGAAGTCCCCGTCTGGATGTGTCGTTGTCAGTTCCAGTTCCAGATAGCCACCACCTAGCCCACCAGGAGTTGTTATAGTGCGTTCTTCCACACTACTCGGTAAGTTATTACTTGAGAATCCAGAGGGCTTCCACGTGCCTGCAAGTTCATTCTCAGGCATCTCGGGTGAATAGGGGTTGCAGTCGTGTTCCATGGCAGCAAACTGTGACGTAACAGGTGCCAACGCATTACCTGACAGATCGGTGATCGTGTTAGCAAGACTTATGGTGTAATTATTTCCCAATGCCATGTCTAGCATTTCCAACGGGGTAAACGTTGCTGTGTTTGTGATTGCGTCGAAAGCTACTTCACCCGTCACTGTATTGCCTTCAACATCAGCCAGCATGAAGCTGGTGGAATCAATAGTTGTTGCGAACATGTCTTCGTTAAAGCGCACACTGATGACAGCGTCTGGTGGCACTTCACGTGCACCGTCACTCGGAAGGAATTGAAAGACTTGTGGGGGCGTCATATCTGTTGCCGACCCTCCGGAACTATTGTTTCCATCGGTCTCCGGATTTTCGTCGTTACTACTACTGCTGCAACCACTGATGCCGATAATTAAAGCTGCAGACATAACTCCAGCACTGCTGAGTAAT
>CAYGSW010000018.1:0-27318 GCA_964352535.1 uncultured Granulosicoccaceae bacterium | reverse complement strand
CAGAATATGCTCCAGAGGATACACGTATATACTGCGCCGAGCCGACAGCAGGGTTTTATCGCAAACCGGTGAGTAGTTTTCGGCGGCAATCTTAAACCACTACGCAAGTTGCATACTTATCGACGCGGGAGCAGCCCGCCCGGTACCGTGCAAATGCAGACTCACATTAAGATCCAGCGTGACATTAAGATGTAGCTTCACATTAACGATACGCGCGTTGCATCACTGCCTTTTGCTTGTGAGCCTTGCAGAGCTTGAGAGCTTGAGCAGTGTGAGCATTGGATATTGACCATTCAGGATCCATTTGTGCCCCAACCGTGCCATACAGCCTCACTGTGTGTCTGTTGAGCGACATTTTTGTCGCAATTTGGCTGGCTTGGTGTCTGCACTCCCGTTAACGTGGGCTATCTGTAGAAATGTCAATGTGTCGGAGGATCTTGCATGTCTGAAGTCAGTATTCCCTTGTCTGATGTGCTCAAGAGCGTGGATCTTGCGCGTGGTTTGCCCAATGAGCATTATGTGTCCGATGAGGTGTTCGCTCAGGAGAAACAATCAGTTCTGTTCGATTCTTGGGCAGGAGTTGGTTTTACCAGTGATGTGCCGGCGCCAGGAGATGTCAAGGCCATAAGCTTGCTCGGTATGCCATTGCTGCTGATCCGTGATTTTGACAATAATGTCAAAGTGTTTCAGAACACCTGCCGACACCGTGGCATGATCCTGGTGCAGGAGTCTACGAGTATTAAGAAAGTCATACGTTGCCCGTACCATAGCTGGTGTTATGACCTTGACGGCGCATTGCAGGCAACACCTCACGTCGGTGGCCCGGGATGCAACTCTCATGAAGCCATAAAACGTGATGAGTTGGGATTGTTTGCTATTCCGTCTGCTGTCTGGCTGGGTGTCGTGTTCGTCAACGTTTCAGGCACAGCACCCGCTTTTGAGGTCTTAAACGCACAACTTGCCGAGCGGTGGCAGGAGTTTGGTGCCTTGCCACTACGCGGTGATCCGGCATCGACATTTACGCTGGATGTAAAGACGAACTGGAAACTGGCAGTCGAGAACTATTGTGAAAGCTATCATCTGCCATGGATTCATCCGGGGCTTAACAGCTACTCAAAACTTCAGGATCATTACAACATCGAGCAGCGTGGAGCCTTTTCTGGGCAAGGCTCACACGTATACCGCCAGCTAACCGGTGAAGGGGGTCTTGTATTTGAGGATTTATCTTCTGATCTAAGTGAGAAGTGGAACACTGGTGCTGAATATATTGCCTGCTATCCCAATGTGTTGTTTGGCGTACACCGAGACCATGCAGTTGCGATTGTGCTCGAGCCAAAAGCCAAGGATCATACGGTTGAACATGTCGGATTTTTCTACACAGAAAAATGTGCAAGCTCTGACAAGTATGCAACGTTGCGACGCGAAAACAGGGATTTGTGGAAAACCGTGTTTGCCGAGGATATTGGCGTTGTGGAAGGCATGCAGCTTGGTCGATCAGGTCATTTTTTTGATGGTGGAAAATTTTCACCGGTGATGGATAGTCCCACGCATAATTTTCATCATTGGGTTGCGACACAGGTGACAGCCTCCTAGGTGTGATGAGCTTTGTACCTGAAAAACTGATTAGCACACCTGATTCAGAACATGTCTGGCAAGTGATGCATGAGGCGCTTGATGCCGACTTGTTGGTAGCCCATGCCAATGACGACAGGTTTTCGTTGGTGTCGCTGTATATTGAGGCTGCTGACGTAGCAGAAAAGCACAACGATACGTTAGCAGCCCGTTTTTATCTCACTCAGGCGTTTGTGTTTGCGCTCGATACCGATCATGCTGATTGCCTGAAGATACAGATGCGTCTTGATGACTATGATGAAAAAACTATAACTTGTACGGGAATATGAAATCTCACACAAAAGTCGTTGTAATTGGTGGTGGAGTCGTCGGTTGCTCAGTGCTCTATCATTTGACAAAATTTGGCTGGACCGACGTTACTTTACTGGAGCGCTCGGAGCTTACATCCGGCTCAACTTGGCATGCTGCCGGAGGTATGCACACCATCAATGGTGATCCCAATGTGGCGAAGTTGCAAAAGTATACAGTAGAGCTATACAAGGAAATCCAGGAGTATTCAGGGCAGGACATCGGTCTGCACATGACAGGAGGTGTCATGCTGGCTGCCACTGAGGCTCGTTTTGACTGGCTTAAATCGATTGTCGGAAAAGGACGTTATGCCGGGTTGGACGCACAGATCATATCGCCCGCCGAAGCACACGAGATCATGCCGTTGCTGGATCCTGATCAGTTTGTTGGCGCATTGTATGATGAGGTGGAGGGCCATCTTGATCCTTACGGTACAACGCATGCTTATGCAAAGTCGGCCAGGAAAAACGGCGCTGTTATCGAGCTTGACACGAAAGTAGAAGACATTGTTCAGCGTGCCGATGGCAGCTGGGATGTGGTGACCAATCGCGGCACTATCAATGCTGAACACGTTGTTAACGCGGCCGGACTGTGGGCGCGCGAGGTGGGACGTATGTGTGGCCTTGAATTGCCGGTACTTGCCATGGAACATATGTACCTGATTACTGATGACATGCCAGAGGTTATGGATTTCAATGCAAAAACCGGCAAGGAGATGCTGCATGCAGTCGATTTTGATGGTGAGCTGTATTTGCGTCAGGAGCACAATGGGATGCTCATGGGTACATACGAGAAAGCATGTCGTCCGTGGTCACCCAAAGAGACGCCCTGGGATTTTGGACATGAATTGCTGGAATCGGATATCGATCGCATAACCCCCGAACTTGCGGTGGGCTTCAGTCACTTTCCGGCATTCAATGATGCCGGTATCAAGCGCATTGTTAATGGGCCGTTTACGTTTGCCCCTGATGGCAATCCGCTGGTTGGGCCAGTGCCGGGGCGCCGGAACTTATGGTCAGCTTGTGCCGTGATGGCAGGCTTTAGCCAGGGCGGCGGAGTGGGGCTCGCATTAGCCAACTGGATGATAGAGGGTGATCCTGGCTTCGACGTGTTTGCGATGGACATTGCTCGTTATGGTGATTTTGCAACGCTCAGATACACCAATGCCAAGGTACGGGAGAATTACTCCAGACGCTTCTCCATTCGCTTTCCCAATGAAGAACTTCCAGCTGGCAGGCCACTGCGCACAACGCCCATCTACGATCAGTTGAAATCAGCGGGCGCACAGTTTACGGCATCGCATGGGTTGGAAGTACCGCTATGGTTTGCACCTGATGGCGTAACCGAGGAATTTTCCTGGTATCGCTCTACGGATTTTGACACTGTTGCGGCTGAGGTTGCGGCGGTCAGGAACGGTGTAGGCATGATGGAAATATCGGGGTTTGCAACCTATCGTGTCACGGGTGCCGACTCCCACCAGTGGCTGGACACGATGCTTGCCTGCAAACTACCGCTGCCCAATCGGATAGCAATTGCCCCCATGCTCAAACATGATGGCCGGGTTGTGGGTGACTTCACGGTCGCAAATCTGCCTGGCGATGAGTGGTTTCTGGCAGGCTCTGGTGCTGCCAGTGACTATTATCTGCGTTGGTTCAATCAGCATCTACCCAAGGAAATGGATGTTCAAGTGCTTGCCAACGGTGCATCGTGTGTTGGTTTGGCAATTGCGGGCCCACATGCGCGAGCACTATTGGCGGCAGTTACAGACAGCGATGTGTCCGCTGATGCGTTTCAGTTCATGGATATTCGCAGACTGGATATCGGGTTTGCCAATGTGCTGGTAGGCCGCGTCAGCTTCACCGGGGATCTGGGTTATGAGTTATGGATGGCGCCTGATTATCAACGTTATGTCTTTGAGCAAGTGATGCAAGCTGGCAAAGAGTATGGACTGCGCTTGTTTGGTCTGCGCGCACTGAATGCTCTTCGCCTGGAAAAGAACTACGGAGGTTGGGCACGCGAGTATCGTCCCGTCTACGACCCGATTGAATCCGAGCTTGGTCGATTTATTTCGTTGGACAAGCCAGCAGATTTCATCGGCAAGGCTGCCGCTATTGAAAGCAAGGCCGCCGGCGGTGGCCCAATGCGTCTGCGTGGTTTTGTTGTTGAGGCTGGCAACGCGGATGTTATTGGTGATGAGCCGCTGTTCCATCAAGGTCGCGTTTGCGGATGGGTAACATCCGGTGGTTTTGCGCACAATGCTGGGGTGTCTTATGCGATGGGCTATGTGCCAAAAGAGCTTGCCGATGAACAAGACTGGTCAGTTGAGATTCTGGGCACCTTGTGCAATGCAAAGATGCAAAAAAAACCGCTGTTTGATGCGAATGGTTCGCGGATGCAAACCTAAAGTGAAGTCTATCGGCAGGCTACCGCTTACGCTTGAGCAGTGTTATTCCAAAGGATGCACTAGATAGAGAACGTGTTCACAGGCAGAGCGTCAACTGCCTCTGGTTCGAAGTGTCTGGACATCGGGAAAATGCCAAGCTTGCGACATGTTGTTGTTTTATTTTTTCCAGGTCATTAATTTGCTGTAACACGGTCCGATATACCGTGTATGAAATGCACAGGCGTGTCCGGGTTTACTCTTCTAGAGTTGCTGATAGCATTAGTGGTGGCCAGCATACTGCTGGGCATTGGTGCGCCCAGCATGAATTCCGTCATCCAGAATCAGCGCCTGCAAAGTGCGCTTGGGCCTGTCTCACTGGCCGTTTTCACCGCCCGCTCTGAGTCTGCAAAGTCTGGAGATACGGTGACGGTATGCGCGAGGGCATCTGACACGCAGTGCGGCGGTGATTGGAACAATGGGCTACTGGTGTTTCGAGACAACGTCGTGGTAGCCAGCGAGACGCAAGCTGTCAGGGACAGCACGGATGAAATACTGCGTATCACCCACCCGCACGAGTACAGTGGTGTTTCGATAAAAGCTGTTGCGTCAACCGATAGAACAGCGGCAGGCGAATACACCCCGAAGTTTGTGCGTTACCGGCCCGATGGGAGGTCCAATTGGAAAAACGGAACGTTCTATGTTTGTGATGAGCGAGGCAGTCTGTATGCCAGAGCCCTGTACATTACAATCTCCGGCGATGTGCGCGCAGCCAGACGCCCCGATCCGGCCACTGCGAGCAAAGATGTCTTTGGGCGCACGCTGTCTTGTACATGAGCGGCACCACCCGTTGCAAGCCGCTACCAATCCCCACATCGTTTGGCATCAATGTATGTCAGCAAGCGAGTAAACAGCATGGCGTAGGTCTTGTAGAGATTCTGGTGGCAGTTGTCATCCTCGCGGTTGGCTTTCTTGCTACGGCACGCATGCAAGTAACAGGCATGCGATTTAGCCAGAGTGCCTATTTTGAATCACAAGCGTATTTTATGGCCGGTGACATGCTGGCTCGGATGCGTGCAAACGTAGACGGTGTGAAGGGTGAAAGCTATGACGGTCTGAGTACAGCAGCTGGAGTCAGTGATCCGGGTTGTCTGGGGAAGTTGTGCTCACCTGCAGAAATTGCTGAACAGGATAAGTATGACTGGAGTCAGCATCTGCACACCGCTGATGCTGACTCGTCATTCATGCCGTTGCTGCCCAGTAGCACTGATGTCCCGGCAAAGGGTAGCGTCTCAAGATTAGCTGGAGGTCAGTACTCAATCACAATTGTCTGGGCCGATGAGCATGCTAATGCAGAAGGGCGTGGCTCGTTGCGCGTCGATCTGATTGTGGAGAACTGACGTGCGTAGCGTGATTAACATAAACAGCACACGTTCTTCGAGCACAGGATTTTCTCTGGTCGAATTGCTGATTGCCATGACATTGGGCTTGCTGTTAACAGCCGGGATGTTTGCTGTGTTTGCGGGTAATCAGCGATCAGCTGCATTGAACGCAGAAATGGCCAATATGCAGGAGAGCATCCGTTTTGCCTTGAATGCCGTGACTGATGATGTTCGTATGGCGGGCTATCAGGGTTGTATGGATCTCAATGGCGGTACCGTTGATATTATCGCAGATGATCCCCCCAGCGCTGACCTGCAAGCCACCATAATTGGTGGTTCAGTTGTGACATCGGATGGAAGCTGGTCTCCGATGCCGCAGCTGGGCACAGGTACGGGTGCGTTCGAAGAGCCTGCATCGGTAACACCGAGAGTGGGAACTCATACCATAGCAGTGCAGTTTGCAAAAAATCCGGGTAGTGGTCTTGCTGGTGCTCAGGAAAGTATGGGATCACCCAGTTCTCTGGGGCCTCTGGTGCTCAGTCGTGCCATTGATGTTGAGGTAGGCAACCTTGCGCTGGTGTCTACGTGTGAAGCCGGAGAGATATTTCGCGTGTCGGGTGTTTTATCCAATGCCAATGGAACCATGACACTGGAACATGGCGCAGCGCAGAACTCCAGAGCAACGTTTCAACGTGTTTATGGCACTGCTGCCACTATTGCACAAACCCGTGTCATGCCGTTTGCTACGCGTGTGTATTTTGTTGCCGACTCAGGTGAGGACAAACCAGACGGCTCACCGCTCTATGCACTCTATCAACAAACCATGCCATTCAATGATCCATCGAACCCGCCGGTCATGCTGGTTGAGGGTGTTGAAAACATGCAGGTACTGTTTGGCATAGGCGCATCCAATGGTCAGCTTCGCTATGTTGCGGCAGACAACAGTGCTTATGATCCGAAAAAAATACGTAGTGTAAGGATTGGTGTATTAATGGCCTCCTATCACTCGCTGCTGGATGACTCGGACAGTAACACGTACGTGCTGGCGGGTAAGGCAGTTAGCGCATCAAGCACAGTCACAACGTCCGCTCAGTATCTGGACGATAAGCGTATGCGTCTGGCATTCAACACCACCGTTACTGTGCGAAACCGGCGAGCCGAGGATTGAATTTCACTATGCGAGTCACATACGCCCAAAAACGGACTTCCAGAGAGCAGGGTGCTGCACTGTTGATTTCATTGGTCATGATTTTTCTTTTGGCATTAATGGGGGTTTCATCCATGCGCAGTGCATCGCTGGAAAGGCAAATGGTGGGTAATGCTGTGCAGGCCAGAGATGTTTTTCAGGCTGCCGAGTCATCCAATGAACATGCTTTGAATTCATCAAAGAATCTAACGGATGTGTTCAATTCACCAGATAAATATCTCGTGTTTGACACTGATGTTCGTAGTGATATTGGGCTGGAAAGTCAGGTAACGCTGCGATATGTAGGCGAGGGCAATGCCACGGGTGCATCGTTGAATGCAATGCAAGG
Organism: uncultured Granulosicoccaceae bacterium; assembly: GCA_964352535.1. Taxonomy (GTDB): domain Bacteria; phylum Pseudomonadota; class Gammaproteobacteria; order Granulosicoccales; family Granulosicoccaceae; genus Granulosicoccus. Next base: position 20,101 of record CAYGSW010000018.1, on the reverse strand, counting down.
GTCCAACTCATTTGATGCCTTGCGCTTTGTGGCAGAAGGTGTCGCGACGGTGGATGCCATTGGTGCCAGTCGACGTATTGATCAAGGTGCAACACGTACGGTACCTGCAAACTGATATGACCGTTCGATGGAGTTTAACAATGTCCAACATGGCAAATCAGATGATTCGTAGAGCGCAAAGGATAAGAGCACTTCTGTTATCGTCAATGGTATGTGTGGCCGTGCTAAGCGCAGGCCATACGGCGGCGGATGACACCGAAGTATTTTTTGGCAGTGCAGCCAGTGCTGGTGAAACTCGACCCAACGTGCTGTTAGTGCTGGATACCTCGGGTTCCATGGGCGCACGTGATGGTCTTCCCCAATCACGCATGGATCGCATGAAGGATGCCGTGCGTCGCATGCTGGAGTCAGACATCGATATGAATATCGGTCTGATGCAATATAGCGGCGTGTACGGTGGTGGCGCTGTTTTGTATCCTGTGACACCGCTGGATGATATTGTCTGCACCGGTGCCAATTGCAAGACGCCAACACTTGCTGACAATGTCTATCGGGTTGCGGGTGCGTTGGATGATGTTGAGCAGCGTGTAACCGATGGCAGCGTTTCCACCGATGGCAACGTACTAAGTCTGGGCTACACAGGATTGGAGGCTGCCAACGTTGGCTTACGCTATCCCGATATTAATATTTCGCGGGGTGCGACCATCCTCAAAGCACGCCTGGAGTTTGTTGCTGTTAGCGAGCAGACAGACCCTGCCAGCCTGATCGTAAAGATCGAGGACACTAACAACGCTGAACCGTTTACTGTTAGCAACAACGCGGTATCTGGCCGTACGTTTGTTGCAAACGGTGTCGGATGGGAGGCAGATGAGTGGTTCCCGGATACCACCTATGAATCGCCTGATGTGAGCGAACTGGTCCAGGGAATTATCAGTCGCGATGACTGGTGTACCGGAGGCGCAATGGCTTTCAGTGTGGAGTGGGCTACCATGGAGGCCACGGGTACGCGTGAAGCCTTCTCGTTTGAAAAAGCAACAACTGATGGCGTGGACTATATGCCACGACTGACCATTGTTCAGGATCCGGCCACCGTTGTTGTCGAAGACAATTGTGGAAGTGGGAGTGTGACGTTGCCGCGTTCGATTTCTCAGGGTTCTGATGATGTGGAGCAATACAATCGCACCGATCGCTCTGAGGGTTTGTCTATAGGTAGCACCGAGTTGGATGTAGGGTTTGACAAGGTTCGTGGGTCAGATGTTCCGACTACCATAGGTTTACGCTTTCAGAATATTACTATTCCAAAGGATGCAGTGATTGAAAGTGCTTTCATTGAGTTCACAAGAAACAAGTTCAGAAATGGCTCCATGGGGCTCCGAATTTTTGGGGAAGTTGACGCAAATCCTCCGACGTACAGCTCTTCGAATTCTCCGAGGGAGCGCTCCAATTTTACTTCTCCGGTTCTTTGGCCTGACGTTCCGGTGATGAATAGAGGTAACGAAAAAGTGTCTACACCTGATTTAAAGTCGATTGTCGAAACGTTGGTTTCATTGGACGATTGGGTGTCGGGCAATGCACTGGCTTTTCAGATGGTTCGCTATCAGGGTTCTGGTCGTCGTAGTTTTCGCAGTATTGAGTCGTCAGGCGCACCCAAACTAACAATTACATACTCCGTTGCAGGCTCAGGAACAGGCACGGGCACCGGCCCTTCAGGTCCTTATGTGCCTGCACCAATCCTGCCCACAACCTCAACGTCTAAAGCTCGTGATGAGATGCTGGATATCGTTGACGGGCTGGTTGCCACGGGTGGTACACCGGGTGTGGACTCCTACTATGAAGCGGCGTTATACATGCGCGGCGAGCCGGTGGACTACGGACGAACACGAGGGTTGACAGGTAATGCGTGGAAGCGAGAGCGTTTTCGGGTGTCAAGCCCAAGATCCTATACGGGTGGTTCGGTTGTGCGCAATGCAAACTGCACTGACACGAATCTGAGTTCAAGTGCGTGTCGCGACGAAGAGATCATTGGTGATGCAATATACACAACACCGATTGCCGGTAGTTGTCAGGCAAATCATATTGTGCTGCTGTCGGATGGTGATACGGACCGTAACTCAGTAACAACAAAAATCAAGGACATGATTGGTAAGTCTTCATGCAGTCCAACTGCCAACAAAGATGAAGCTTGTGCAACCGATCTGGCAACGTGGTTGAATACGACTGACCACAGCAGCACCTTCAATGATGCACAGAAGATCAAGACACACACCATCGCGTTTAATCTTGAAGGCTCCGGCAAGGAATTCATGAGACGGATCGCCATTGCCGGAGGTGGTGAGGCCTACGAGGCTGATACGTCAGATGAATTGCTTGGTGTCTTTAATGACATTGCAGCCAATGTGGCTGATGTTGAAACCGGTTTTACAGCACCCAGTGCCACCGTTAACCAATTCAACCGGTTGACGAACCGGAAGGATATCTATTTCGCCTTGTTCAAACCTTCTGCCACACATGCATGGGACGGCAATCTTAAGAAATTTAATGTGTCGTTTGATAACAATGACGAAGGTGAAGTACTGATTCGCGACAAGAACGGTGCTCCTGCCATTGATGGCAGTACGGGTTTCTTTGCTGACAACGCGTTAAGCTACTGGCCTGAGAAAGACGATGCGGATCAACAGTTACCCAAGCCCGATGGTAGTCTGGTGGCGCGTGGTGGTGCAGCAAACCAGATAAAGCTGACAGGGCTTGAAGGTGGTATCGGTGACAGACGTGTGTACACCTGGCTGGGCGATTCCAGTTCAGATATCACTACACCCATACCGCTCAAGGCAGCTGCGCACAAATTGCATGAGAGCAACAGTCTGATCACCGACGGCATACTGGGCATCGCTGGTGCAAGAGCTGACAGTGACGATCAGGAGGCTTATCGAGAATCACTGATCAAGTGGGCGCGTGGTGTTGATGTACTGGACAGTGATGAGGATGGTAGTACAGATGATGCACGTCGACAGATGGGTGATCCCATGCACTCGCGGCCGGTGATCGTCAATTATGCCCCTGCCAGTGGTGAAACTGATAGCCGCTCGCTGGTGTTTGTTGGCACCAACCAGGGCTTTCTTCATGCTATCGACACGGAAAACGGCGAGGAGCAGTTTTCGTTCATACCCAAAGAGCTGCTTGGGAACCTGAAGTCCTTTTATGCAAATGGTTCAGGTTTCGACCGTCCTTATGGTCTGGATGGAGCGTTGTCGGTGTGGCGGGAAGATCGTAATGACAACCTGATGGTTGACAGCGGTGAGTCGGCCTATCTTTTTGTCGGGATGCGCCGTGGTGGCACCAGCTACTACGCTCTGGATATAAGCGATCCAGAGAGTCCCAAACTTGCCTGGACGATTAATGGTGGTGCCGGGGGATCCCCCGGATTTGAGTCAATGGGGCAATCATGGTCACGCCTGACACCTGTAAAGATGCATATCAACGGTTTTGCTCAGGATGTACTCATTTTTGGCGGTGGCTACGATGAAAACCAGGATCGAGGCAACGTAGGTGATGCAGCCAGGCATACAACTGATTCGAAGGGCGCGGGCATCTATATTGTCAGTGCCACGACAGGAGAGCGTCTGTGGTCGGGCCTGGGCAAGTTAGGCTCGCAGAGGTTTGACAGCATGGACTACGGTTTCAACTCTCACATACGTGCTATCGACATTGATCGTGATGGTCTGGTTGATCAGATGTACGCCGCTGATGCGGGCGGGCAAGTGTGGCGCTTTGACATGGTTCAAGGTCACGTTTCAGGTGATCTGGTTCACGGTGGAGTCATAGCTGACTTCAGTGCGAGCGCCGCCAGTGCACACCGGCGCTTCTACAACGAGCCAGATGTGTCGTTGATTGAAACCGGTGGTGAGCGTTTCTTGAGTATCAGTATCGGCTCTGGCTGGCGTGCCCATCCGCTGGATGAAACCACTCAGGATCGTTTTTACATGGTACGCCAGTATGCCGTGTATGAAAAACCTGAAGGCTATGGCAAGCAGGATGGTGGAACCTATACGCCCATTACCGACAGCGATCTTGTCAACGTATCGTCCACAGTCAACCCGGCAACCAACACCTATGGCTGGTATCTGGATTTCACGACCACGGGCGAAAAGGTTCTCGGCACCAGCGTAACCTTTGATGGCAAGGTGATTTTCAGTACCTACGTTCCCACCGTGCAGACTGCTGTCTGCTCTCCAGAGATAGGCTCAGGTCGCGCCTACATCATGGATGTGGCCACCGGTGCACCCGCCGTGGATCTGGACAACAGTGTTGATCCTGACACCGGTGCCCCTTCAAACGTGCTCACACTGTCCGACCGAAGCGCTGATTTGCGTCGGGGCGGGATTCCGCCAGAGGCCATGATTCTGATCACTGAAGGCTCGCTGGATGAGCCACAGGTACTGTTTGGTGGTGAGCAACTGGAAACCGGAATCATCAATCGCACGCGTAGAACCTTCTGGTCTGATCAGGGCGAATCGGGGGCTATCATCGTTGCTGCAAGTGAAGATGCTGATGGTGGTGAGGAAGGGCATGATGGTAACGGCAACAATGGAAACGGAAACGGCAATAATGGCAATGGCAATGGCAATGGCAACTAAGTAGTACTTTGTGCATACTTGAGGGCCGACCTTTACTGCTTTATCCGCCATGATTGACTTGTACACGTGGGGCACGCCCAATGGGCGCAAAATATCGATAGCTCTTGAAGAGATGGGCTTGAGCTATCGATGTTTTGCCGTTGATATCGGCAACGATGAACAATTCGACGAAAAATTTCTTGAGATCAGCCCCAACAACAAGATTCCTGCGCTTCGGGATGGCTCTCAAACGGTATTTGAATCGGGTGCCATGCTGATCTACCTGGCCAGAAAATCCAGCCAGTTTCTGGCTCCTGAGGGAAGCTCTGCCTATTGGAAAACACTGGAATGGCTGATGTGGCAGATGGGTGGGTATGGGCCGATGCTGGGGCAGGCGCATCACTTTGTGCATTTCAATCCTGAGAAGTCAGAATACGCTACACAGCGATATGCCAGTGAGGCTCAACGTCTCACTGGTGTGCTCGATCGTCAGCTGGCGCGTTCAGAGTTTCTTGTTGACGAGCTCAGTATTGCCGACTTCGCAATCTGGCCTTGGACTTCCCGCTTCAGCTACCAGAACATCGATCTGAATGACTTTCCACATGTGCTGCGGTGGTATCGACAGCTGGCGCAACGACCGGGCTTTCAACGTGGCTACAAACAGCCGTCGGATGTCGGGGACATTCCACTGCCGTGATCTTATGGCCGTGATCCCACTGCCGTGATCGTATCGTCAAGTGCTGGTTAAAAAATGTCAGGTGAACATCCGCACTTCTGGGGTTCATGTATATTCAAGGTATGGATAGTCAGAATCACCGCCAGCCTGCATGTGACACGCAGACCTTAAGCGTCGGATGGTACGGTGCTCAAATGGAGTCTGCCTGCACGTGTAAGTCTGACGCTGTCGCGCACAGTCCGTCGGCGCATGCTGGGCAAAGTCAGACACTTGCACCGACTGAACAGCCCGGGCATATCAGTACGCTCGCTTCTCTGGACGACGAGGCACTGCGCGGTATCCAGTGTGTCATTGCTGATATCCGCCAGAATGCCCGACAGGTATTAAGTGATTGCCGTGCGGTAGCGTCAAACCTGCCTGTCATCGTTCTTGCTGATGCCGAATATTCTTTTTCACACGGGTATCCCTTTGGTACCTATGTGTCTGATGTGACCACGCCATCAGAGATGGAGAGTTCGGTGTTCTGGCATCGGATTACGCGGGCCGTGCAAGCCTACGATAATCCGCTCACCATCGACGATACCAGCAACCCGGTTTATGCCGTTCTGAAGGCCATTGCTGATCAGACATCCGACTGGATAATGATCAAGGATCTGCAGCATCGGTTTGTTGTGGTTGGTGAGAATTTTGCCAAGACGGCAGGCTTGTCCATTGATGAGGTGATTGGTCGAAATGATCTTGAAATCGGTAGCTCGCCTGAGGCTGTAAAAGGCAATCCGGAAACTGGTGAGATTGGCTTCTGGGCGCGCGACGATGCCGTCACCGATGGAGCAATGCCGACGATTGAAGAGAATCCGAAATGGTCGCTGTATTCTAGCGAGGCAAAACATAGACGGACCTACAGGGTACCTCTCAAAAACCCGGCAGGCAGGGTGTTTGCACTGCTGGTGTGTTCGCAGGATATCACCGAGCAGGTGCGTAACCAGCAATTGCTGGCTGAGCGCACCAGCATGCTGTCTCAAGTGATTGAAGAGAAGCAGCGGGCGCAAAAGAATCATCAGATAGCGGAAGATGCTGTTCAGGCCAAGACCCGATTTTTCGCATCGGCAAGCCATGATCTGCGGCAACCATTGCATGCCATTGGTTTGTTTCTTGACAGCCTGGACAGGCGGATTGTGGGCACTGATGAGCATCATCTGGTCTTGCAGATAAAACAGTCATGCTCCTCATTGGCTACGTTGTTCAACAGTTGTCTGGACATCTCTCGACTCGATGCTGGAGTGGTAGAAAAAAACATCGAGCATTTCAGTGCATCGACATTTCTGGAGGCACTTAACGATGAGTTCAGGCGTCAAGCGCGAGAGAAGTCTCTGGACTATCGATTGACCGTGGATGACTCGGTTTTTCATTCTGACCAGATCCTGCTGGCCAGAATAGTGCGGAACTTGCTGAACAATGCCATTCAGAATACCGAAGAAGGCTATCTGGCCATTGAGTGCCAACGCAGTGATACGCATGTCCTGTTGAGCGTTGCTGACTCGGGCAGCGGTATTGCAGATGAAGAGCTGGAGCGGGTTTTTAATGAATTTCATCAAATCAACCCGACCGAGGCCAGGCGTAGTCGCGGGCTTGGTCTTGGCCTGTCTATTGTCAAGCGGCTGTGCGAGCATCTGGGCATTGGCATAAACCTTCAGTCAAAGCTGGGTTGCGGCTCGCGCTTCACACTGAGTGTGCCCGTAGGGCATCTTGAGGGTATTGAAATTTTTGAAGAAGCCAACGGCGTCAGTCTACCTGACACCTTGCTGGCGCTTATCGTGGAGGACGATCAGTATATTCGTTTGGGTATGGAGGTATTGCTGGAATCGTACGGCGCGCAGACAGTCTGTGCACCTGATACTGACTCTGCCATTCAGCTTCTGCAAGGCAAGGCGGTGGTGCCTGATATCATCGTTGCCGATTACCATCTGAGTCCGGATGTTACTGGCATTCAGGCAATTCGTGATATCCGCGAGCACCTTGGTCGTGCCATACCTGCGCTACTGGTTACTGGAGACACATCGGCCGATAGCATTAGAGACGCTATGGGATATGATCTTCCCGTGCTGCACAAGCCGGTGGATTCGGAGGAGCTTTTGGCCACCATCAACGAGCAGGTGCAGCGCGTCGTGAGTAAGCATGACACTGCAAAACCAATTCCAACCCTTGAAGAATGAGCCTGAACATTCATGACGACTTATGCATTTGATATGGACACCGAACCAACCGTTACGGCGTTCTTTGATGAAGCGACGAACACAATCAGTTATGTCGTCAATGATCCGTCCAGCAATGCCTGTGTCATTGTTGATTCTGTCATGGATTTTGATTTTTCGTCAGGACGAATCAGCTATACCCAGGCTGATCGGATTGTTCGCCACGTTACTGAACACGACCTGGAGGTGCAGTGGCTGATTGAAACGCACGTTCATGCCGATCACCTGTCAGCCGCACCTTATATTCAGGAGAAACTGGGTGGCAAGATCGGCATTGGACAGAACATTACCCTCGTACAGGACACGTTCGGCAAGGTGTTCAACGAAGGTACACAGTTTCAACGTGATGGTAGTCAGTTTGATGCCCTGTTTTCTGATGGCGATACGTATCTGGTTGGACAAATGAACGTTGTGGTCATGGCAACACCCGGCCATACGCCAGCCTGCATGACGCACGTCATGGGCAATGCCACCTTTGTTGGCGATACCTTGTTCATGCCTGATAGCGGGTCGGCGCGTGCTGATTTTCCAGGTGGTGATGCTGGCACACTGTACGACTCGATTCAGAAGGTGCTTTCGCTACCGGAGCATATGCGCCTGTTCATGTGTCATGACTACGGACCAAATGGTCGTGAGATTCAGTGGCAAACCACCGTGGGAGATGAGAAGCGTCACAACATCCATGTGGGACAGGGAAAATCGCGGGAAGACTTCATCGCTTTTCGCACCCGGAGAGACGAGCAGCTGGCTGTACCCAAACTCATTATCCCGTCTCTGCAAGTCAACATGCGTGCCGGCGTGGTGCCCAGAGATGAAAACGGTAACCCTAGCATTCGCTTTCCGATTAACGCTCTCTAGTAGTCCGTCCAGCCCATAAAGTGGGATCCTACTTTATGAGCTGGACAGCCTCATAGGAGGCTGCGTTACGATTGCCAGACAGAGGCATGATGTAAGTGGAGTCATGATTTTACGTTACACGCTCTTGGCCATCGGCTGTTTCTTCGCAGGGTTCACCGCTGCTGCCGGTTATCATTTCCGAGATGACATCAACGCTCTGGTGTACGCGTCAAGCCAGGACCGTCAAAACTTGCTCGCCGGTGAGTATGGTCCTGTCACCTATCTAGTATTCAATGATGACTTCAACCAGCTGAAGCAATTCGCCGACAGCGATGCGGAAATACTCGGCGTGGAGCAAGCGCTAAACAGCAATGTTGCCAAAGTGGCTTTTACGTCTGCCAAATCTCCGTCAATCGAGGCGCTGGCGACCTTGCCCTTTGTAAGTGAAATGATCCATCGTGATGTGCCGATGATCTGTCACTGAGCGCTACAGTGCCGGGGGTTACCCGCGTGAGCGATAGCGACCAAAGCGATCAAACATAAACAGCAATAGGTTATTTTCCCCCAAAAGAGGCCTTTACTGACGGAAAAAAATCTGGAATAGGTCGCTGATTTGCAAGGTTCCTCTGCATGTGCCGGAGGGGCAGATGAATCCACGAACCATAACAGGCGTATTTCTGTCAGTTGTTGTCTTGTTGCAAGTGGTGTCGCTGAATACGGTGACCCAAGCAACCCAGACACGCCTTGATGAGCAGGCGAAACTCACAGCGGTGCACGATCTAGACTCAAAAGCGAAGAATCTCGTTATTCAGGCGCAGCAGTTTCTGGCGCCCATTTCAACGCAGCTGTCGATCAGCCGGCAGCTGATCGCTGATGGTCTTCTGGACACCGCCAGAGACGATGTGCTGGAACTGTATTTTCTATCGCAGCTGCGAACCAACGGCGCGATGAATGCACTGTATCTGGGTCGTCGTGACGGCAGTTTTGTGGCTGTGTCCCGGTTTGAACGCTCTTTGCTGGAGGGCTATCAAAAGCCTGTCTTGCGTGCCAAGGTTGTGTCGGTTTCCGGTGCAGATCGCAAGATTGAATGGCGTGAATACACCTTGTTGGGTGAGCTTCTGAATCAGTGGCACGGTGATACTAACGACTATGACCCACGCCTTCTTGAGTGGTACAAAAACGCTCAGACACATGACCAGCCGGTGTGGACTGATACATTCTCGCTCGTTGATTCCAACCAGCTTGCCATCGCAGCTTCAGTCAATCTGCGCAATGTCAGTCATAAGGATGCCGGCGTGCTTGGGGTTTCTGTAGCGTTGTCTGAATTAAATGCATTTTTATCAGCAATGCCCATGAGCAAGCTGACGTCTGCTGTCATTCTGGACAACAATTTTAATGAAGTCGCCGCCTCCATCCCTTACAGTGCCAGTCTGGAATCAGGTTCCGCTGATGCAGGAAGCAAGAAGCCCTGGACGACAGCCTCAGTGCAAAGCAAACTTAAGCATCTGCTGCCGCCCATTGATGTCAATGGCAACCGTTTGTCAGCCGTTGATCGGCATTGGTTTTCGGATCATGGCACTCAGGTTAACGTGCAGCGGCGTATACAGCTGTTTGACGGTGCACTTCAGTGGCGGATCATTATGCAAGCTCCTGTCGTTGAGGTTGAGCAATCCCACAAGAACGTCGTTCTGGACGGCATGTACCGGACCATGGCCATCATTGTCCTGCCGGGACTGCTGGGCCTTGGAATCATCATTGCACTGAGTAAGCCATTGGGGCGATTGCATCGTCGAGCTACCATAGACTTCCTGACGCGCGCATTTAACCGTGAGGAGTTTATTCAAAGATTCAAAAAACGCCTTGGCGATATCCGCTACGTTCAGGGCAAGCGAGTGCAATGGCTGGGTGTTGTTCTGGATCTGGACGGGTTCAAGCAGATAAATGACCAGCACGGCCACGACGCGGGTGACGATATCCTGAAAGCCGTTGTTGCGCGCCTTCAGTATTGCGTGGGGCGTACCGGGTTTGTCGGCCGCTTGGGTGGTGATGAATTTGTCCTTGCCCTGAAGCTTCAACCCGGAAGCGATGCACGGCAAACAGTGGAGAAAATTCGTCGAGAAGTGATCAGGCAACCGATCAAAAGCGCCAAGGCGGTGCATTGCATCGGCATGACAGCAGGCGTTGCGCTGGTGAGTCAGAATGAATCAGTCACGGATCTTCTGGAGCGTGCTGACAGAGCGCTGATAGCTGGCAAGGGCCTGGCAAAGAATGCCACCTATCTGGCCTCGGAAGCTGCCAGCGAGCAACAGGTGGCCAGCCTGATCTCTGAGCCCGTGTTCCGGGTGATGGATCAGTCCAATGGCTAGAGAATTTCCCCAGCCTTACGCAAAGAAATGCGATTTTCCCCGGCCTATAGCGACTGGCTCTTAAAGCTTCCACGGTGACTGGAACGTAGTACGTTTCCCCGTCCTCGATGGCAACTTAAGTGTTTGCAAGACGAAATAATCTGTGTTAACGTTCATCCGAAACGTTTTGGAAACAATCAGTAGTGATGATTTGTCACTAATGCAGCTTGGTTGTTTGCCTTATATCGTGATTCCGTCGGATGTGCATGGTTACAGCAGCGCAAAAAAAAGGCACGTTAAAAGCTCTGGCGGCTGAGCTGGGCCTGTCAATAACCACAGTGTCTCGTGCGCTTGGCGGTTATTCGGATGTGGCAGAGGCCACTCGGCTCAGAGTGGTAGCGGCCGCTGAAGCGGTGGACTATGTACCCAACGTAGCAGGCAAGATGCTCGTCAGCGGACGCAGCGGATTTGTCGGTTTCCTATTGCCGCTACGCGACTCTCCGATATTTGATCCATTCCTTGGCGAGTACATCACGGGTTTGAGTGCCGGACTTGCCGAACGTGGACGAGACTTGTTCATGACAACCGTCTCCGGCCCGCAAACTGAATTGTCCGTACTGCAGCATATTATCGAGTCCGGTCGAGCTGATGCGATGGTACTGACCCGAATTGCAGAGGAAGACGAGCGCGTTGATTATCTTGTTAAACGCGGGTTTCCGTTCGTGGCTCATGGCAGAACTCTGAATCATGACGGGTATAGCTGGATCGATTCCGATGGACAACAGGCGTTTTCCGATCTGTTTAACTGGCTGTACGATCTAGGTCATCGGCGCATAGGCATGTTGTCAATAACCGAAGCGATGACGTTTCGCCGTTATCGGGAAGAGGGTCTGCGTGCTGCAATCAGGGACAAGGCCGATAGTGATGTCACATTGATGACGCAACACGTGCCGCGCTTCGATAGCAAATCCTGGGCAGCCGCAATAGACACTTTGCTTTGTGCACCCGCCCGCCCGACTGCAATCATTGCACTGACTGATGAGCTTGCACTAAATGTGCTTGAACACGCCGCCGCACTGGGTGTGGATGTGCCCGGATCCCTTACAGTCACAGGTTTTGACAACATTCCGTCGGCGCAGTTTTCAATGCCGGGTCTGACTACCTTTGATCAATCGATTAGAACGACCGCTCAACAGATGGCAGGGTTGCTCCTGGATGCTCTGGATTCGCCACAAGGTGTTCAACAGCATTTGGCGACACCGACGTTGATAAAGCGCGGGAGCCATGGTCCAGCGCCAGCGCTTAACGCCCTATGAGTAGCTTACAACGCATGTATGAAATCGGTAATTTCTACCTGTGTTTTTCAACAGGCCTTAACAATGAAGGTCACCACTATAATGGAGAGAGTTATGAGCTTTAAGAATAAATCCCTGATCGTTGCATTAGCAACTGGGGCGTCATTACTGGCAGCAGGGGCTGCTCAGGCCGAAGTACTGTTCTGGTCTACTCAGGCCAAGCCTGTTGAAGAAGCACAAGCCATGCGCGAACAAGTGCTGTCAGGCTTCTCTGGGGAGGTGGATTTCCAGCCCAGTGATAATGGCCCCTGGTTGACGCGTATTGAGGCTGAAGCGCAAGCTGGCTCTGGAAAAATCGGACTGCTTGGGTCCTTGCACGGAAACCTGATTTCCTTGTCGGACAACTTGACCGATCTATCTGACGTTAATGTCGACGGTGTTAACTCGACGTTTCTGGAACTGGGCAAACTGGGCACCGATGAGCAGAAGTACATTCCTTGGATGCAAGCCACCTACATCATGGCTGCCAACAAGAAAGCACTGGAGCATCTTCCTGAAGGTGCCGATATCAACGCACTGACTTATGACCAGTTAATCGAATGGTCGAAAACCATGGCTGAGAAGACCGGTTCACCCAAGTTTGGTTTTCCAGCGGGGCCTAAAGGGCTGAAGCATCGCTTTTTTCAAGGCTACATGTATCCCTCGTATACCAACAGCATGGTCACCAAATTTCGCTCTGCAGAAGCAGAACTGGCATGGAACAAGTTCAAAGAGCTATGGAGCTACACCAACCCTGGTTCTACTGGCTTCTCTTTCATGCAGGAACAATTGCTGACAGAGGAAGTCTGGGTAGTCTTCGATCACACAGCTCGACTGGCTGATGCGTTCAATACACGTCCGGATGACTTCGTGGCATTCCCGGCGCCTGCAGGACCCACCGGTCGCGGCTTCATGCCAGTGGTTGTCGGTATTGCTGTTCCGGGCACATCGCCTGACATGGCTGAATCAAAAGCCTTGTTGTCCTATCTGCTTGAGCCATCTACCCAAATTGAAACACTCAAAGCAACCAATTTCTTCCCGGTTGTTGATGTTGAATTGCCAAGTGACATGCCTGCTGCTGTACAGATGTCAGGTGCAGCCATTGCAACCATGTCTGGATCTGCCGATGCCAATCCTGGCTTGTTGCCGGTTGGCCTTGGTGATCTTGGCGGTAAGTTCAATGCGGTTTATGTCGATTCGTTCGAGAGAATTGTGCTGGCAGGGCAGGATGTGCGAACGGTACTTGACGATCAGGCTGATGCACTACGCAAATTGATGGAAGAGGCCGGTGCTCCATGCTGGGCTCCTGATGCTGCCTCTGAGGGTGCTTGTCCGGTCGACTAGTTTCGGACTAGAAATTCTTCGCGTTGGGTCAGCATGGCATGTTTCTGTTGATCCAACGCATACGCAAAAAAACTGGCACAAGCAGGCTGTCCGAGAATAACGATCGAAGCCGGAAGCGGCCCCGCAAATGTGAGTGTTCGAGTCAGATTTTCACGTAAATTGAGGTGAATAGTTGTTCTATTCGCCGTTGTTACGGGGAAAGCTGGCTGGAGGCAGCCGCGGCAAAATATCACACCCTCGCCTCGATCAATATTGTCGGACAGCCTCCCAGGCTGTGTGTTGCCGCATCGCTTATCGAAGCCGAAGCCCAGAGGTAATGTATGTATCCAAAAAGTCTTCCCTATCTGCTCTTGCTGCCTGCCGCTTTGTTTCTTTGCGTTTTCTTTCTGTATCCATTCGGGTTGGTAGCCTGGCAGGCTTTTGTGTCAGACACCGGACAGTTTACGTCCGAATTTTTCATCGAGATGAAATCGCATTGGAAGTTCAATACGGCATTCACTAACACGCTGATGCTGGCATTGGCCGTTGTGCCATTTCAAATCTGCCTGGCGTTGTATATGGCAACATTGGTCAACGGCATGAAGCGAGGCCGTGATCTAATTCTCTATATCTGGACAATACCACTGGGCATTTCAGATCTGGCCGCCGGTATTATTTGGCTTGCCATTTTCGAGCAAACCGGCTTCCTGAATAGCATGATGCAAGGATTGGGCGTTATAGAACAGCCGATGAGTCTGTTGAGCTATCAAAACAAGGGCACCATTTTCCTTGCCATCCTGCTTGCAGAGGTCTGGCGTGCCACGGCAATCGTGCTGGTTATACTGGTTGCCGGAATGGGACTGATTCCAAAAGAATACTATGAAGCAGCCGAGGTGTTTGGCGCAAGTCGCTGGAAACGATTTACCAGAATCACGTTGCCGATGCTCAAGCCCAGCTTGCAAACAGCCATGATACTGCGTGTCATCATGGCGTTCGAAGTGTTTGCTGTTGTCGTTGCACTGGGAGGTACGAACCTGCCTGTACTGATGGGTGAGATTTACACGTGGCAATTTGACTTGCAGGACGCCAACGTTGCTGCAGCTTATGCGCTGGTCATATTGGCTATCTCAATTGCATGCACCTTGCTGATCATGTGGGGACTTAGAACACCCAAGGGGGCGAGAGTATGAGCGAAGCGAATCGTTTCGGGTCTGGCCCGGTTCAGGTTGCCGGGTCATGGCATCGATATGTGTTTACCGGTGCGGTGATTCTGTTATGCCTGTGGGTACTCGTTCCCATCTATCTGTTGCTGGTAAATACCCTGTCATCGCCTGAGGCGGTGGCAGCGTATCCGAAAAAACCATTCCCGGAAGTTGATACTGAAAGTCTCAAGTTCTTCATGAATTACGCCGGTGTTGGTCAGGCACTGTGGAACTCGATCAAGGTGGCAACGGTTACCATGATTCTATCTATCGCAGCCGGTGCCCCGGCTGGGTACGCCTTGTCGCGTTTTGACTTTAGAGGTAAAGACACATTTCGTGTTCTTGTTCTGATGACGCGTGCGTTTCCTTTGCCGCTGCTGGCCCTGCCATTGGCCGTGCTGTACATCCGTATCGGTTTGGATGATTCTGTTCTGGGCCTGGCTTTTGTGCACACCACCCTTGCATTGCCTTTCGCGGTACTGATCACCTACTCACTGTTTTCGGGTATTCCGATAGAGCTGGAAGAGGCTGCCTGGACATTAGGCTGTAATCGCTTCCAGGCATTCATCAAGGTGATCTTTCCGCTGGTATTACCCGGTATTGCGGCATCCGCCATTTTCGCCTTTGTCATTTCCTGGAACGAGGTGTTTGCAGCAGCGGTTCTCACCATTGAGAATAGAACGCTGCCTGCGTTTCTACTACAAGGGTTGAGTGACTCACCCTTGCATCTGAAGTTCGCCGGGGGGGCGGTACTGGTACTTCCTGCACTGCTATTCATCTTTCTCGTACGCAAGTACCTCTTTTCCATGTGGGGCATTGCAAACCGCTAGCGTTTGGCGGTTTCACTGCAATTCACCAAACACTCACGGATACCACCATGGCTGAAATCAAAATCAAGCAGGTTGCCAAGCAATTCGGCAAGACACACGCATTGCATTCCATTGATATGACGATCGCTGATCAGGAATTCATGGTGCTGCTAGGCGCATCAGGGTGTGGCAAAACCACGCTGTTGCGTATCGTTGCCGGGCTGGAAACAGCCACCACTGGCGAGGTTTGGATAGGCGATAAGCGTGTCGACAAGCTGGCTCCAAAAGATCGTGGCATTGCCATGGTCTTCCAGAACTATGCGGTGTTTCCACATCTGACCGTATTTGAGAACATTGCCTTTGGCCTGCGCATGGCCAAGCTGGATCAGGCCGAAATAGACAGACGGGTAGAGCGAACAGCTACTCTGATGCACATAGAAGCATTGTTGAAACGTTATTCGGGGCAACTCAGTGGTGGACAGCGGCAACGTGTTGCTGTGGCACGCGCTTTGGCAACCGAACCCGAAGTGCTGTTGATGGATGAACCATTGTCCAATCTGGATGCGCTTTTGAGAATGGAGATGAGAGCCGAGCTTAAAACGGTATTGGCTGAAAGCAAGACAACCACCATCTACGTAACGCACGATCAGGTCGAAGCAATGAGTATGGCGGATCGCATTGCCATCATGAATGGCGGTAAGATAGTCCAGGCATCATCTGCGGTTGAGGTTTATCGCAATCCCGCTGCGCATTTCGTGGGATCCTTTATCGGTAACCCGCCAATGAATTTCCTGAATGCTGCAAACAACGGTGGTGGTTGGTGGACAGTAGGTGGTGTGCAAATCAAGGGGCCTGATATCGCCAAGCCGACGATTCAGTTCGCGATCCGCCCTGAAGACATTGTTGTTCATGGGCAATCAGGTGATGGCAGCACACCGGCGGACAATAGTCTGACTGCTGGGGTTAGAATACTGGAACCTCTTGGGTCGCACTTGCTAGCCAGCTGTAAAATTGATGAACAGTTGTTCAGGGTGGTCCTTGACAGTGATGCAAAAGTGCAACCAGGAGACACGTTGCGTTGGTCGCCACAAGCGGATCGTGTACGCTGGTTTGATCCTGAAACTGAATTGGCGATAAGCTAGGATCAGCGTCAATCAACAGTTACGTAACTGCGCACTCAGCAACCGCAGTTTTACCATTCCACATCCATAAAACAACCCATGACAATCAATAGCGCGCATCAAGGTCTGTACGACCGTGCGGTAGAAATTCTCGGTATTAACGATAGAGGCGACTATACGGTCCCCACCAGTGGTCTCTATCCATTCCAGTGGAATTGGGATTCCTGTCTGGTATCCATCGGCCAGCAGCACGTTAATGAAGAACGTGCGTGGATAGAGATGATGACACTGTTTGATCATCAATGGGATGATGGCATGGTTCCGCACATCGTCTTTCACGAACTGGACGATGGGTATTTTCCAGGCCCGGATGTCTGGTCAACGGGCAGAGCGGTGCCCACTACCGGTATAACCCAACCACCGGTCGCAGGTTTTGCCGCATTGAAGCTGTTTGACAGAGCTCAAGATAAGGATCTGGCAAGACAAAAAGCGTTGGCATTGATATCCGGGATTGATCGCTGGCATGAATGGTTCTATACCAGCCGGGATCCGGGCAACACTGGGCTTGTCGCGTTGATCCATCCCTGGGAATCTGGTCGTGATAACTCTGTGGACTGGGATGCGGCCCTTGATCGGGTGCCCACTGATGGCTTACAGCCTTATCAAAGACGCGATTTACAGCATGCTGAAGCAGCTCATCGTCCTACCGCAGCTCAATACGATCGGTATGTCTGGCTGGTACAACATTTTCGCAGTTTAGGTTGGGACAATAGTCAGTTACACGATGCCTCACCATTTAAAGTCGTTGATCCTGGCTTTAATGCGATTCTTGTTCGTTCATGCTCAGACCTTGCCGAACTTGCTGATCGCCTAGGTGACGAACAGATTGCCATGCGGAACAGAACACGTGCGGCGGCAGGTCTGGCTGCACTGGAGAGTCTGTGGAGTGACAACCTACAGCAATACCTGTGTTATGACCGAGCATCAAATGAGCTGGTTCAAAGTGCATCGGTAGGTGGTCTGATACCTGCTCTTGCTGCCATACCGACAAATAGATCAGCGTCTTTGGCGAAACGCATTAGCTGTTTGAGTGAATCAACCAGATATCTGATACCAAGTCATGACCCGGCTGATTCGCGTTACGATGCCAAACGATACTGGCGTGGTCCAAGTTGGTTGATCATAAACTACCTGATTGCTGATGGCCTTCGCCAAGCTGGCCACGTAGATCTTGTGCAACGTATCGAAGCTTCAAGCCTTGAGTTGATCAAGCAATCCGGATTTGCAGAATACTATGACCCGGAAACAGGAGAGCCGTGTGGAGGCAGTACGTTCACGTGGACGGCAGCAATGGTCATGGAATTCTTGAGACATGCTGCGGACTGATCGGGAAGCACTCAACTGCTCGCTCGCACTTGCAAGCAGCGCCGGTATAACCATTGATGAGATTCGACAGCAGATAATCGACTTGTATGCGATGATAGAAGCGATAATGCGTGCAGTCGGGGAGCAGAGCGCAGGCGTGGGAGAGATCAATTCGGTCGTTAATACGCTTGACAACTTGACGTCAGGTAATTCCGATAGGGTTGTGCAGAGCAGCAGTGCAACCGATGCGCTCATGCATCTTGCCACCAGACTCTCTGAGCGGTATCGGCGTACGGGATAGGATAGTAACGATGCCTCCAGTCTACGTACCGTGCAGTGCTGTTATTAAGCTAGACTAGCTGTCAGCTAGCGACTGAGTACATTGGGGTGCTCAGCGCAAGGGGAGCTAGAGTGGTGAATAAAACTGATGCGTTCGTGGGTGGTCAAGTGGCTGATGCGGCGGCCATGGGGTTGCACTGGCTTTACGATCAAGAACAGATTGCATTGATCGAGGCTACGGGTAGCGTGCTTTTCCGCCACCCTGATAGCAATGTTTACAGCGATAAAAAAGGCTACTTCGCTCATGGTGTGCGCCGTGCCGGGCAATTGTCTCACTATGGCGAATCAGCCAGAGTGGTTGCAGTAGCCTGCGCCAGTAGCGCTTATGGGTGCAAGGCACACAGGCAGGAATTTCTCGCATCTTTTGGTCCCTGCGGCTCCTACCATGGTTATGCTGATCGACCCACCAAGGCGCTGGTGGCAAAGATGCTGGTTGAAGGTGATGAGGTAGCTGATCCATCAGGTATCGATGATGATCAGATGCCGGGACTGTGCCCGGTTGGAGCCATGTTTGCTGCAGGATTGCCGCAAACAGCCATGCTAGATGCCGTGCAGGTAATATCAACAAACTCCTCTGTACGGGAAAGCGCCAGTATTGTTTATCACGCTCTGGAGTTGATAGCCAGTGGAGTATCACTATCGGACGCGCTGGTGCGTGCAGCTGATGGTGAGAGCGCAATTGCCAGGTTATTGCAAGAAGCGCTGGCACTTGAAAGCTACCAGCCGCTCGAAACCGCGACACACTATGGATTAGCGTGTCATGTCCCACAGGGCATGCCACTGGCCTGGCACATTCTCAAACACGCGGACAGTTTCGAGATGGCTGTACGCGACAACATCCGTTGCGGTGGTGATAGTTGTGGCCGGGCAATGATCCTGGGTCCCATTGCCGGGCTGACATTCGGTATCCCTGGACCGATGCAAGACAAGTTGCGGTAAGCTCGTAGAAAAACAATTGGAAACTTGCGTGATGCTCTCTAAGAGCGTGATTGCTTGCCATACCTTGCGGCTCACTTTTCTGGTGAGCCTATCTGATAGAACACTTGCCGAGGAGCCTGTTCATGACTATGCGATACCTACACACCATGATCCGCGTACACGATCTGGATGCTGCTCTGGATTTTTTCTGCAATAAACTGGGCATGGTTGAAACACGCCGAAAGGATAATGAGAAGGGACGATTTACGCTGGTTTTTCTGGCGGCTGAGAAGGATGTGGAACGCGCCAACACCGAAAATACGTCTGAACTTGAGCTGACGTACAACTGGGATACCCGTGAATATGTGGGTGGCGACAACTTCGGACATCTTGCCTTCAAGGTCGACAACATTCATGACACGTGTCAGAGGCTGATGGATGCCGGTGTCACTATCCTTCGTCCACCCCGTGAAGGGCGTATGGCGTTCATCAAGTCACCTGATGGTATATCCGTGGAGCTTTTGCAGGAAGGTGATGCGTTAACGCCTTGCGAACCGTGGGTGTCGATGGAGAACACAGGCAGCTGGTAAACACCAAGCCTCCGTCAGCGCAGTAACCCTGTGCCAATAGCGGCAGGATAAGCTACTCACCCATAAAGCCGTAACAACTGGCAGCCTTAACAAACATGCAGCCTTAACGGGCAAAGCGTTTTTTCACACGTCATGCTCGCCTGGCTGCAGTCGCTTGCTGCGTTGTTTTAACTGCCGCTTTTGGTAAATGCCAGATTGAACGATACAGGCACTGTTGTTGGAATATGAAAGACTTTTGCCAGATCGGCAAGCTTGGCAAGCCCGCCCGAAAATTCATGGACATTGGTGTCCAGCAGCACAGGTGCCGATGAATTGACATAGACCTGATCGCCCTGTACGGTGACCGTCACGGGGATGGCCAGTTCGCTGGTTTTGCC
>CAYGSW010000017.1:21686-37373 GCA_964352535.1 uncultured Granulosicoccaceae bacterium | reverse complement strand
GCCTTATGTGATAAGCCAGATTGAAAATGTACGCAATCTGGAGTTCGATAACGTCATGCTGACACCGGATATTTTCGAATCGGTAGACAAGATGTCAAAAGCTGCATTCAGCGCTTCGATCTACGTGTGTATCACGCGAGCCAGGCAACGAGTGATAGCACCGGAAAT
Source organism: uncultured Granulosicoccaceae bacterium (assembly GCA_964352535.1). Lineage (GTDB taxonomy): Bacteria > Pseudomonadota > Gammaproteobacteria > Granulosicoccales > Granulosicoccaceae > Granulosicoccus. Next base: position 37,205 of record CAYGSW010000017.1, on the reverse strand, counting down.
GTTGTATCACTGGATTGAACATATTTCCGAATCAGCTCGTATTGATCACAAGAGCAGTAGACGTATCCGAACATAAAGGCTAATGCACGTGCCAGTTGGTTGTCCTGACGTCTGAAAAAATCACCCGTTACGAAAACAGAGAAAAAATTGTCTTGTGCTGTCAAGTAAATTTCCTCTGTTCGTTTAGAGGGATACAGACATTCACCAATCAAGGACAGCAACATGAATTACGTAAAACTCAAAGCTGTCATCCGCTAGGCGCTCGCCCGAAACGGTATCGAGTATTCCGTGAGAGCGAGCAACTCAGGAGCAACCTTGCCGCTGGCACAAGCCAAATTCAAGACGTCCTATTTTCCCGGAATATACACATACTCGACAAATTCATACGCCGGATATCTTCCGGAAATCAGGTATCATCAGGCAACACAATAACCAATATCAACATCAAGAACGATGCTGTTTCTGTACAGCCTGAAACAAAGTTTGGCCAGACTTTTCAACCTTCATGAAAGAATCCGTCGACTCCACATGACGTGGAGCAACCCGCTCTCGTCCAGTCGCTCGTTCAAATACCGGTGCAAGCCGCTCCAACACATCCAGACATCACTCAAGGCTACCCACCAGCCAAGTGCGTGCCTTATCGTCACTAGCGTACTGACAACCTCCCTGGCCCCGGCATATGCCCAACCGCCGATAAACTGCGCAGCGGAACTCGATTCCGCCGTGACAATGGCGTCCAATACTGATTACGACAAACACGCCCTTCAAGCACGCTTTGTGAATCTTGAATCCGTCTGCCCGGACTTTGCACAATTGGCTCACAATCAGGGGGTTCTGGCCGCCACTGACAATCAATGGCCCCAAGCCATCGCCCACTTCGAACGAGCACTGAAAAAAGACAAACGTGCTGCAGACACGCACCGGCACCTGAAGCAGATCTTTGAATACCGTGCGGCACAGGCCTATGCGCGTGCCCTGGATACACCATTGAAAGCCTTGCCACCTGAATTGACGCTTCAGGATTCAGGAAAGCACAACGCCGAGGTATTTCAGAACCAGACACCGTTTAACGAGCTGCGCGATATCGCTACCATCGAGTACGAACTGTTTGCCTGGTGGCAGGCACACCAGAACTGGACTGGCATTCGGGCTCACTATGTGGACAACTACAACATCGAAGCCATTAAACTGGCCCGCCAGGACCACTTGTCGCGGCAATGGCCTGATACCAGGCGCGAGATTGCCTTTACCGCTAACGATGCAGTGATCGTGCTAAGTGATTCCACTCAAGCCCATACCCTGTTGTTGATGCGACTGGTCGGCACTCGCTGGAAAATCTACCAGGAAACGCGTTTATGACTTTCCATCGTTGGCCATCCGTACTACTGGTGCTAACCATGCTGTGGCTGTCCTCGCCGTGGGCACAGGCAAGACCGCATCAGTCAATCGACTCCATAGAAGCGCTCGATGAACAAATTGAAGCGAGTCTGGACTACCTGAGCCAAGGCAATATCACACAGGCGAGGTTATTGGCACGACAAATGGCCTGGCGTTTCCCTGACTATGCGGTTGGACAGTTGATTTCAGCCGAGCTTGAGTCAACTGCTGCGTTTAACGATGTTGCAATTTCAGACCATCTGCCGATCGCGCGCAATGTCAGTGAACTGCTGCTCGAGGCCCGCCAACGGCTCAACGCCAGGCACATTGAAGCAGCCGATTCAGCAACCACCCATTTCCATGCAGAGTATTCAAGCGCACGGTTTCCGGGCGATCTTATTCAGATTGGTGCGCACTTATCTCAGCTCGTCGTCGTGGATCTGGAAACCTCGATTCTTTATCAATACGAGACGGCGGCTCAGCAAGCCAACCTTGTCCGCCAACACTACGTTGCCAGTGGTGAGGCCGGTTTTGGCAAAAGACTGGAAGGCGATCTGAAAACTCCCCTTGGCATCTACGCCATTGATGGCTATCGCTTGGATGACGCGTTGCCAGATCTTTACGGTTCAGGCGCGTTGACACTGAACTACCCCAATGCGCTGGATCAGTATCTAGGGCGCACAGGCTATGGTATCTGGTTGCATGGCGTTCCCACAAAGCAACGAAGTCGAACACCGTATTCCAGCGAAGGTTGTGTCACCATGTCTAATGAACACCTGACCCGCTTATTTCATAGTCTTGATACGATTGGTACACGGGTGATCCTGACTGACGACGTTACATCGCTTGAGCCTGCCCAGCGCAAATCCATGAAGCGGCAATTCAGACGGCTGTTCGCGCAGTATCAGCGGGCATGGATTGCAGAAGACATGGCCGCATTGAATGATTTATACAGCGATCACGACGAGCTGGAGCGTTTGCTGGCGTCCGGCAACAACGGCCTGGTGCAAGTTGAAGTAGGTGATCGGACAACGCAGGATGCACCGGCACGATTTAACCACTACCTCTACCGATACGCCTTCTCCAATATAAAAACCGATGAAATCAGCATTTTTCGCAACCCTGATGTGCAGCTTGGTGAAGAACGCATAACGCAGGAAATGGTAATCGATGCAACGTTTGGGAATGCAAATGAGCACAGGATCACAATTTACTGGTCAAAGGGCCCAACAGGAGACTGGCAGGTGCTCACAGAAACTCTGCAAACCACAGGCACAGGATTGTAGATCTCGATTTGACGGGATGTAGTCAGACACCCTGACCAGCAATTCGCCAGCAATTTGAGACGATACGTGCAAAGTGGCAAAGTGATTCAACGTTACTATCCGACGTTTTGGCGTTCTCGCACGCATAACCCTTTCAAATGGGCAGCTATTTAAAGTGGGCAGTTATTTGCTTCTTACACCTCAGGCCGTTAAAGACTCGCTCAAACATGCCGCTCTCCACACCCAAGGCCTATTATATTTCACTCAGCTACCGTAACGCCAGCGTCCTCTGATACACCATGCTGTTCAGCAAACTTTTCAAAAGTGAAGAAAAGAAACCGCCAGAGCGACGAAAGCGCAAGGTGGTTGAGCAGCGGGAGCGCATGCAGAAAACACGCAAACATCACGAAAAAATCGACGTAAAAGACTTGCGCGTTGGCATGTTTGTTGTCGAGTTGGATATACCGTGGGAAGAATCCAGTTTCATGTTCCAGGGGCTGGAAATACAATCGCCCGCTGATGTTCTGGCAGTGCAGAACGAGTGTTCGCACGTCTGGGTTGACTACGACGAATTCAGTTTGAGAAAGCAGGAGTCTGCAACTGCAAATGGCCTGCCTGCACCCAATGTCGGTTTCAGCAGTGACTCGGGCATTCAGGTGGAAGAGGAACTGGATGCGGCAACGGAGGTTCATGCGCTGGCAAGCAAAGCCATTACAAACCTGTTCGAAGAGATTCGTCTGGGTGCAGAGATTGACGGCGGCAAGGTAAAACAGGCTGTCAATGGCTGTGTAGACAGTATCTTGAGGAATCCGGATGCCTCTGTATGGTTAACCCGCATTCAGGCAAAACATGAAGCGACTGCACAACATTCATTAAACGTTGCAGCATTGAGTATTGTCATGGCCAAATCAATGGGCATGAGCAATAGGGAGATGGAAGATATTGGCGTGTGCGGTATGCTGCACGACGTTGGTAAAACCAGCCTTTCAACCGAGGTGCTAAGAAAAACCGGCCCTCTCACAGACGAGGAGATGGCAGAAATGCAGCGCCACACGCGCTACGGTCGTGACATCCTGCTCTCGACCAAAAGCGTTATGTCAGGTGCAGCAGACGTTGCGCATTCGCATCACGAACGGCCTGACGGGCTAGGCTACCCACGAAAACTTACCGACGACAGTATTCCGCTTTTTGCAAAGATAGTATCCATAGCTGAAGCCTATGACACGATGACACTTAATCAGCCGTACCGGGCAGCTGTGTCACCGTCGCACGCTTTGCAAGAGTTGTATGCACAGCGCGGCAAGCAGTTTGACGAAGACCTGGTTATTCGCTTTATCGATGCGATTGGTATTTTCCCGCCGGGCAGCATCGTAGAAATGCTCAATGGCGAGGTAGGCATTGTGCTGTCGAACACCAAAGACAAACTTCGTCCGCGCGTTATCATGATTCTCGATGCGATTGGTGAGCCCACTGCCCAACGCATCGTTGATCTGTCACAAATGGATGCGGATAACGAAGGCAATATCTACCAGATCAAGACCACCCACAGTGACGGCTCTTACGGCATCAACGTTGGCGAATTTCAGCGTGCCGGTTTACGCATGGGCTAGGAGCCTGCGCGGCAAAAATTAATCGGCTGCACGCAATCCCACTTTGGCTGATTTTCCCGCTTATTTTCGTCATTTAGGCCCACTAAACTCCTCAACTAAGCGGAAAAATCCGCTCAAACTGGAATCACACTCGCTCGATTATTTCTACCGCGCAGCCTCCTAGAAGGCCTCACAGCACCAGCAGATCATCCTCTCCCAGCTGTAATTGCTTGGCATTGTCAGAGCGTTGCCTCTGCAGAGTGTCCAGATATTGCTTGTCGACATCCCCGGTGATGTAATCGCCAGTGAAGCAACTGGATTCAAAATGCTCGATGGGGTGTTTGTCGTATCGCACCGCCTCGATAAGATCGGCCACTGTTTGATAGACAAGCCAGTCAGCACCAATCTCCTCCTGTATCTGCTCATTGGATCGGTCGTGCGCGATCAGTTCGTCGACTGCCGGCATGTCAATACCGTACACATTCGGAAACTTGACTGGCGGAGCAGCTGAGGCCAGATATACCTTCTTTGCACCCGCATCACGCGCCATTTGCACGATCTGGCCCGACGTCGTACCTCGCACTATCGAATCATCCACCAATAGAACATTCTTGCCATTGAACTCAAGATCAATCGGGCTGAGTTTTTGTCGCACGGAGTTCTTGCGCATCTGCTGGCCGGGCATGATGAAGGTACGCCCGATGTAGCGATTTTTGATGAAGCCCTCACGGTACTTAACGCCAAGGTTAAACGCCACTTCCAAAGCAGAGGTGCGGCTGGTGTCCGGGATAGGAATGACCACGTCGATATCGTGATCGGGTCTTAACTCGAGAATACGCTTGGCCAGCTTCTCGCCCATACGAAGACGCGATTTGTACACCGAGATATTGTCAATGATGCTATCGGGCCTGGCCAGGTAAACAAATTCAAAGATACACGGAGATAACACTGGCTTCTCAGCACATTGCTGCGAATGCAGATTGCCATCCATGTCGATATAGATCGCTTCACCCGGCGCAACGTCGCGCATCAAGGTAAAACCCAGCCCCTGCAACGCCACACTCTCAGAGGCAACGGCATACTCTGTGCCAGCATCCGTGACACGTTTGCCTATCACAACGGGACGAATACCCAACGGATCCCGGAAGGCAAAAACGCCACGACCCACCACAAGACCAATGACGGCATAGGCACCCCGGCAACGACGATGCACAGCGGCCACTGTGGCAAAAATCATGTCGGGCGTCAGTACCGTGCTCGGACGAAGATCCTGAAGCTCATGGGCAAATACGTTGAGCAACACTTCGCTATCAGAGCGGGTATTGATGTGGCGTAGATCCGATTCGAACAACTCTCTCGCCAAAGCGTCGGAGTTGGTCAGGTTACCGTTATGCCCCATCACAATGCCATACGGGGAATTGACGTAAAACGGCTGCGATTCAGCCTGACCGGATGTGCCGGCAGTGGGATAACGAACATGACCAATGCCCATACGCCCCTGTAACCGTTGCATGTCGGTGTTTTTGAAGACATCTCTTACCAGACCTCCACCGCGCCTGAGTACCAGCCGCCCTGCGTGACAGGTGGCGATACCCGCGGCGTCCTGCCCGCGGTGTTGAAGAAGCGTTAGCCCGTCGTACAGGCGAGTGCTGACAGCCTCTCGCCCCACAATTCCGATAATGCCGCACATGCGAGTCAGTACCCGTTTGATGTAAAGTCAAAATGCTGTCTGACAGTCTCTGGCAGACGCGCATGAATAGTTCCGGCTATTGCCTGGAAACGAGGAATCAACGCTGATTCCTGCCACCATAGCTCACGCTTGAGTTCCGGCGCCAGATTGGCAGCCAGAACCATCAACGCAACGATCAATACGCCACGTAAAAAACCAAACGCGGCGCCCCCTGCCCGATCAACCACTCTGAGAGTTGAACTAACCGAAAGGCTGGCGACAAACCATTTCACAATGCCACCGACAAACAGGGTTCCTATGAAAAGAATAACTCCGCTGATGTTGGCCCGAGCCAGCGGACTCTGCACAGAATCAATCGGCAGCAGGGTGGCAAAACGGCTGGCGTAATACAAGGTAACCAGCAACGCACACAGCCAGACCCCCAGGCTCAAGGCCTCGAGAAACACGCCGCGAACAAAGCTCATTGCGGCCGACAATCCGATAAAGGCAAGGATAAGAATATCGACTTCAGACAAGGAATTGATCGCCTACGCGCTTGAAGCTGCGAATGGTAGCAAATGCACCCTCGAAGCGGTAGCAAAGGGCCCGCTCCATTGACATCGAACACACATTTACAACGAAATACACACCGTGCCTGAGACATGGCCAGGTGTGCAATTACGGATAGGGTGTCACCACAGGATCATTCTGCAGTTGGGCCGCCACTCTTTCTCTGGCAGCCTCGGCTGATTCTCGCTTGATCATGGGTCCCACCAGCACCCGAAAAGGGTCAGTATTTGCATCACGGTCGCGAACAAACGATGCAAAACCCGCACGCCGAAGCTGATCACGGACCTTTAACGCATCACCTTCGTTGCTAAATGCAGCGACTTGTACCACCCAGGCGCTCAATGCAGATTGCCGGGAACCCGACAAATTTCTGCGCACAAGCCTCTCTGCCACAATCGCTTCGCTACCAACCCGATCAACTGTCTGGCCACCGGCCTCGCTACCTGCCTCGTCAGCCTGTGTGGTAAGCCCTCCAATCACGCGTTCAACCAATTCGGCAGCACTGGATTCTGCACCAATCGAGCGCATCTCAGGCACGCTCTGGATGCTGCGAGTGCCATCTGTGTCGACAATGGCGGGCGGCTCTTCACGCAGACGCTCAACCCGCCGGAATTGACTTTCACTACCGCCACCATCCAGCAGCAAGGGCAATACGATAACGGCAATAGCAATAAGCACAGCGGCACCCCAGAGCCGTTTGCGTAATTGCGACGAATCGTCTTCTCGAAAGGGATCTCCGCTCATTCGCGTCATCGATGCTTAGGCGAAAACGTCTGCTTGATGCAAAAGCCATTCTTTGGCTGCAGCGATCGTGTAGAAAGAGCCTGCCACGAGCACCGCTTTGCCGGCTTGCCTTGCGCCGGCTAGTGCCGCACCCAGTCCGCCTTCCACGGCAGTGAAAGCCTGTGTATGGCCAGCATTGCCGTGCGTCTCAACCAATCTGTTCAGATCATCGACTGGCAAGGCACGCTCCGTATTCAGTGGGATGCAATACCATTGGTCAACTATGGGATTCAGCGCTTCGACAACGCCTTTGACATCCTTGTCCGCAAGCGAGGCGAACACCACATGGCAGCGTTCTGAACCATATTCACTGCGCCACGTTTCAGCCAGCGCCGCAGCGCCGGCAGGGTTGTGCGCAACATCAAGCACCACTGTCACCTCGTCAACCTGTATCTGCTCGAAACGCCCTTGTAATGATGCTTGCGACAGCGCAGCGTGCAGCGTAGCCACAGGCACTGGCAAGCGTTGCTGCAGAGCCTCCACCGCAGCTTTTGCACACCCTGCGTTACGTCGCTGATGTGCACTGGAGATTTTTGTTACCGGCAAATCAGACAATTGTCTGGAGCCAACATCAATAAGTTCGAACAAATGCTCGACAGCATAGGCCGCCAACGTTGCAGGTGGATCAACCTCGCCCACCACGAACGGTTTACCACTTCGCCCTATAGCCGCCTTCTCTGTTGCTATGACGCTGACATCACTGCCAAGGTAGTCCTCATGGTCAAGACCCACACTCGTGACAATCGAACAATCGGCGTCCCAGATGTTGGTAGCGTCAAGCCGGCCACCCAGCCCGACTTCAAATAACAGGACATCGCACTGTTTTGCCTCAAAGACACGCATGGCGGCAAGCGTGGTGTATTCAAAATAGGTGAGTGTTTCAGGCTCTCTGCCCGCTTCGATAAACGCCAGCGCATCCACGACGTCAGCTTCATCAACCATTCGGCCGTTGATCACGATCCTCTCGCAAAAATGCGTGATATGCGGAGAGGTATACGCGCCAACCTGGTATCCGGCAGCTTGATAAACGGCAGATAGCATGGCTACGGTTGACCCCTTGCCGTTGGTACCACCCACCAGAATCAGCGGCGTGGTAACCGGTCTCAAGCCCAGACGATCTGCCACTGATGCTACTCGTTCAAGACCCATGTCAATTGCCACGGGATGAATGGTTTCAAGCCAGCGTAACCACACATCCAGCGGCTGCGAACGCAGCGGTGCACTTGTACTCACAGAAGGTTCTCAGGCAGGCACAGGTTTTGGTGCAGCGGCGAGCGCATCATCATATTTCAACACGGGCTTGTCGCACAGTTTTGCCAGCAGGCGCGCCAGTGTGTCACGCATATCCCGTCGATCACAGATCAGGTCAATAGCTCCGTGCTCAAGCAGGAACTCGCTACTCTGGAATCCTTCAGGCAATTTCTCACGCACTGTCTGTTCGATGACACGTCTGCCTGCAAAGCCGATCCGTGCGCCGGGCTCGGCAATAATGATGTCACCCAGCATGGCCAGCGAGGCTGACACACCACCCATAGTGGGGTCAGTCAGTACTGAGATATAGGGAATTCCACGATCGCTAAGCTGACGCAAGTGCGCACTGGTCTTGCCCATTTGCATCAGCGAGTACAAAGCCTCTTGCATTCGGGCACCACCACTGGCACTGAAACAGATGAACGGAATACCCAGCTCTATGGATCTGTCACAGGCACGACAGAACCGCTCGCCAACCACTGATCCCATGGAACCTGCCATGAAATTGAAGTCAAACACGGCAACGACCACCGGCATATCCTTGAGCTTGCCTTGCAGCACTACCAGTGCATCCTTCTCACCTGAATCCTTGGCAGCTTGCGACAGCCTGTCCTTATAGCGCTTGGAGTCCTTGAACCTGAGCATGTCTACCGGCTCGATTGATGCGCCAATTTCCTCCAGTACGCCGGGATCGAGCAGGCGTTCGATGCGCTTGCGTGCAGCGATGAGCATGTGGTGACCACACTTGATACACACATCCTGAGCTCTGTCCAATTCAGCATGGTAAAGCACGTTGGAGCAAGCATCACACTTTACCCATAAGCCTTCGGGTACATTGCCTCGCTCTTCATTGCGTGAGCTGCGAGCACCAATTCGCGCGGGTATGAGCCTTTCAAACCAGCTCATGCGTTTGGTAGGAGCGGGGACCTTGGGCTTGTTATTGTCGGTCGAAACGCCATCAGTCTCACCACCCCCGGCAGGCTCGTCAGTGGGTTTTCTGTCGTCTTCGCTCATGCCAGCACCTGCTGCATGTCATTGATTGCGCAACACATACCGCTGACGAGTCCAAAGATCTCTGTGTTCATCGTTTATGCAATATCCTGTAGATACTTTCTGGCATCAGCCTCTGCAACCGCATGCATGAACTGCTGCATGGCAGGCAAACTCTTGATACCTTTCGAACTTTCAACACCTGAGCTGACATCCACAGCCTGAGGCGCAACCTCACCAATGGCCGCCGATATGTTCCCTATATTTAGCCCACCAGCCAGAAGCAACGGCTTTTCCATGTTATTTCCCAGACTAGACCAGTCGAAGGTGTGTCCCGTGCCACCCAGTGCGCCAGGCTCGTTACTGTCAAAAAGAAAACCCCGTGCCAACCGGTACGCAGCCAACTCATCGTCAGTAGGTACACCGCTGCTACCCACCCCCATCGCCTTGATATAAGGTCTTCCAAAACCATCACAATATTCCGCGCTTTCCTGCCCATGAAACTGAGGGATCATGCCGGGGATCAGAGTCAGTGCCTGTTCAACCTGTTCAACCTGTTCATTCAGGAAAAGCCCGACGACAGTTACAAATGGTGACAGGCGCTCAACAATGCCCAGGGCGGCCTCAGGTTCAATGAAGCGCTGGCTGGCTGGCACGAACACAAATCCCAACGCATCGACACCCAGATCATCAGCCGCCAGAGCATCATCCAGTCTGGTTATTCCGCAAATCTTGACTCTTGTGCGTGGACGCTTCATAACCCACAACAATAACAGATGCAAAAGCGCAGAGTCGAGCCGATTTAGGGACTTCGATACGCCAATGACAAACGAACAACCGGCACAAATTTGCGTGGTTCACTACATTTGTGTGGCTGTTAGGTTCTGTTTACGGGCGCCAGGGGTTTAGACGACTCAACTGAAAGTCCGGAACCGCAAATTCTGAGGGATAACTTGGCTGCACAAAACACAGTCCATGCGGGGGCGCTGTAACACCCGCGCAGGTACGATCCCGCGCACGCAATAGCTCCGCCATCCAGTCAACAGGCTTGTCGCCTCGCCCTATCGCCAGCAGACAACCTGTCAGTATTCTCACCATATTGTGCAAGAAACCGTTGGCCTGTACGTCAATGACCACTCGATCATGTTCACGATGGACATTCAGGCGTTTCAGCAACCTGACTGCGTGATTGGCCTGACACTCCGAGGAGCGAAAACTGCTGAAGTCATGCTCACCCAACAGAAGCTGGGCAGCAGCATGCATCCGCGTGGCATCCAGCGGTGAGCGTTCCCAACCCAAGGTGCCTGCCTGATAGCCAGGGCGGGTGGCCCGATTAAGCAAGGTGTAACGGTAACTGCGATCCAGCGCAGAAAACCGAGCGTGGAAATTATCAGGCATCCGCGATGCCCAATGCACCGAAACACGCCGATCAAGCTGGGAATTGGTGCCAAAGCTCCATGCTCGTAACGGGCGTTCAACGTCTGTATCAAAGTGGACCACTTGAGCAGCAGCGTGCACACCGGTATCGGTTCGTCCCGCACAATTTACCGTAACAGGGTGTTGCGCGATGATACTGAGTGCGTTTTCCAGCTCGGCTTGCACAGAGTGACAGTGAGGTTGTCTCTGCCAACCGCAAAAACCCTCGCCATCATATTCGACGGCGAGGGCTATTCTGGATACAGCCACAACTGTCGGAACGGCAGCTGCAGACTATGAAATGTTGCGCAACAGCGTTTCAGCCTCAACGACCTGATCAGGGTTTCCGCTTTTAACAATTTCACCTAGGGCACTACTGGCTGAATCCTTGTCACCCATATCGATATAGGCCTTGGCCAGATCCATCATAGTGTCCATCTCATCGGCTCCATCACCCAGCGCACCACTGGAATCAAGCAGCAATTCGTTGTCAATGCTCAGATCAGGCAGTTCCAGATCACTCAGATCTGAGTTGAGCAGTTCTGAACTATCCAGCTCAAGATCACCCGAGAGCTGATCAAGATCCAGTGTCAGGTCATCAACCGAGTCAGTAAGCCCCTCAAGCTCGTCAATCAGCATGTTGTCTTCGAGCGAGGCATCCAGCTGGTTTTTCTCATCAGACAGGATTTCGTTAGCCGCTGTACCCGCTTCGTCGAAGTCGGGAAAATCAAGGCTGCCATCATCGTTCTCAGCGGCAATTTCGTCAGCGACAGCCGAGAAATCACCGGTGGCTTCCAGGTCACCTTCATCAAAGGCAAAGGCCGGATCCAGACTCTCGTCCATCAGCTCGGATTGGTCTTCTTCCTGAAGATCAACGACAGGACCTGATGCTCCGAATTCACGACTAACACTAGCACCCTCATCGCCATTGGCATCGGCATTGGCATCGGTAGATGGCTCGAATGCACTGTTGCTCAGTGTTTCTGCATCGGCGTGAGATACGCTGACACTTCCTGAGGCTGCGTCGTTGTCACTCAGGATATACAACGGATGATCAGGTTTGAGCTCAACGCCCATGGCAGCGATGGCTGGCCATTCCGGATTTTGCTCTCCACCAAAACGCTGATGATAATCGGCAGCAGCTTCGTGGAAGGACTCACCGTTGCCCTGTGCGTGGTAGGTCTGGAGAAGTTTGCCTGCGTATTGTGCACTATCGGGCGTACGCTCAATTGCTTTGGTGAGCAGCTCTTCAGCCTGCCCGTGCAAACCGTAAGCAAGATAAACATCAACCTCCGAGATGGTGTCATCCTTATCAACATCATCTTCACTACCCGCAGCTCTTGCGAATGCTGGCAACTTGTCGTGTTGATCCGATGCACCAAACGCCAGCGCACTGTCGCTCGCATTGTCGAATCCGTCGGTTAATGTACTGTCAAACTCATCAACAGCGTCGTCATTTTGCCGTCCGAAAGCGGCCGCCGCTGCACCCGTGGCTGCAACTCCGGCAGCACCTGCTGCTGCAAATTCGCTGGTATTGTCGAATCGGCTGGTGCCATGCAGATCACTTGTATCGGGTTGTGATGGTGCTTCATTGTTGAATTCAGCTTCATCTATCGCATCCAGCATCGCCTGTTCAGGGTCACGACGCTTGCGACGGAATAACAACGTTCCCAATACGCCAAGCAGTCCCAGGGCACCCACGCCCGCTATGGCCATGCGCTTGGGATCTTCGAGAAACTCCTGATACCAGGTTTTGCCAGCCGCAGGCTCTGTCGAGGTGGCGGCAACTACTTCTGCGTCCTGTTCATCACCTGCTGCCGTATCGGCGTTTTCGTCAAGCAACTCGACCTCAGCGAGTGTCTCGCCGGCCTCGGACAGCGCATTGGTGCCTGAATCCACAACTTCATCAACACCCGTTTGTGCTTCAGCGACGACGCCATCTGTTGCTCCTGCGATCGCATCTTCAGCTGCTGTGCCGGCATCTTCGACAGCTTCGGACGCCTCTGTTGAAGCATCTGCCAAAGCATTTTCAGCTTCTTCAATAGCAGCCGCCTCAGCGGCCGCCTCAGCAGCAGCTTCAGCCTCAGCAATCTCGGCAGCTTCCGCGGCAGCGTCGGCAGCCGTCTGACGCGCCTCAGTCAACTGCGCTTCAAGCCGGGCAATCTCGTTTTGCCGTAACGCCACCATAGCATCCAGGTTTTCACTGGTGCTTTGTAGCTCTGTCGCCTGATCGCTCAAATCAGTAGATCGTAGTCGCGTTGCCGAGAGCTCTTCTCGTGCCAGTTGCAACTTGCGATTGACTTCGCCAATGCGGGCCGTTGTATCACTGTCGGTTGTTTCGTCTGCTGTGGCGCTGGCGGTTGTGTCACTGGGCAGATCATCAGCCACAATGTTGAGTTCTTCCCGGCTCAGTACTTCCTCACGCGCCGAATCAAGAATGGCCTGCGCCTCTTCAGACAACTCCTGAACCGTTGAATCTGTATCAAGCGCCGCAGTCTCAATCGGCTCTACCGTTTCTGCAACATCTGCAGCTTCTGTAGTAGCGCCAGTATCAGCAGGCTCGGCGGTGTCTTCGACCGTAATATTCTGCGCCACTTGTGTGCTGGCGGCACCCCGCAGAGAGTCGCGATAGTCCTGCCACAACTGGTTTTGGTCACCAATGGCTGCCAAAGCCTGAGCCTGTGTCAAACGATTGGCTTCATCAGCGTCGGGCACACGAAGAATCGCACCCGCCCTGACCAGATTAATGTTGTTGTTGATAAAAGCGGACTCATTAGCAGCCAGCATGGCCATCATCATCTGCTGAACAGATACTCCGGCTGGCGCATTGTCTTGAGCAATTTCAAACAGGGTATCGCCGCTACCTACAGACACCTCGGCCGCAGCGCTACCAGTATCAGCAGGCTGTGAAGGCTCTTCGATATCATCCAGCGAGACGATCGTCGAACCATCATCACTGACGCTATCGCTGACGGGTTCACCATCAGGGCCAATGACTACATCGTCGGGGACTTCAGTACTCTCGGCAAATCCAACCTGGATATCGTCAAGATTGAAAGCCTCGGCTGCCTGAGCTTCAAGCTCGGCAACAGCGTCAGTATTGGGTACGCTCAGGTCCGACAGTGACACCACGTTGCCGTCAACGTTCGAGACGTCGGTGTCAGTTGCCAGCAAACTATCGTCGGTAATTTCGTCAAGTGTTACCAGCTCGCCATCTGCAGCGCTGTCAGTCAATTCACCGGTTGTTGCCTCTTCCAGAGACAACACGGGTTCGGCCGTGTCTTCCAGATCGAGCAACTCGACTTCAACGCCCTCATCGACAGATGCATTATCTCGCTCTATCGGTGTGGGTACGACCAATGCAGCATCACCACCTTGAACGATAGTGGGTTGATCCGCGGCAGTATTGCGCTCGCTGGCACTGGGTGACATGAATACAGGCGGATCGAGCAGTACCGTATATTCACGAACCATACGCCCCTGCGGCCAGTCAACTTCCAGTAGAAAATTTAGAAAGGGTTCGACAATGGGTCTGGCACTTTCAATCTTGATGACCGGTTCGTCGGAACTGTGATCAACACTGAAACTCAAATCGGTCAGAGCACTGGAGCGCTCTATTCCCGCTCTGGCAAACGCCTCGGGCGATGCGAGTTGCACTATAATTCCATCGAGTTCGCCAGGCTGAACCGATGTAAGCGGTATCTCGGCATCCATTGGCTGGTTGAGTGCAGATTGCATTTCAATCTCACCCAGACCCAATCCGAATGCCCCGCCTGAGGCCAATGCCAGGCTTACCGCTGCTGCCGTCGCTAGTTTTCGCACGTATTTAGTCCCGCTCAGTCGCTCTGTCAAAGCTTGTACAGCGTGTGTTACACAGGCCTTGACAGAACAAAGTTAACTGTATCAATGGTATCGATACACAATTATCGCACCAATTGCCATATAGATGACCTTTTACAAGTAGTCCTGAACAAGACATTCCGCTATCTGCACGCTATTCAGGGCAGCGCCCTTACGCACATTGTCTGAAACAACCCATAAATTCAGGCCATTTTCAGTGCTGATGTCTTCGCGAATCCGCCCTACGAATACTGCATCAGTTCCAGCTGACTCAGTCACCGCAGTAGGATAACCTCCGGCTTTACGCTCGTCCATAACTACCACTCCTGGGGACTGAACCAGCAATTCTCGGGCCGCAATTGCCGTAACAGGCCTGGATGTTTCTATATGCAGTGCCTCTGAGTGGCCAAAAAACACCGGTATTCGCACACACGTAGGGTTCACGGCAATCGAATCGTCTTCCATGATCTTGTGAGTCTCCCACACCATTTTCATCTCCTCCTTGGTGTATCCATTGTCCTGAAAATCGTCAATATGTGGCAACGCATTGAACGCGATCTGCTTCGGATACACGGAAGGCTCAACCGGTAGACCGTTCAACAGACGGGCAGTTTGCGTACTAAGCTCGCTGATCGCCTCCTTGCCCGTGCCCGAAACGGCCTGATACGTACACACGTTGACACGTGTTATCCCAAAAGCATCGTGCAATGGCTTGAGTGCAACCAGCATCTGAATGGTTGAGCAATTGGGATTGGCAATGATGTTCGTG
>CAYGSW010000017.1:12755-21676 GCA_964352535.1 uncultured Granulosicoccaceae bacterium | reverse complement strand
TCGCTATCGGATGCGCGTTAACCTCCGGGACGATCAATGGCTTGTCGTCGTCGTAACGAAACTGCGACGTGTTATCAATCACCACGCAACCGGCAGCTGCAGCTTTTGGCGCGTAGATCCTGGACACTGACGCACCTGGAGAGAACAGGCCGATCTGCACCTGACTGAAATCGAAGGTGTCCAGATCCTGCACCACAAGCTGCTTTTCACCGAACGCCACCCGCTTACCAGCGGATCGGGAACTGGCCAGCGGGTATACGGTTCCCACGGGGAAGTTGCGCTCGGCAAGTATTTCCAGCATGGTTTCACCCACCGCACCGGTTGCTCCAACAACAGCAATATCATAAGTGTTACTCATCAGGTACTACGCTCCCGCGTGCAAGGCGGCCATGACGGCATCGCCCATTTCAGTCGTGTTAACAGTTTTCTCACCCGCCAAGCCTGCTGCGATGTCAGCACATCGATAGCCATCAGTTATGACTTTCGACACCGCAGAGTCAATAGCATCTGCCGCGGCAGTCTCTTTCAGGGTGTATCGCAGCATCATGGCGGCTGACAGAATGGTGGCCAGCGGATTGGCAACGCCCTGCCCGACGATATCAGGCGCTGAACCGTGCACTGGCTCGTACAGCCCTTTGCCGTGTTCATCGAGTGAGGCAGAGGGCAACATGCCGATAGAGCCGGTTAGCATCGCTGCAGCATCTGACAAGATATCGCCGAACAGGTTACTCGTGACAATCACATCAAACTGCTTGGGTGCCCGCACCAGCTGCATGGCAGCGTTATCCACATACATATGAGTGAGTTCTACGTCCTGATAATCCTTGGCGACATCAATCATCACCTCACGCCACAGCTCTGACACCTCCAGTACATTGGCCTTATCCACTGAGCAGAGTCGCGAGCCACGTTGCCTGGCGATCTCGAAGCCACGCTGGCCGATGCGCCGAATCTCATCTTCGTCATACACCATGGTGTTGAAGCCGACGCGCATACCATCGCGGGTTTCCACGCCACGCGGCTGTCCGAAATAAATACCGCCGGTAAGCTCACGCAATATCATCAAATCCAGTCCGGCAACAAGTTCAGTCTTCAACGAAGATGACTCCGCCAACTCCGGGTAAAGTATGGCAGGCCGTAAATTGGCAAACAGACCCAGCTGGGATCGAAGACCCAGCAAGCCACGTTCCGGTCTCAGTTCACGGGGCGCAGCATCATATTGCGGCCCTCCAATAGAGCCCATTAATATCGCGTCGGCCTCACGACAGGCAGCCAGCGTCTCATCAGGAAGCGGGGATCCCGTCTCATCATACGCGGCACCACCAAAAATACAAACCTGAATACCCAGTCCGAGCTTGTACCTTTCGTTAACAGCCTCCAGTACCCTTTGCGCCTGAGTGACAATCTCCGGCCCGATACCGTCACCTGGCAGTACGACAATTTTTTTATTCGACATCTTCGATCTCATGTTTTGAAATAACGGCAGCCTCGATACGCGCCGCCGCGTACCAGTCCCGCATGGGTGCATCGTCCAGCGTACGGTCCACATAGCCTTGCGACAACACGGGTAATTTGATTTTGTAGGTCTGAAAACGCGCAGCCACTGGCGCATACATGGCATCAGCCACCGTGTAATGCCCGAACAACCAGGGCCCACCACTCTGCTGCAGGGCATCTTCAAACAGTTGAACGATGCGATTGATATCAATCTGCGCCTCGAGTGAGGGTGTGAAGCCCTTTACAACGCGACGACAATTCATCGGCATCGCACGACGCATGTCGGTAAATCCTGCATGCATCTCAGCACTTAGCGCCCTGGCTCTGGCGCGCTCATCCGAACGCTCCGGCCACAGTGAAATATCGGTGACCTTGTCGGCAATGTATTCGCAGATTGCCAGCGAGTCCCACAGCACCAAAGGTCCATCATGCAACACTGGCACGCGTTTGGCCGGACACCACTTCTCGATCAGGCTGGCACCTGCTTCGGTAAATAAAGAGATATTGACCTCTTCGAAATCCAGCCTGGCATGGTGCATCAGTATCCATGGCCTCAATGACCAGGAGGAATAATTCTTGTTACCGATAACCAGCTTCATGACGGGGCATCGAACAACCACGGTGCAGATTGCCGACGGCTAACCTCGTATTCTTCAATGCGAAAGCGCTGCTGGAGCGTAAGCTCTATGTCGTCGAAACCGTTTAACAGGCAGTGCTTGCGAAAACTATCCACGTCAAACCTAAACACCTCTCCTGCGGGAGTTGTCACTGTTTGCTCGGGCAAGTCGATGGCCAGTGCATATCCTTCAGTGGCCTCACACTCAGCCGCCAACTTCTCCACGATCTGCTTTTCCAGAACAATGGGTAGCAGCCCGCTCTTGAATGAGTTGTTGTGGAAGATGTCAGCAAATCCGGGGGCGATAACGCTGCGGATACCATAATCGTCCAGCGCCCACACCGCATGCTCGCGCGATGAGCCACAACCGAAATTCTCACCGGCCAGTAGCACTTGAGCGCCCCTGTAACGTGGCTTGTTGAGCACAAAATCAGGGTTGGGCTTGCGCGTGGCTGCATCCTGACCGGGAAACCCTGCATCCAGATAACGCCACTCATCAAACAGATTGACACCAAAGCCTGAGCGTTTTATAGACTTGAGAAACTGCTTTGGAATGATGGCATCAGTATCGACATTGGCGCGCATTAGCGGTACTGCAACACCTGTCATTTTAGTAAATGCTTGCATTGAAATGCTCCTGAGTCTGGGTGGTGCTAGAACGTACGAACGTCAACGAAATGTCCGGCAATAGCCGCAGCGGCTGCCATCGCAGGACTGACAAGATGCGTCCGGCCGCCTTGCCCCTGACGCCCTTCGAAGTTGCGATTGGAGGTCGATGCACATCGCTCACCCGGCTCCAGCCTGTCTGCATTCATGGCAAGGCACATGGAACAACCTGGCTCACGCCATTCGAAACCCGCCTCGATGAACAGCTTGTCCAGACCCTCTTCTTCAGCCTGTTTTTTTACAAGCCCGGAACCTGGCACCACCATCGCCTGTTTGACCGAAGACGCCACCTTGCGCTCTTTAATGACGGCCGCCGCCGCCCGCAAGTCTTCTATGCGTGAGTTGGTGCATGAGCCGATGAAGACGCGATCCAGCATGATTTGCGAGATGGGTGTGGAAGGTTGTAAATCCATGTACTCCAGCGCGCGAGTGTAGCCTTCACGCTTGGCAACCAGTTCATCTGATGCAGGATCGGGAACTTCTCCGTTGACCGACGTCACCATCTCGGGTGATGTGCCCCAGGAAACCTGCGGCTCGATGCTAGACGCATCCAGATGCACTACCTCATCAAAATGCGCACCCTCATCGCTCTTTAGTTCACGCCAGCTTTTTTCCGCTTGCGCCCAATGCTCTGCACTGGGGGAAAACGGGCGGTTCTTCAGGTAGTCAATGGTGGTGTCGTCCACTGCTATCATGCCTGCCCGGGCGCCTGCTTCGATGGACATATTGCACACGCTCATACGCCCCTCCATTGAAAGGGCACGGATGGCTTCACCCGCAAACTCTATGGTGCAGCCTGTGCCACCTGCCGTGCCGATCTTGCCGATAATTGCCAGCACGATATCCTTGGCGGTAACGCCGGGACCCACTTGACCATCCACACTGATCAACATGTTGCGCGCCTTCTTCTGCAGCAAGGTTTGCGTGGCCATGACATGCTCCACCTCGGAGGTGCCGATGCCGAACGCCAGAGCACCGAATGCGCCGTGAGTGGATGTGTGTGAATCACCACAAACAACGGTCATGCCGGGCAAGGTTGCACCTTGCTCAGGTCCGATGACATGCACGATGCCCTGACGCAGATCATTCATCCTGAACTCTGTGACACCAAACTTCTCACAGTTGGCATCCAGCGTTTCGATTTGCAGGCGCGACACCGGGTCATCAATGCCGTTGGCGCGATTGGTTGTCGGCACGTTGTGATCAGCAACAGCCAGCATGGAATTGGTGCGCCAGGGTTTGCGTCCTGCAAGCTGCAAACCTTCAAACGCCTGTGGAGATGTGACTTCGTGCACCAGATGCCTGTCTATATAAAGCAGCACTGTGCCGTCGTCCTGCTGATGCACCACATGCGAGTCCCAGACTTTGTCATACAGCGTCTTTGCAGCCATGATTCACCTCTTTAATGAAACAATTTCTATTTGATGTTACGGATTGTATCGACGCTGACGAAATAACTCCAATTCATATTTATTATTTGTTACATTCCATCAGGGAATACATAAACGGTTCGAAAACTCTATGGATTTCCCGTCGCTAAAAGCTTTCGTCACGGTTGCAGATTCTGGCTCTTTTTCGCAGGCAGCCGAGCGCTTGTTCATTACCCAGCCGGCCATCAGCAAACGCGTGGCCTCACTGGAGACCGATCTGGGCGTCGCCCTGTTCGACCGAATCGGTCGGGGCATTCAGCTCACAGAAGCTGGGGAGCGATTTCTGATCAGCGCGCGGCGAATCCTTGACGATATTGCTGTCAGTCGAGAGGAGGTGCACTCACTATCAGCGGCTGTCAGTGGCAGACTGCGACTGGCTACCAGCCATCATGTCGGCATTCATCGATTGCCACCGATACTCAAATCATTCACTCAAGCCCACCCCGACGTCGAGCTGGATTTACTGTTCATGGACTCTGAACTGGCCTGTGAAGGGGTGGCTCAGGGCAACATAGAACTGGCAGTCGTTACGCTACCGGATAATTTGCACAGTAACTTGGCCACACAGCTGGTGTGGCCCGACCCTCTGGGTATTGTGTGCGCCCGAGATCATCCTCTGGCCATGACGGGTAGCAAATCACGACCAATTACCGCTGTTGAGCTGACAGCACACAATGCGGTGTTGCCCGCACGTGGCACTGTCACACGAGACATACTGCTGCGTGCACTACAGCCCTTTCACGTTACCGTGGAAACCAGCCTTGAAACCAACTACCTTGAAACGATCAAGATGATGGTGTCGGTAGGGCTGGGCTGGAGCGCATTGCCAGTAAACATGCTGGATAAAGACATTGTGCACGTGCCTGTGAAGAATCTGACCATGCAACGACAGCTAGGCAGCGTGCAATTAAAAGGCAAAACGCTCTCTCGTGCAGCCTCAGCATTCCTCCAGATGTTACCGTAGGAAAGTGTCACTGACGTTTAACATTTCACCAACCCGGCCGATGATCTCATGAGGGCGCAAGAGAAAACGTGTCAACTACTCGCCAGGTGCACACCTGAGACATGGATGCACAAACAGTCTTGTTTTCATGATCAGCAGCTTGCTGCAAAGCATACCAATGCCTAATCAATCAAACACTGCAGTCGCCGCGCCTGACGAGATCGTGGATGACATCCTGCACCTCACTTCAGACGCGTATTGCTGGTTGGATGAGCACGGTAGATTCCTGTCCTGTAGCCCTGCCCTGTTTGATTACCTACCCGGTCTCAGGCAAATCCTTACGCCTCTGACACCTTTTCCAGACGTACTGCGAGCCATAAAACAAGCAAAACTGATCGTCAATCTTCCGGGAGATGAGGATCAAGGTAACTGGGAAGAGGATCAACTGGCTTTACTGCTTGGCAATGAGCCACTGTCATATATAAATCATCTGCACAATGGCTGTTCCTTGCGAATCAGGCGTATGGCGCACAGAGATGGACGTCGCTTGCTGCTGTTCCACGACATTACATCAGAATGTCAGGCGCGACGAGCTCGAGCGCTAAGCGATGAAAAATTCAAGCAATTTGCCAAACTATCCTCAAACTGGTTCTGGGATCTCGATTCAGATTTGCGCTACCTTTACCACTCCTCGCACTGCCAACCTTTAGCTGGTGTCGATGCAGCCAGTCTTGTCGGCAAATCCCGGATCATCAAGCTCAACGGCATGGTCAAGGACGATGATCAGTTGCATGAGCACAATGCCTGTCTAGTAGTCCGGAAGGATGTTGATGTGGTACTTACCTGGGAGCGCCCAGACGGCGAAACCATCTACAGTCACGTGCTGGCACAGCCACAGTTTGACAAGCATGGAACCTTCACAGGTTATCTGGGTTGTGGTCGAGACGTAACATCGTTTTATGAGCTGAAAAAGCGGTATGAACATCAGGCCAATCACGATTATCTAACACGATTGCTTAACCGACGCGCTTTTGATCGTCTGCTGCAGGAAGCGGTCGAGAATCTCGCAGAATCCTGCAACGCACCGGCCATTAGCTCGCTGCTCATCATCGATCTTGATCGATTCAAACTGATCAACGACGACGGTGGGCACTCTGCAGGAGATCAACTACTGGTCGAAATTGCGGGTCTGCTGAAAGACACATTCAAAGGTCCGGCTATTGTCGCGCGACTAGGGGGAGACGAGTTTGGGGTGCACCTGCCCGTTGAGCAATCAGCCGCAGTAGATGCTGCTCAGTGTTTCATACAGCGGGTTAGCGAGTATGTCTTTAACTGGAACGGTCGAGCTTTTACCATCAGTGCAAGCATTGGCACGGTTGAAATAATCAATCAGGAAAAGGATTTCTCGCAACTGCTCCGGGATGCTGACTCAGCATGTTATGCAGCAAAAAGACTTGGTAGAAATTGTGTGCAAGTGTTTTCAGAACAGAACTCTTTTCTGGTACAGCAAACCATAGAAGTGGACAAGCTAAAGCGTTTGAAGTCGGCAATAGATAATGAGCGAATATCACTTTATCTACAGCCGATTGTTGCAGTTGAGGATCCGACGAGCAGCAGCAAATACGAAGTGTTGCTGCGACTTATCGAAGAATCTGGCGAAGTTGTAGGTCCTGGAGAATTTATCGAGGTGGCTGAGAAGTATGATCTCATGCAAGAGGTCGATCTGATTATCGTAGAGCGCTCTCTACACTTACTGCGAGAGTTTCATCGCCAGGGAGCCGCGGTAGCGTTTTCCATCAATCTGTCAGGCAATAGCCTGAGCAACGTCTCGATACTTCAGGAGATTGTTAATCGAGTGTCAAGAAATCAGGATCTGGCAGATAACATCTGCTTTGAACTCACAGAGACTGCCGCCATAAGCAGTCTGGATATAGTGGTAGAGTACATAGGCATACTGAGAGAGCTTGGCTGCAAGTTTGCGCTTGATGATTTTGGAACCGGTCTGTCCTCGTACAATTATATAAACGCACTGAAAGTGGACTACCTGAAAATAGACGGCTCCTTCATCAGGTCCATGCTTGAGGAACCAACCAGCCTGGCTATTGTAAAATCCATCAATACACTGAGCCATGAAATGAACTTGCGCACCGTGGCAGAGCACGTCAGTAGCGAAGAGCTTGCCAGTGCTCTTGTAGAGATCAACGTGGATTATCTACAGGGCTTCCACTATGGCAAACCCGTAGCGATTGAAGCACTGTTGAGCAAGTACACCGCCGAGATGGACCGAACTGGCACAGGTCACTAATACTGCTTTCTAGCACGCTGTATATTACTGCGAGCACTGGCCCGATTAGCCGTAGCGCATGCGTGACTTGCGTATCGATCAGCGAAGCGTTTTCAACTTTGATAACTCACGATACTTATCGCGCCCGAATGTATTATTCTAGCTATCTCGTAGTTTCAGGGACACGATCGCGACCGAATCATGACTAAAACACAAATTTTTATTTTTGCCATATTAATCGCTGGAATGATAGCGGCAGCCCTTGCTTTGGGTAACTGGTCTGAGCAGATCAACCCGGATGGCATCATGCCTCACCCGGCCGCTGAAGGCGAAACGGCTGAAGCCAATGCCCCACGCGATGCATTTTCGTTTGGTGTCTCCATGGGACTGCTGGGCACAGCGCTCTTGTACTGCTGCATAGCATTCGGCCTGTTCATTCAAGCCAAGAGCAATAGACAACCTATCAGCAAATTTACATTGTGGGTTGCAGGTCTTTCTGTTCTTGGATTTGCGCTTTCGTACCTGATTGATGATTATTTCTATTAGTAAGCAATCCAGCACACGGTTATCAGATGGGGCCAAATTGCGGAAAGATTATCAGCGAACTCATTCTGGACCAAACAAGCCCACTACCGATTGAACCCTCTAGCGTCCATCGTTTTCTGAATTGCACTACGGAAGCTGATAAACAACAAATCGGATTATTCCTGTCGTCCAATCTTGAATCCACGTGCTAAGTGATGCCGAACAAACCAGATCATCAAAAGGCCCGGTATCAGCGACACGACAGTCATTGCCATGACCAGACCAAAATCCGTTCTGAATCCGAACAGCGAATTTATGGCCATGCTGATCGGTTTGCCATTGGTTATTGTCAGCACACGAGCAAAGACAACTTCCACCCATGAAAACATGAAACAGAAAAATGCGGCTACGCCAATTCCTGGCATCATCATGGGTATCAGAATTCTGAAAAAGAAACGTGGTAAGGAATAGCCATCTATAAACGCCGTCTCGTCGAGCTCCCTCGGTATGGCCGACATGAAACTCTCCAGAATCCAGATGGTAATGGGGATATTAAACAGACAGTGAGCCAAAGCGATACCCGCCGTCTGGTTAATTAAATCCAGTGATGCAAACAACTGAAATACGGGCATTGATAAAACTACCGGTGGCGTTATGCGAAATACAATGAACGCCAGAAACAAATGCTTGTCACCCATAAACGTATATCGTGAAAACGCGTAGGCGGCTGGCAATGCCACCGGAATGGTGATGGCAATATTGATTAGTACGTAGCTAACCGAATTTAACAGTGCATCTCGTAGTGCAGCACTATCGACTATGTTCAGATAGTTGATCCAGCTGAATTCACCCATCGCCACGTCTGGCCTGGGCACAGTGGATTGAAAACTCAATAGCACCACATGATGGAATGGCAGTAAAAGAAACACTGTGAAAACCAATAGCAGTATCACCTTAAGC
>CAYGSW010000017.1:5166-12655 GCA_964352535.1 uncultured Granulosicoccaceae bacterium | reverse complement strand
CACGCGTACCAAAAACAGTCTTGAAGACCCACGCTACACAGAGTACGATCAAAAAATAGACGACTGAGCGGGCTGCGGACGGACCGTAGTTAAAAGCCGCAATTTCCTCTCCAAGATCGATTGCCAAAAACATGGTTGCGTTTTCAGGTCCTCCGGCATTGATACTAAACGCTTCGGTGTAAATCATGAAGCTATCCATAAACCGCAACAACAACGCCATTAACAGAACACCGTGCATTCTTGGCAATTGCACAAAACGCAATACCTGCCACCGGCCTGCACCATCGATCGCAGCGGCCTGATAGTACGGTGCCGGTATCGTTGACAGGCTTGAATAGCACAAAATGACTACCAGGCTTGTCCAGTGCCAGACATCCATGATCACAATGACAAACCATGTGTGAACCGGATTTTGCTTCCAGTCAATAACCACATCCAGGCGCGCAAGCGTTGTGGCAACAACACCAGTTTCCGGGTTCAACATACTCAACCACATGACGGGAATCATATTCCATGGAACCAGCAGCGGCAGAGCAAAGATTACCAAACATATCGACACCCCGACACCTTTCCGTGGCATCGCAAGAGCGATAGCGATTCCCAGCGGTATCTGGATAGCTAATACTATGAATGAAAAAGACAGACTCCTGAAAAAGCTGTTCCTGAAACGCTCTGACTGAATGATGTCTGCATACCACTCAAAACCAACCCAGTACTTGTCCGGCAGCGTGAATATATCGTGAAAGGAATAATTCACCACCGTCATCAGGGGTATCACCCCAACGACGAACAAAACCGTAACAGCAGGCAAGGCTAACCACCAGGCTCTGTTGTCAGCTACCTTCATTGAATTGTCTGCCTGAGCAATTGCTGATACTTCCCTCTTCACCGGAGTGCTCATTGTCGCAGCAACTGCGCGTACAATCCACAGCCCGGCGATTATGTCTGTAAGCTCACTACCCAATCCAACTGTGGACGCTAGAATTTCGGCAAAAATTCCTGGCAAGCCAGGCTGGATTGTAGCAACACGAGATTTGTTATATTCAGGTATATTTGGCGCGGCAAGACGCGATGCCCAAAAAAACCGGTCACCCCGATGGGTGCGATCTTGTTCAAACGCAGCGTGGCAAACGCATCACTGGCCACTTGCAAAAGCATGCAGTGCAGGCCTTCAAAGGCCAAATCACGGTTATTAGTCTACACGTGTCGATGGAGCGGCCAACGAAAACGGACCCATGTTGAATTGTTTGGCGAAAAGCCGCTGTGGTAACGCTCTGCGACGGTATCACTCGATATGAAATGCTTGGCGAACAGCTGCTGTACTACAACAATTGACAACCAACTCAAGCGGCCAATCCTCCCCAGGGTTTATCAACTGGCCACAAGCGTCCGTTAACAAGGCATGAAGTTTCTTCGAAGACACCAGTGTTGCAGTCAGGTTTTACGCTTGCAGTAACACATAAGTGATCAACCAGTAGTCATGTGACCAGACGACATGGGCGTTTCATTCGGACATATCAACGGCTCTGTGCGTCGAACAGGTTCGTTTAGCAAAGCACCTTCTTCGTCAAAGGTAACTGCCCATCCAGTTTGTCGTGACACACTTACCAGTAATCTTCTTGCCTTCTGGTTTCCTGGTAGCAGATAACAGCGTAATGAACGAACTCCCTGTGTCTGAGCAGCATCCAATACGTGTTGAAGCAACAGTCGCCCGACGTGTCTCTGCTGCCACTTATCGACAATCAGAAAGGCCAGTTCAGCCTCTTCGGTCTCACTGTCAACACGTATGAAGCGTGCACCGCCAACGCTTTCACTTTCCTGACCGTACTCGTCGAGATTCAGCACGACAATAGCGACATGCGTGGTACCGTCTACATCGCACAGCATATCGAGCTCTTTTTCTGTCAGCTCCTTGCGAGACGCGAAGCAACGACAATATCGCGACTCATCCGACAGTTCGGTAAAACCCTCAGCAAAGCGTGATCTGTCATTTGGGCATGCCGGTCTGAAACGCAGACGTGTACCTGAATCCAGATAGTGTTCTGTGACCTTCGGGATATGTTGCAAAGTTTCTGGATGCAATACACTCATGGGTATTTACTTATGGCTATCAACTCGTAGTGAAATGACGCTTTCAGCCCGCTCACTCATCACGGTACGACCGTCGCAATCAGACTGTACGACGGCCAACTCTGAGGGGTGAATAGCCTGTGGTAACCTTCAGGCAACCTTGCGCTCCTTGTTATTGTCAATGCCGTCTCGACCAAGCATCACCGCTTCGGGAATTGTGGCCCTGGACATGCCAAGATCATGCAGCTCCGTGTCACTGTAGTTTTGAAGTTCACGCATAGCCGCAACATCGCCAACTTGTTTGAAATCCAAAGGGGTGAGTGCCACCTCAGGCTTATGCCATGGCCAGGCTTTTACTCCTGACTCAAGCAGTTCCCGTGAAAAGCCCGCATCCTCGAGCATGCGATCGCTGCTTCTTAACAGTACTTCGCGAACCCTCGCGCGTCCAAGATAAGTCGTGTAACTGTTAAAACCACGTACAAAATTATCAATGATTTTCATGAAATGTCACCCTCTATCAAGACCTGTATGTTTCGTTCAACAATCCCATTGCCATAAACGCACAAATTTCTGTATCAAAGGGATTTCGTTCCGTTCGATTGCTGAGAGATTGCCTGTTTGTTCAACCACTGTTGATGGAAATTAACAATAGAGCTCAGCAGCACCACTGACAAACGACATTTTCTATCAGGGCCTGGAAGCAAAGCTTAACCAGAGTCAGGGTATGGCAAGATCGCTTCCACTAAATTGACTGAATACACTGCGTACCTTAAAGCTGCTGCCAGGCTAGAAAGTTTCAGCAAGGCTGGTTTGTCGAAACTGCAAGGATTCCGCAATGCTAACGATGCAGTCAAAAAATTTCGCACAGTACCTAACAAGCAAAGTCGCAATGTATGTATGGCGCCATTGCTGACACTGTGTCGTGAAACAAGTGTGCTCGTTTCATACATACGGGTGCCGATATTCATTATTATTTAGATGACGAAGGTGTGGTGATCTTCGTTTTCCTCCTCCAAGTGGTAGTTCAGGCAAGGAGCCAACATAGACCAAGGATGGTCTTTTTTTAGATAACACGATGAGCGCTGGTCTTTTTCTGGACGCTGGAAGAATAGCAATAGGTATTCAAACGCTATTCCATGATCCCTTGACTTACTAATTAGTGATGGTGGGATGGGCCACAAGATGCTTCGATAGGGTCTTGACACTTTTCAAGGTCAATTGAACAGGAATGTGCCCTAAGCAACAATCCTGAGACCATTGCCAATAGCGTCAGCTTTCTATCCGGTCTCAGTCGCGCGCAGGTTTCAACTATGGCACAGCTGCTTGCCTGACTTGTTCAGCAGAAGCATGAGTCTCAGCCCCTTCCTCGTGACCCAGTATTGCTGAGAAGTTTACCGCTCCAAACGCAGCAGTAAATTTCCAATTGGTCAGCGTGTCGACCGATGAAACCAGTCGATCCTGTCGCGCAAGCTTGTCGATACGTTCTACCAACTCAGCAACCTCTTGTTGCAATATGCGCGCAGTGTCCGGCAGCATGCGACGTGAGATCGTCCGAAACAGTTGCCCGTCAGCATTCGGTTCGTCATAGATACTGGCCACGAATTGCAGGTTTATCTCACGGATACGTGAGTGCAATGGTCCGTGCCGCCGCAATTGCAACGGCTGATCTGTTAGCACACTGAACCTTCCATCGTCCCTCATAACCGCCAGCCCAAGGCTATGCAGCTTATGCAGATCCTGATGCAGATGGTGTGCTGGAATATGCAGGTACTTAGCGATGTGCTCAGGGGCTTCGCCGCTCTGCAGCAATACATATAGATCGAATAACCAAGGATTTGCCGCCAACTCCGCCTCAGTATCCTCAGACAGCTCAAGGCATACATCAGAACTGCGTTTGGCTCGTTCGACAAGGTCGGTCAATGTCACGTCCAGCAGGTCGCAAATCTCCAACAAACGGCCGAGTTTGCAATCGCCATCGGAGAATAGTCGCTTGATTGTCGGTTCCGAAAGGCCAAGGCCAGTGGCGAGATCGGAGTATTTCCATCCACGGGCTTTAAGTACGCCCTTCAGTGCATCGAATATTTCGCCCCGTAGCCGTGAATCCATACTATACGTCCAATTTTAGCATCATATTATGATACCAAAATTGTATTTGTTGAATTTTTGCATCATATAACGGACTCTGCGATCCTCATCTACAGGATACGAAACAGTGATCAAAAAAATTTACCAAATAGTTGTTTTGATGATTCTCATAGTGGCTCAGCCTGCTACAGCTCAGGAGTCATGGGTACTCGAAGGCTTAGAAATGCCAGAGTCTGTACCAGGAGCTTGTCCAGGAGAATCTGATGCAAACGAGTGGGGCTTCACCATGACGTGAGCACTAATGAACCAGGCGCATTGCTAACGGTAGATCTTGCAACAAAGGACATTAGGAATGAAACAATGAAAACAACCACTGACATCGGGCGCGAGTTGTCCGAAGAACTTAATCCAGGAATGGAGGCAGCGTTGGAGGCACGATATGGGCATCTGGTTCCCGGGCTTGCAGAAGGCGTTGTGGATTTTGCCTACGGTC
The DNA here is from genome assembly GCA_964352535.1 of uncultured Granulosicoccaceae bacterium. Classification (GTDB taxonomy): domain Bacteria; phylum Pseudomonadota; class Gammaproteobacteria; order Granulosicoccales; family Granulosicoccaceae; genus Granulosicoccus. The sequence continues at coordinate 8,007 of CAYGSW010000017.1, read as the reverse complement.
GCCAGTATGCACGCCCAGGCTTGCCACTTCGCGATCGATACCTTGCCACCGTTGCTGCCCTGACAGCTTTGGGGGCGCAGACATCGCCTCAACTAGCGATTAATATTGCCGGTGCACGTAGCGTAGGGATTACTCGAGAGGAAATTGGAGAGGTGATCTGGCAAATGGCGCTGTATGGCGGCTTTCCAGCAGCGATCAATGCACTCAATATCGCACTTGATGTATTTGCGGAGGAAGACGCACAGGAACAGTGAAGCTACAACAGCATAACATCCTGTTAAGTGCTTGAAGTAGACACACAAGCATCAGCGCGACAATTCGTTGATGTTTGGCTAAGGCTGATGTGCCACACTTAGCTCTGCAGCCAATTGGTTCAATCGATTGCCTGCCGTCCACAGCGCCTTGAGCCTGTCCAAGTCTGGTAGCCGCCAGCAGATGAAAGTCGCTGTAACCAACGTCTAGGCTGTACAGCATTGAATGTTCAATAAACTGCATTACATCATTGTGCTGCACGCCGATAACATGAGGTAAATCGTTCAGGGCGGCAAGCGTGGTTTTTCTGTGACTGAAGCTACCACAGGCTAGTTCACCAACAACGATTGAATGAATTGAAATGTTGTTTTTCATCAATTCAGTGGCCAACGGATGATCAGGTGTTGACAGATGCATGATCCAGATAGAGGTATCTGCCAGAATCACTCCGTGGTTCCCAAGCCGCCCTTCTCTGAATCGTAAGGACAACGTCGAGGAGTAGGCTCCAAGTCTGGCATTGAGCCACCCAAAGCCGCCAAACGATGGGAAGCCTCCCGCTGAATCAACGCATCAAGCGCATCACGCATGAGTGAGGCTGTGTCACTTATGCCCGTTCGCTCTTTGGCATTGGCCACTTTTGCGTCGTCCAGCGTCACTGTAGCGCGCATACGAATTCCTCAAATTAATCGCTCTCAACGCATCACATAATTTGTAACCTAAGATAACACTTTTGATTATTTCAGATAAAAAGGCACTGTCATCCTGATTGCAGTTGGCAGATCTGGTGGCGTGAATGATCGGGTTGAACACAAGGAGGCCTGATCAGGAAAACCACGCACAATCAGCCTTTGCAGAATTCCTCAACGACAGAAGCCTGAATGCTCAGCAGATACGCTTTGTTGAAATGGTTATCGACCAGCTAACCGCCCGAGGCGTTATGAAGGAAACTGCCTTGTATGAAGCACCATTCAGCCAATTGCATACGGGTGGGCCGGACGAACTTTTTGCTGGGAAAGAGGCAGTTGTGGATAACCTTTTTGCTACGCTGAATGCGGTGCATACCGGATTGGCTAGCGTCGTGAATCGGTGATTTAAGGTGATCTCACTCCACACGTGTGGAGTGACGGAACTACGTCACGGCTTTCACTCTACACGTGTAGAGTACGCGGAACCACGTCTCAGTTTTCACTCTACACGTGTGGAGTATTGGAACCACGTCTCGGTTTGCGCTCTACGCATGCGTAGGGTCTAACAACGCTAACTTACTATTATTCAATTACTTATAACTACATATTTACATAAAAAGAGCTACTAGGGATTAAAACGGTATATCATCATCAAAATCTGCAGCCGCAGCAGACGGCGTTGCTGCAGCCGGTGCTGGCGTTCCGCCACTTTGCGCTGTACTGGCTCCACCGCCACCACCCTGCGCGCCACCCTCGCCTGCACGCGTTATCTTCCAAGCTTGCAAATTGGTAAAATACTTCTCGTTCCACTCACGGCCACGCAAGTCAAAGTCAACTTCAATTTCCTCGCCTTCGTTGTAACCATCCACTAACGAACACTTGTCCTGAACAAGCTGGAACTTGACCATCTGCGGATACTGGCCGTCAGCCACCTCAATAACAAACTCGCGTGCAGTAAAACTGGCACTCTTGCTTTCTGCATCGAAGATCTTGACGATTTTGCCCTGGGCTTTGTAGCTCATGATTCTGTCTCTGTAAAAAGTTTATTCGCTGCCGACACCGGGATGAATAAGTGGCGTAGCACAATGGACATCGGCGTTCTGAGCACGATGACGTAATGCGTGATCGACCAGCACTAATGCAAGCATGGCCTCTGCTATCGGTGTTGCTCTGATACCGACGCACGGATCATGACGCCCGGTGGTGATGACTTCTATATCCCGACCTTCAACGTCTGTGCTTTTTCCAGGCAAGCGCACACTGGACGTAGGCTTCAAGGCCAGGGCTGCTTTGATACTTTGACCCGACGATATCCCACCCAGCACGCCACCCGCATTGTTGGACAGAAAACCGTTACTGGTTATCTCATCGCGATGCTCGGTACCACGCTGTTCGATGCTGTCAAAGCCTGCACCCACCTCAACACCTTTTACCGCATTGATGCTCATCAGTGCATGCGCGATATCGGCATCCAGACGATCAAACACCGGCTCTCCCCAGCCAACGGGTACACTGTCCGCCTGCACGTTCACCTTGGCACCTATGGAGTCACCATCCTTGCTCAGCTTTTTCATGTACTCCTCAAGCTCGGGCACCTGGGAAGCATTGGGCCAGAAAAAAGGATTGCTCTCCACCTCGTTCCAGTCAAACCCCGAGTGGTCGAGCTTGATTGGCCCCAGCTGGGACAAATACCCGCGAATGACGACACCACCCAGTGAAGGTTGAGCCAGCGCCACCTTAGCTACGGAGCCTGCCGCCACACGCATGGCCGTCTCACGGGCTGACGATCGTCCACCCCCGCGGTAATCACGAATTCCGTACTTTTGCAGATAGGTGTAGTCAGCATGGGCCGGGCGAAACTGCTGTTTGATCTTGTCGTAGTCGCGCGAGCGTTGATCAACAT
>CAYGSW010000017.1:0-5156 GCA_964352535.1 uncultured Granulosicoccaceae bacterium | reverse complement strand
CTGACCTTCGAACCCCCCGGACAGGATCGCCACCTCATCGCTTTCACGGCGCTGCGTGGTGTAGCGGCTTTGGCCCGGCTTGCGCCTGTCCAGATCGCGCTGTAAATCGCTGCTGCTCAACGGCAAGCCTGGGGGGCATCCGTCCACGATACAACCTAATGCCGGGCCATGACTCTCACCAAAGGTTGTGACGGAGAAGAGCTTGCCAAATGTATTACCTGCCATCCCGCAAGTATACCTGTGCGATGGCCGCTTCGGAAAATGCAAAGCACAAACGGGCTAGCCCGGACACGAAAAATCAGGCTCTATCGTGATGCCCAAACGCGATTAAGACACTCGCTCCACATCCTGAACGTTGCGCAGCTGGCGAATCTTGTCCATTGCCAGCGCCAGTTCGCCCGTATTGGCGATATGCAGGCCGATCCGCATATCAGCTGTTTGCATCTGTTTGTCACTCTGCGTGTTAACTGACACCACATCAATATCCAGCGTTGACAACATCGTGGATACATCACGCAGCAACCCATGTCGATCAATGGCCTTGATGAAGATCTCAACGTGATAGCGCCCACTGGAGTCATCACCCCAGTCCACCTCGATAAGGCGTTCACGCTCACCTTCGCGAAGATTCAGGATGTTGCTGCAATCGCCACGATGTATCGTGACGCCTTTGCCGCGTGTAATAAACCCGACAATGCTATCGGGTGGAACCGGTGCACAGCACGGCGCAATCTGCGTCAGCAGATTACCCACACCGCGAACATGAATACCCTCAGACACTGCACCTTGCTTGCTTTGCCGGCCAACAGCGGCTGGTGTCTTGACGGCAGGCTCCACCAGATGATCAATGGCACCCACAATCTGCGCAACCGTGACCTCATTGCGTCCAATGGCGATGTAGAGATCGTTCGGCTTGTCAAACTTCAGCTTTTTTACCAGCGTTTCGTTAGCAATGTTGTTAGCTTTGAAACGCTTAAGCTCTCTGTCAAGAATAGCCTTGCCATCCAGCAAGTGCTGCTCCTGATCCTGCAGGTTGAACCAGGCACGCACCTTGCCACGCGCACGGCTGCTATTCAAATACCCCAGCGACTTGTTTAACCAATCACGACTCGGCCCTGCTTCACGAGTAGTGAGCACTTCCACTTGATCACCGTTGTTTAACACGTAGGTCAACTGCACAATGCGACCATTGACCTTGGCACCACGGCAGCGATGACCAATCTCTGAGTGAATGTGATAAGCAAAGTCCAGCGGTGTGGCGCCTTTGGTCAGATCAATGACCTCACCTTTAGGCGTAAAAACATAAACTCGTTGAGAATCCAGTTGCTGAGAAAACCCCTCAATCAATTGCTCATCATCGTCGTTGTCTTCCAGCAACTGACGCAACGCATTGATACTGTTCTGCAGGTTCGGGTCAACGGCGCTGCCTTCCTTGTACGCCCAATGAGCTGCAACACCGTTTTCAGCATGATCATCCATGGCACGCGTACGAATCTGTATTTCCACAGGCTTACCTTTTGGACCGATAACAGCGGTATGCAACGATCGATATCCGTTATCTTTCGGGTTAGCTATGTAGTCATCAAATTCACGACCAATCGGTTGCCAGATGCTATGGGCAACACCCAACACGCTGTAACACTGTTGCAGATCATCAACAAGTACACGCACCGCACGCACATCAAATAGATCCGAGAATTCGATATGCTTGGCGTTCATCTTTTTCCAGATGCTATAGATATGCTTGGGCCGACCAAACACCTGTGCATTGAGTATTCCGTGCGTTTGAATGCGCGCGTTGAGGTCCTTTACAAAATCATTGATGTAAGCTTCGCGAAAGGCACGGTTCTCTTCCAGCGCCTTGGCAACCCGCTTGTAAGCCTCTGGCTCCACAATACGAAATGCCACATCTTCCAGCTCCCACTTGAGCTGTCCAAGACCCAGACGATTAGCCAACGGTGCATAAATCGCCAGCGTCTCATTGGCAATATAGCGAGCAGAGGCAGAATCAGTTTTTGCCAGTGTATAGAGCCGCTGCGTGCGATAGGCCAGCTTGACCAGCACAACACGCACATCTTCCACCATCGACAAAACCATACGACGCAGTGTTTCTGCCTTGGATCCATCGCTGAAGGTATCGCTGAGATTCAACTCATTAAGCCAACGTACACCTCGGGTTAGATTGGCAACCTCGTTACCAAAATGCTCACGCACATGATCGATGGTGTAGGCCTTCGAGGCAACATCGGTACCCAGCAGGGCCGATACGATAATGGGCACATCCGCACGCATGGCCTTTAATTGCGCCGCTACGAACATGGCTTCAGGATAAACCGTGCGTTCATCGCGGATGTTCCAGGCATGCTCGACAGCACGTCTGATAATCAACGCCTGATTGCGCGTAAAATTCTCCGCAAGATATTCCTGCGCAGAGCTTAAGCTTGTGAAAGCCGACTCATCAGCACTGAAGGTATGCTTCATTGCATGACACCCGCATCAGCGCCTGACGCAAGCCTGTATTCAGGCGCTAGCTGGCATGGCGCAGAGCAACGATAGGCGGCGTATACAGCACCCGGCGCGTAGCCAGATAACCTGCCGTGGCAATTCCAAGCGCCCCTCCAAAAATTCCAATTGCCCATAACCACACATTCAAGTTGAACGGGAGTTCGAAAACAAACTGACTCAACGACCACGCAATGATGGTGGCAAAGAGCGCTGCCAGTAATCCCGCTATCGCGCCCAGTATTGCAAACTCAGCAATAACCGCCTCACGAAGTTGTTTATGCGATGCACCAAGGGCCCTTAACAATGCAGACTCCCTGATGCGTTCGCCCTGACTACTCTGAACCGCTGCTAACAACACACAGAAACCTGCCAGCAGTGTGAATAGAAACACATATTCTACCGCTAAAGACGCTCTATCCATCAATGACTTGACCCGGGTCAGTATTGCACCAATATCGAGCGTTGCAATCCCCGGAAACTGGCGTACCCAACCGGTCGTCGCAGTTACAAAGTCTTCTTTTATGTGAAAACTTGTCACATACGTGGCTGGCAACCCTTGCAACATGGAGGGTGATGATACGGCGAAGAAATTAACCTGAAATGACTCCCAGTCCACTTCACGCCAGTTCGCAATGGTTGCCGTGGTTTCCACACCGGCGCTTTTGAACGTCAATGTGTCACCAATCTGAAAACCGTTTTCGGAAGCCCACTCCTGCTCAATGGACAGCAATGGCGGTGCGCTGCCATCCTCAGCCCACCATTCACCGTCCACAATGGTGTTATTCAACGGCACCGTGTCGGAAAAAGACAGATTGTACTCACGACGCGCACGTCGCTCTTGTCGTTCTGTTGTGGCACCGTCCAAAACACTAACCCCATTGTGCGCAACCAGTCTGGCGCGAACCATCGGGTAGATACCGGTTGTCTCGATGCCCTGCTTCTCAAGCTGAGCAGCCAGACCCTCAACCTGATCAGGCTGAATATTCACCACAAAAACATTAGGCGCATCTTCCGGTAGATCCTGCTCCCAGGCTGCCAGCAGATCCACACGCACGATACTGATCAACAACAACGCCATGATCCCCATGGCAAACGCAGCCAGCTGCATGATGCTGCTGGCCGCCCGGCGCTGCAACCCTGCAGTGCTCATCCGGAAACGGGGACCAGCGAGTTTCCTGACCACCACGATCATCAGGCGCCCAAACACAGCAAACACGGATAACATGGCGACCACACCCAGCACCACGATGGCACTGAGCAACCAGTCGCCAGAAAGCAGAAACACCACCGCAAACGTTGCGAGCAAGCCAAACGCACCTGCCACCAGAGAACTGCCAGCCAGACCCGAATAGTCACGCTGCAATACACGCATGACATTGATGCGTCCAGCCTTCACGATAGGCAACAATCCGAATCCTGCCAAAGAGATAAACGCCGTCAAGGTGCCAATCAAGGGCGGCATGATGCCAGGAGTAGGAAGATCAAGCCCAAACCAGCCTTGTAACAGATTCGCCAACACAAGTTGCGCGAACCATCCCACCAGTATCCCCAGTGCAGATGCAACCAACGCAATCAATGCAAGCCGTGTAGACAACCACACAATCACTTCAGCACGACTGGCGCCCAGCGTGCGCATAACGGCACTGGCATCTGCCTGACGCAAGGCAAAGTGCCTGACCGCTAGCGCAATAGCAGCGCCTGCCAGCAAAACAGTTACCACTGATGCCAACCCTAAAAAGCGCTGCGCCCTGTCCAGTGCACGTGTCATCTGCGGACTGCCATCGCGAACACCCCGGACACGCACATCGGCTGTGTACTGCTCGCTCATCAGATCACGCGCCTGCTCAAGCTCAGCCGCCTCACCTGCCATTAATAAAGAATAGGTGGCGCGACTGCCTTCGCCTAACAACGCAGATTGCTCCAGATCGTCAAGATTGAACATGACTCTGGGGGCAAACTCAAACGCATTTTCACCCCGATCTGGCTCGAATAATATGACTCGACTAACGTTCAGTTCCAACTCACCCAGCGTCAAGGTATCGCCAGGCACCAGCGCCATTGCCGCGTGAAGCTGTCCGTCCACCCAGACGTTACCCGGCTTTGGCACGCCTTGCCCATCGTTCAACTGCACACTCGGATCTTCGATGGCAGCGGTCCTGATACTGCCGCGCAATGGGTACCCTTCTGATACTGCCTTCATGGCCACCAGTTGAGACTCATCACGCTCGTTGATGACCACACTGGGGAAACGCACATGTTGCGCGCTTTGCAAACCGCTCTGCTCAATCGACTCAATCAAGGCTTCTGGCAACATGAAACCGGAGCTGGCGACCAGGTCCGCAGCCAGTACATCCCCCGCCTGACGCTCGACAGCCCGCCCGATGCGGTCCGTGAAAAAACCCACTGCGGTTACCGAAGCAACAGCCACCAATAGTGCCAGAGCCAGAACCCGCAGCTCACCAGCACGCAGATCCCGCATCAGTGAGCGTAGCGCAAAACGAAACTGCCGCATCCAACCGGAGGCATTACTCTTGACTTTGGACGGGGCAGCCAGCTGCGTGCTACCCGTTACCTCAGAGGATACCGTGTTCATATCTGCTCCAGACGACCGTTACCCATGCGCAAGGCGCGGTCACAGCGCTGCGCCAGCG
>CAYGSW010000016.1:20670-37967 GCA_964352535.1 uncultured Granulosicoccaceae bacterium | reverse complement strand
CGAACACAGACAGGCCCGCTGAATCCTAATATTTCGGGTTGACGGACTACTAGGGGCCTGTCCGAGAATAACGATCGAAGCGAGAGTGTGAGATTTTGAGTCAGATTTTCGTGTCAATTGAGGTGAATAGTTGCTCTATTCGCCGTTGTTACGCGGAAATATGGCCAAAATATCGCGCTCTCGCTCGATTAGCTTATTGTCGGACAGGCTCCTAAGAGACTGCGCGGACTATTCAGAAATAGTCGAACTGCATTGCTGGCGAAAACCAGATCTCTGATGACAACACACCACCTGACCCAAATCAACATCGCTCAGTGTCGTGATGAACTAACGTCCGACACCATGAAAGCGTTTGTTGCGCGACTGGATGAAATCAACGCGTTGGCTGACCAGTCGCCCGGTTTTATCTGGCGCTGGCAGCCGGATGAATCCGACGATTCTGCGTCCACAATTTTCAAGGATCGGAGCCTGATCATCAACATGAGCGTCTGGGAGGACATGGAGGCGTTACGACACTACGTGTACAAATCCATGCATGTTGAGCTTGTAAGAGATCGCGAGCAGTGGTTCCACAAACTCAGCAACAGCTATCAGGTTTTGTGGTGGATACCGGAGGGCTCACTACCCACGCCTGCAGAGGCTTATGAAAAACTTCAACTACTCGATCGACAAGGTGCAAGTACTGCGGCGTTTACTTTTGCGAAGTCTTTTCCGCGGCCCTAACCTGGACTATTCATGAAACGCGGGAGGCCGCCTCGCCTGATTTGTTCGAAAGGAACGTACGTAACCACAAGAAAATACTGCATGACATGGTGGGCCAATCGATTTATCACTGACGGCTGGGCGACTCACGCAAGAAACAGATAGCACTCTTGTTGCCAGCATCTGATGAATTGTTACGCGGCGTATGAATGGACACAGTCGGCAGCTGATAAAAGTGTCGCCCGAAAATCACGAATTCTGACGCATAGCCACAACGCTGAAAACCCAGCGCCTCCACACTCTTCAGGTAAGACGCATTGGTCCAATCGGTTGTGGTTACGATGGCATCCAGACCTTGAGGAGTTAGTTGCTCTGTGGCAAATGCCAGCATGGACGCGTTGATACGCTGTCCTCGATATTCACTGCGTACGGCTACCTTGAAAAGATAGCTGACACCTTCAGGCAAACTCAACCCGATGCCGTTAAAGTGCTTGCCGCCGCTGTTGTGACGTCCAGCGACAGAGCCAGAGACCAGAAAGAGCATCCCTGCCAGCTGCCCGTCGATCGTTGCTGCGACACCACGAAACCCAAGCGTATGAAAATCCTCAATAAATTCCGCTGTAACCCAAGACTCCCTGTCCTTGGAATGGGTTGACAGTTCAGCCTCATCCATCCAGTGACAACGAACTGCCACGTGATTGTCCACGGCGGCCATGGACTTTGTGTCAAGAATGAGCACACGTGTTATGTCTGCATGGCACACGGCATTAATACATTTGTAGAATAGGGTTCTAACGTGCATCATTTCAACATCGTTATCGTATCCTGGTAATACATAGAATGTCCGCCGAGAACCGCTTCGCTGCTTCTGTAGCAGCATGCAGCCCTTTTGCTTCCAGCTGTTCAAGAAGGCGCCTGACAGTTTTGCGAGCTACCTCGCAGTCGCCCTATTGTGCCTAATGCTATCGAACACAGAATAAACCCATGACAGCGACCCCTATGAATACTGCGCCTCCGATTGTCTGGTCATCCGAAGAGTATGACAATTTTGGCCTTGTGCCGATGGTCAGCAAGCACAACTACCACGAGCGCACATTATTCGACAAGCCTGAGCTGATCGATTTACTGGATAGCTACCCGCGCAAGTGGCTTCAGGCATTCACGATGGGCGATGACCCATGCAATCCGAGCGATTGGGGCTGTGTTGATATCGCCGAAGGCACCACGGGTGAACAACTGTGGCGGGCGGTTGAAAATGGGCGTCTCTGGCTGAATGTCACGCATATTGAAGAGTACAACGAGGACTTCGCCCAGCTGATTTCAGGTATGTACGATCATTTGGGCAAAAAGTGTCCACACTTGCAGCATCCGCGCGCTAACTACAGCACCTTGCTGATCAGCTCACCGGGTGCACAGGTCTACTATCACCTTGATGCTGAACCCAACATGCTGTGGCATCTGCGTGGCCAGAAGCGCGTCTGGATCTACCCTGCCATGGACACCAATCTTGTCCCGCAAGACTTGCTGGAAGACATTTACGCTGGCGAGATCGATGAAAACCTGCCGTTTGATCCAAGCTTCGATGAGCGAGCTGAAGAGTTTCTGTTGTCACCTGGCGATGTTGCGTCCTGGCCACACAATGGGCCACATCGTATCGTCAATCAAGACATGAACGTCTCCCTGGCAACCAGCTATTACACACCCACTGTTTACAAACGTCAGTACGTTCAGCTCGCCAACCGTTATGTTCTGCGTGGGCTGGGCTTCAAGTCACGCAGTATGGCTGAAGATGGCGCCATTCCAGCACTCAAGCGCTTCGCGTATCGCGCGGCCAACAAGCTTCGCCCGTTTCCAAAGCGCAATCGCTCCGCAACCTACATCACCGACCTGCAGATTGATCCGGACAGCCCGCTGGGTATCCGTAAACTGGATGCCGCCAAGCCTGCATCATTCTCACAGCTCAGCCAGAATACACCTGAAAAAGCCGAACCTTTAACAACAGCTTGACGGCGAAGGCTTAACATCGCAACAGCGCGAACAGGAATTTGTGCCAACAGCACCCATGACTCACACTTCACCAGGCTTGAGCAGCCGGTATTTGACTGTAGCCAGCAACTCGCGCCAGGCGAACGTCGATTTGGTGAGTGCATCGATGTATGGCAATAGCCCCACCCAACCCGCTGAGACTGAATACAGGGAGCCAGATGGGCTGGGGCAACTGGTGAAGCCCTGTGTTGAAAAAATGGACGCCGCACGATTCATGTGCAGTGAAGAGGTGACTAGTACGATGGGTACGCTCACCGAGATACCCGGCAACAGCGCTAACTGCTCGGCATTCTGGACAGTGTTCAAACTGACGTTGTCACGCTCGATGCGCTCGCTGGCAATGCCTTGATTAATGAGTACACGCGCCATGAAATCACTCAGTTTACGAGATGTCTGACCTCCTCCCATCAGGTAAAAGCGGTTATTCCCTGTATCCAGGGTGGCGGCGTACAGGGTTCTCGACAACGATTCGGACGTTAGCACCTCGTAGGGACTATCAGATTCCACGTAGGCGTCAAGATCAGCACCAAGTACTACAACAGGAAACTCGCTACGCATTTGCTCATCAAATGCATCACACTGTTGTGCTATTGCCGCGATCGGCTTTTCCACCTGAAAAACCAAGCCATTCGCAGTTAAAGGCGCGCTGCTCACCCACAATAACCCGGTCGTACACGCTAGCCACAATTTTAACAGGCGTGACACGCCCGACACGCGAAGCAGCCATAACTGACTGATGATGAGCGCGGTAAATACCAGTCCAAGTGGTTGTACAAACCAGTCCAGTAGTAAGGGCATGACACCCGGATCCAACGTTGAGATAGACGTACAACATATCACCACAGAAGCGAAGCTGGATGCTTTGGAACACGACTGGAAGCGATTGCACCACGAGTGCAAGGATGCAGGATTGTTTAACAGCTGGTACTGGAATCGTTTGTGGTGGCAGCATTATGGCGATCTGGGTGAGCTTTGCACCCTTGTTGTGCGTATTGACAATGTTGTGGAAGGCATTGCACCTCTATACCGTTGCAAAACCCGTGCGCTAAAGCTTCATACCGTTGAAACGCTTAGATTCATTGGCTCTGGCGGCGATACCTCACCTGACGATCTGGGTGTTCTGGTCAACCGTGAATTCGAAGAATTGGTGATATCAACGATTTGCCAAACGCTTTTTAATCAGAACGATTGTGAGCGCCTGCAGTTGTACGATATGGTAGAAAACGGCATGTTGGCCACAAAGCTGAAAGATGCCGCCGTTGAAAACGGATGGCGTTTACCGCTCCAACGCGATCAGAAGCGCCTGGTGGACGCGTTGCCCGGCTCGATAGAAGCGTACGAAAAAACACTGAGCCGAAATGCTCGCAAACAACGCAAACGCCGCCGCCAACAATTACACAATGCAGGCAAGGTGCAGTATACATTGTGTAAAAGCCGCGAAGATATTGATGATGCGTTTGCACATTTGCAACGTTTACATAAAATACGTCAACACAGCAAAGGCGTGTCTGGCAGCTTCCAGTCGGTTCAATATTGTGGTTTTCATCTTTCTCTCATGCTACACGCACTGGAAAACAATGAACTGCGGCTTTTGAAGCTGAACCTCGATGACAAGACCATCGGTATCGAGTATGCCTTTCTCAGTAAAGGTGTTCTGTATTTTTTTCAGACAGGTTTTGATCCTGAATATGAACACTTGAGTCCCGGCCACATACTGATGATGCAGACCATTGACCAGGCCATTAATGACGGTGCGCATCAGCTTGATTTACTAAAAGGCGAATACCCGTACAAGAACACGTACGCAAAAAAAATCCGCACCACCGTCACACTGGATGTATGGAAAAACCCAGTAATGCACCGACTCTCAAAGCTCGCCCGTACTTTGATGAAATTAACAACTGGCAAAATGGGTGCCTGAAAAAAACTGCCCAACGCTGCAGGCTTGCCAAGGTTAGCCGTTGAAACGAGATAGAAGGGTAGCAATCAGAAGCGAACGGCCAGCCCTGCACCTATTGTATCGGTGTCTGTGTCAAACGACGTACTGCTTCTCTCAAAGCCTCCAACAACGGATACTGTGTCAGTAAAGAAGTAACTGGCCTCAACAGCAAAAGTAGTGACATCCAATTCATCGATGTCGCGATAACCTATTGCACCACCGAAACCAAACTGATCAGAGGTGTAGTAAGTAAAGCGCCCGATAAATTCAAAGCCGTTTTCGTCATTGCCAAAATCGTCTGACGCCATCAAAAACCCCACGCTTCCCTCATAGGCAATCGACGCATTTGCTGCACCAGCATCTTCGACTTTCCGAAGAGCAACAGCAAGGACATCAAGCGTCCGGTCATCAACTTCATCACGCTGGAATGAACCAAGAACTGTGGTGCGATCATCTGTGTATTTTGAAAGATCAACAACACCGTGAATGCGCTGAACTAACCAGCTCGACACCCTCAACACATGAGACTGGTCGCCTTTGTATTTATCCGTTAGGGACCCATCTGTCGTTACTACACAATGCCACCACCAGCACCACTCACCGCGGGTCGCTCAGCGGCTACATTCTTTCGATACCCCGACTGACGATACGCCTCCACTGGATCTATAGCACCACCCGAGAGCACTCGCGCTTTCTTCAGGATCGCATCAACATCCGTACGAAACGCTTGTTTTAGCATCTGTGTTGCCATCAGAGCATCATTATCCTGCTGGTATTGCTTCAATGCTTCTCTATTCACAAGCAATGCCTGCACATAAGCACGCTGAACTTCTACAGCGCTCATCATCAGGCTTTCGATAGGATCGGTGACATTATGCGATTGGTCGAGCATGTACGCGGGCTGAAAACTCTCACCTTGATTCATTGCGATGTCGACCAATTCGTTAAACACCAGAAACAGGCGATACGGTTCGATAGCACCAGAATCAAGATCATCGTCGCCATACTTTGAATCATTGAAATGAAAGCCGCCAAGTTTGCCAAAACGCGCAAGCCGTGACACGATCATTTCGATATTAACGTTGGGGGCATGATGGCCAAGATCGACAAGGCAACTGGCCTTTGGTCCAAGTTCACTGGCTATCAGGTAATTGCTGCCCCAATCCTGCACAACACTCGAATAGAAAGCCGGCTCGTACATCTTGTGTTCGGTAAACAGTTGCCAGTCATCAGGTAGAGCGGCGTATACCTGATGCATGGCCTCCAGGTATCTGTCCAGCTGTGCGCCCATATTGGTTTGACCCGGAAAATTCGAACCATCCCCGACCCAGACTGTTATTGCTCTGGAGCCCAGGGTCTTGCCAATTTCAATACACCGGATGTTGTGCAAAATGGCTTGCTCACGGGTGTTGGCATCGGTATGAGACAACGATCCGAACTTGTAGGAATGGGGCTGTTCTGGCTGATCCTGAAACGTATTGGAATTCATCGCATCAAAATCGAGCCCTAATGCCTGTGCACGTTCGCGCAACTCAACAGGATCCTCGTCATCCCACGGAATATGCAGTGATACAGCGGGAGTTGCCCGGGTGAGTTGTTGAATCACACCGCAGTCGTCCAGCTTGTCAAAGACATGTCTCGGCTCACCGATGCCGGGGAATCGCGCAAAGCGAGTGCCACCCGTGCCAACACCCCACGAAGGAATGGCTACGGCGAACTGCTGAGCCTTGTCGGTGATGGCCTCTATCTCAAGGCCGCGACGTTGCAACTGCTCACCCAGTGCGTGGAAATCAGCGTCCAGATGTGCGGCATGCGATGTGTTATGCGTGTTGACTAGCTCTTGGTCTATTCGAGTTCCCATATCAACTCCTACCGTGTGAATGACTGGACGTTGCCAGCATCAACGTTGATGATATTGCCTGTGGATTTCGCGGAACGATCACTGACCAGGAAATACGTCGCTTCAGCGATGTCCTCGGGCAACACCTCACGCTTTAGTAATGAGCGCGCCGTGTAGTGCTCCTGTAGTTCCTGCGCGTTTTTGCCATAGGCATCAGCACGCTGTTGCAGCCACTCACCCGACCAGATTTTCGAGCCTTTGAGTACAGCATCAGGATTAACCACATTGACACGTATGCCAACATCAGCGCCTTCCAGAGCCAGGCAGCGTGCAAGATGTACTTCAGCGGCTTTTGCTGTGCAATAAGCTGATGCACCTGGCGATGCCGCCAACGCATTCTTGGACGCGATAAAGACGACCGCGCCACCCAGCGATTGTCGTCGTAGCAGCCGAAACGCTTCTCTGGACACAAGAAAGTAGCCGGTTGACAGGATATCCATATTCTTGTTCCAAAGCTCAAGCGTGGTGTCCTCAACAGATGCTGATGAAGCGATGCCGGCATTGGATACAAGAATATCCACCCCCCCGAATTCAAGGGCAGCAAACGAAAAAGCCGCAGCTACCGCCCTCTCATCGGTGACATCCA
The DNA here is from genome assembly GCA_964352535.1 of uncultured Granulosicoccaceae bacterium. Classification (GTDB taxonomy): domain Bacteria; phylum Pseudomonadota; class Gammaproteobacteria; order Granulosicoccales; family Granulosicoccaceae; genus Granulosicoccus. The sequence goes on along the minus strand of CAYGSW010000016.1, from coordinate 30,794 downwards.
TAATCACCTGGCGAATGACATCCTTGCCATGGTCTTTTATCAAACGCTGCGCTGTCGCACTCAAAAGGGCTTCATCAATATCCGCCAGCACCACACAGGCTCCTTCAGATAAAAGCCGATCAGCCGTCGCTGAGCCAATCCCCCCTGCCCCACCGGTAATGAGTGCAATACGTCCCGCCATACTTTTAGGCGCTGGCATACGTTGCAACTTGGCCTCTTCAAGAAGCCAGTATTCGATGTCAAAGGCCTCCTGCTCTGGCAAACCGCAATAGGTTGAAACTCCTGACGACTCGCGCATCACGTTAATTGCGTTGGTGTAGAACTCAGCGGATATTCTTGCGGTGGCCTTGTCTTTGGCGAATGTGATCATGCCAACACCCGGTACCAGATAAACCACCGCATTGGGATCGCGCATGGGTGGGCTGTCTTCGTGCTTGCAGCGATCATAGTAAGCCGCATAGCTGTTACGGTAGGCTTCAACTGCGTCGGGCAAGGCATTCAAGGTATTATCGATATCCACTGATGCCGGATTGAAATCAACAATCAACGGGCGTATCTTGGTGCGCAGAAAATGATCAGGGCAGCTTGTGCCCAATGCTGCAAGCTCAGGCATCTGCTGGGCGCAAACAAATTCGAGCACGGCATCGCTGTCTTCAAAATGCCCCACTTTGTACTCGTCCTTTCCAATCAGACCACGAATAGAAGGCATAAGCTGACCAGCAATTTGCTGCCGCTGTTGTGCTGGCAATGCCTCATGTATTCGACCACCAAAGGCTTCATTATCAGTGTTATGGTCCTCCAGCCAGCTGATTGCCTTGTTGATGATCTCAAGCGTCACCGCGTAGCATTCTTCGGCACTGTCAGCCCAGGTAAACAATCCATGACTGCCCAACACGACACCCCGTGCACGAGGGTTGTCTGCAACGAATTGACTCAACCATAAACCCAGCTCATAGCCCGGACGTCTCCACGGTAACCAGCCAATGTCCTCACCATAAATCTGTTGCGTCAGCGCTTCACCATCGGCAGCTGCTGCAATGGCAATGACAGCATCGGGATGCATATGGTCCACATGCCGTTGCGGTACATAGGCGTGCAAGGGCGTGTCAATGGACGATGCACGGGGATTGAGATTGAATGTGCAATGAGGAAGATAGGCCACCATCTCATCTTCGAATTGATCGCCTCGATAAAGCTCCTTCAAGGCATCAAGCTTCTCCTGATACAAGGTTGCAAACCCATCAAGCTTCATGGTTCCTACATCGCCACCTGAGCCCTTGACCCATAGCACCTGCGTGCTTTTCCCGGTTAATGGATCATCGTGCATGACCTTGGCTGATGTATTTCCACCACCAAAGTTGGTAATGCGCTTGTCACTGCCGAGCAGGTTAGAACGATAAAGAAGACGCCCGGGTTCATCCAGCGATGCAGCATGCGCCGAGTCCCACAGGTTTTCCAACAGATTGCTGGCGTGACTACTGCTCATGAGTGCTTATCCAAAAGTGCGACTATCGGGACAGAATTGCCTGAATTTCGAGCATTGTCAATCATATCGAGAATAAATATCGACGATTTGATCGTAATTGATTGTTTTTGATTGACAGATTCAAGACGTTGCGTATCATCATCCGTGAACTAATGGAATCGAGCAGCCGTCAACGCATGCATGAACTGGAACGCCAGACCATCATCCTTTCAGCCGTTCAGGACAAACCTGTTGCAACGGTGGTGGAGCTTGTGGCACTCACCGACTCCTCAGAGGCCACGATTCGTCGCGACATCGCCTCTCTGCACATGGCCAAAAAACTGCGCAGAGTGCGCGGCGGCGCTGAGGCCATTAACCCACCCGTGCAGGGGGCTCTTGCGGGACGACCGTTCAGCGTAAACCAGAGCATCGACATTGTTCAGAAGCGTGCAATAGCCAGAGAAGCGGTCGCACTGTGCAACGACGGTGATGACGTGATTATTAACGCGGGCACCACAACCTACCAGATGGTCCATCTGTTGACGAATCTGCGCATGCAGATTTTCACCAACTCTTTCCCAATTGCCGAACATCTGCTGCATCACTCGAAAAACCAGCTGACAGTTCCGGGTGGCACGTTGTACAGGGAACAGAACATCATTCTAAGTCCCTACGAAAATGACGTTACAGCCAGTTTCTGTGCACAGCGCATGTTTATGGGTGCACACAGTGTCGGACGGCTTGGTTTGATGGAGTCCGACCCACTGGTTATTCAAAGCGAACAAAAACTGATGAAGCAGGCCGATGAAATAGTCGTGCTGGCCGATGCTTCAAAATTCAAACGGCGTTCATCGTTGCTGATTTGTTCACTGACAAACATCGATGTTGTCATTACCGACGAACGCATCGACAAGACATCCATCAGCATGCTGGAAGATGCCGGTGTGAAACTGATTGTTGCCGAACTCACTTCTGCAAAACAAACCGGTTAACTTCAAACGAAGCAAAACTACCATCGCAAGACCATCAACCACAAACGAGAGGAACAATGAAAACAACAACCAAACTACTGGCCACTGCCGCACTGTGCAGCAGCATGGCATTTTCAGCAGCACATGCTGAAGACATGCGCATTGCGCTTGTTGTCAAAGCCCTTGGCATAGGCTTTTTTGAAGCCGCTGCAAAGGGCGCTGAAGAAGCTGCAGCTGAGCTGGGCGGAGTGGAGATTATCTACACAGGCCCCACAGACACAACCGCTGAAGGGCAGATCGAAGTCATTAACTCTTTGATTGCCCAGAAAGTGGACGCCATCGCCATTTCTGCGAATGATCAGGATGCGTTGGTGCCGGCCTTGAAAAAAGCGATGGACCGAGGCATCACTGTCATCTCATGGGATTCAGGTGTTGCTCCTGAGGGTCGCCAGATGCATCTCAACCCTTCATCCAATCCACTGATTGGCAATATGATCATCAAGCTGGCTTCTGATCACCTGCCTGATGGTGGCGACGTCGCCGTGCTGTCCGCCACGGCCACCGCAACCAACCAGAACATCTGGATTGAAGAGATGAACAAGGTTGCTGGCAACTATCCGGGTATCAACATCGTGGCTACTGTCTACGGTGATGACTTGTCTGACAAGAGCTATCGTGAAGCCCAGGGTCTCATGTCTTCACACCCTGATCTCAAAGCGATCATTGCACCGACATCTGTGGGTATCGTGGCAGCTGCACAGGCGGTAAGCGATGCAGGCAAGGCCGGTGAAATCAATGTAACAGGACTTGGTCTGCCTTCAGAGATGGCAGCACATGTCGAGTCAGGCGCATCAAAGTCGTTTGCTATCTGGAACCCGATCGATCTGGGCTACGCCGCCACCATGATCTCCTACAACTTGGCTAAAGGCGATGCCAAAGCTGCAGCAGGTGCTGAGATTGGTATGGGCCGCCTGGGCGCAGTAACACTTAGCGATACGCTTGATGGCGCCATGGCAGATCCGTTTGTCTACGATGCCTCCAACATCGACGAGTTCAAGGATATCTTTTGATCAAGCCTTTGATCACACGCGCTTTATCCTGGCCTGAACTTCACACTTAATTGTCAGACCATTAAACGCTGGATGTTCGTTCTCGCTAACGAGCATCCAGTCGTGCTATCAGCACAGCGTTGCTAAGCAGTCTGCATCCAGGAGACTGTTCGAAAATATGAATTTCTTGTATTACGCCTTTCAACCACTGATCAGCAGAGCCAACGTTGCCCGAGAACCCAGCACTCACGCAAGACGCCTTACTTAGCCTCGATGGGATCATCAAGGACTTCCCCGGGGTACGAGCCTTGTCCGAAGTCTCGATACAACTGTATCCCGGTACCGTCACCGCACTGGTTGGAGAGAACGGCGCAGGCAAGTCCACCGTTGTAAAAATACTTACAGGTATCTACCAGCCCGATGGCGGTCGCATTGTTATTGATGGCAAGCCAGTAACGCTTTCAACACCGCATCATGCTGCGCAGTTGGGCATAACAGCCATTCATCAGGAAACCGTGTTGTTCGATGACCTGTCAGTTGCTGAAAACATCTTTATAGGTCATGCACCAAGAACCCGGTTCGGACTGGTGGATTGGTCCGCGATGAATGCCAACGCCCAGGCACTGCTGGATCGCATAGGCGCAGCCTTACCTCCCAAAGCATTGTTGCGCAACCTCGGTATTGCCAGTAAACATCTTGTGGCCATCGCCCGTGCCTTGTCCATTGATGCTCGTGTGGTCATCATGGATGAACCCACCGCAGCGCTTTCCCACAAGGAAATTGAAGAGCTCTACCTGCTGGTGGAGCAACTCAAGGCGGATGGCAAAGCCATTCTGTTCATCAGCCATAAGTTCGATGAGATATTCCGGATTGCCGATCGCTACACCGTGTTTCGCGATGGACAACCCGCGGGCACCGGACTAATCAGCGATACCGATTCTTCGTCCCTGGTGGAGATGATGGTGGGCCGCTCTGTTGACAGCGTGTTTCCTCCGCGCATCAATGAACTGGGTGACACCATCATGCGCGTCGAGGGCTACTCACATCCTACCGAGTTCAATGACATATCATTTTCATTAAGGCGCGGAGAAATACTGGGCTTCTATGGCCTGGTTGGCGCTGGCCGAAGTGAGTGCATGCATGCGCTGTTTGGCATTACCAGACCCAGTGCTGGTACTTTGACAATCGATAACAAAACAGTTGTTCCAACCTCACCTGCTGATGCGATTGCGCACGGTCTTGTGTACGTGCCAGAGGATCGCGGTGGCCAGGGCGCTATTACCGCACTACCCATCGTCGACAACATCGCTTTGGCTTCCTTGCCCTCTACATCACACAAAGGCTTTGTGAGAATGGCCAGAGAGTATGCGTTGGCGCGCGAGTACACCCAACGACTTGAACTCAAGGCAGCAGCACTTGATCAGAACGTTGGTGAGCTATCTGGGGGTAATCAGCAGAAGGTGGTTATCGCCAAATGGCTAGCAACACGCCCCACCGTCATCATTCTGGACGAGCCCACCAAAGGCATTGATATCGGCTCAAAGGCAGCCGTTCATACATTCATGCGAGAGCTGGCCGCTCAGGGTCTGGCTGTCATCTTGGTGTCGTCCGAAATACCCGAGATCATGGGAATGTCCGATCGTGTCATCGTCATGCGTGAAGGCCGACGGGTTGCAGAGGTTTCAGGCGATGCAGTGACACCCGAGGCTCTGGTAAGAGCTGCAGCAGGCATTGATGAGGCAGACGCAGCATGATGTCTCTGACAAAACGCGATGCCTTGCTAGGCTGTGCGCTGCTGGCTCTGCTGGCTCTTGTATACACACGCTTTCCTGCATTTGTCTCACCAGCCTCCTTGCTGGGTGTATTCAATGATACGTCTATCCTGATAATTCTTGCACTGGGCCAGATGGCGGTCATCCTGACGCGCTGTATCGATCTGTCAATGGCTGCGAATCTGGCTCTTGTTGGTATGTGTACAGCGATGATGAATGCCGCCCTGCCCGGCATACCGGTACCGCTGCTTATTCTCATAGCTATCATCATCGGCGCGCTCTTGGGAAGCATCAACGGTCTATTGGTCTGGAAACTTGATATACCGCCTATCGTTGTAACGCTGGGCACGCTGACAATCTTCAGAGGCCTCATTTTCCTGCTATCAGAGGGTCAATGGGTCAATGCGCATGAAATGAGTGCAGACTATAAAGCCTTGCCACGATTCAATCTGGCCGGGCTACCCGTGCTCTCCTGGGTCGCTATTGTCGAGATCGCCTTCATGGTGGTCTTGCTCAATCGCACCGCTGCTGGTCGTGCATTTTATGCAGTTGGTGGTAATCCCAACGCTGCGGTATACACCGGTATCGATGTCGGTCGAACACGCTTTAATGCCTTTGTCCTCTCCGGCGCCGTGTCTGGTCTTGCCGGATATCTCTGGGTGTCGCGCTATGCCGTTGCGTATGTAGACATAGCATCCGGTTTTGAGCTGGATGTCATAGCAGCGTGTGTCATTGGCGGTATCTCCATTGCCGGAGGCATGGGCACAGTTATTGGTGCAGTGATGGGGGCTCTGTTTCTTGGTGTTATCAAAAACGCGCTACCGGTTGTCAACATCTCACCTTTCTGGCAGCAAGCGATATCCGGCGCCGCCATCATTATTGCCGTTGTATTCAATGCCCGTGCAGAACGTCGACCCGGGCGCATCATCCTCAAGCAGGCCGAATCTATATGAACAGCCTACCCGATCTATCTGATAAGGCAGCATCTATTCCTGACAGACGCAACAGTTCTATCGGTCGAATACTTGCCAGCTGGGAATTTCTGTTACTCGGTGTGGCCATACTCATTTTTTATCTGAACGTTCAGGCATCTCCCTATTTTCTTGATCCCTGGAATCTGTCAGACGCAACATTCAACTTTACAGAAAAAGCTATGATCGCGTTTGCCATGGCTCTGGTCATCATATCCGGTGAAATTGACTTGTCGGTGGCATCCATCATTGCCCTGGTATCAACCTGTATGGGTTTTGCTGTGCAGTTGGGAGCGGACACTACAACGCTTGTCATGGTTGCACTGCTTGTTGGTGCACTGTGCGGTGCGTTCAACGGCTTTCTTGTTGCCGGGCTTGGACTGCCCTCTATCGTTGTAACCATAGGCACGCTGTCTCTGTTCCGAGGCATCGCCTACATCATTCTGGGAGACAAGGCTTACGCCGGCTATCCAGCAGAATTTGCCTTCTTTGGACAAGGTTATGTCTGGTGGGTTATCACGTTTGAGATGGTGCTGTTTGCTGCACTGGCCATCGTATTCTACTTTATCCTGCACCGCACCTCCTTTGGTCACAGCGTCTATGCCATTGGCAATAACCCCACGGCAGCACTGTTCTCGGGCATACGCGTATCAAGAGTCAAGTTCATCCTGTTTGTACTCACCGGTGTCATGTCAGCTGTTGCAGCCATTTGTCTCACCTCACGTCTGGGCTCCACTCGCCCATCCATCGCTGTTGGCTGGGAGCTGGAAATCGTGACCATGGTGGTGTTGGGGGGCGTGAACATACTGGGGGGTTCTGGAAAAATGCTGGGGGTTGTTATTGCTGCGGTTGTCATGGGCATGGTGACCTTTGGCCTTGGACTGCTGAACGTGCCAGGCATTGTCATGTCCATATTTGTTGGCCTGCTACTGATCGGCGTCATTGCGCTACCTGTTTTACTGCGCCGTTTTCGGGTTGACTTCAATCTCGGACATTAACAGCGCATGAGCGATCCTACGTCTGAAATCTCTCGTGATGCAATTCGCTTTGTTGCTGTCATTGATCTGGGCAAGACTAACTACAAGCTTGCCTTGGTGGATACCAAGAACGCAAAAGAGCTCCAAATAGATACCAGGGCTGCTAGTACTATTCAAACTGGCTTATACCCGGCGATCGATCATGATGCTATTGAAGCTTTTATCATAGAGCGATTCCGTCAGCTATACAGCGAGCATCAGATTGACGCTATAACCGTCACCACCCACGGAGCCACTGTCGCCCTTGTTGACGCCAGTGGCCAACTGGCACTACCTGTTCTGGACTACGAATGTACATTGCCAGATGAACTGAACGAGGAATATGAACGGCTGAGGCCTCCATTTGCAGACAGCGGTTCCCCCAGACTCCCTTGTGGCTTGAATATCGGTGCACAGCTTTATTGGCAGCAGCATAAATTCCCGGAAGCGTTTGCCAAAGTGACAACGCTATTGACTTGGCCACAATACTGGGTTTACCGACTAACCGGGAAAAAGTACAACGACGTTACGTCGCTCGGATGTCATTCCGATCTTTATACTCCACAAAAAAAATGCTTTTCCACACTTGTTCACATGATGCATTGGGACCGGCTGATGCCGCCCAACAGAAACTCTGGAGAATTCGTCGGCCATGTAGAAAAATCAATGGCAAAACAGTTGGGACTAACACAAGCAATACCCGTGTACGCAGGTATTCATGATTCCAACGCTTCACTTGTACCGTATCTGGCGAAGAACGATGGACCTTTTACAGTAATTTCTACTGGCACATGGTTTATCAGCATGGCTATCGGAGCTGAGAAAAAACCACTGGATGAATCAAGAGACACGCTACTCAATGTTAATGCTTTTGGAGATTCCGTGCCTTCAGCCAGATTCATGGGAGGACGAGAACGAGAGATCGTGACAGAAGGAAAAATTCATCGACGATCTGATGATTTGCAACAACTTCTTGAAACTAACAGCGCACTGGCACTCCAGCTGATGCCGTCAGCCGTTCCCGGCACTGGTCCATACCCTGAGACTCAAAGCAAGTGGATCAACAGCACGGCAGCAAACGAAAATCTACAGAGCTGTGCTACGGCGTTATACCTTGCGCTAATGACGCACGAGTGCATGAAGCTAATAGGGTCCAGGGGCGCAACATACCTTGAAGGTCCGCTGACTCATGATATAGACTTCATGGCTATGCTACGTAGTGTTACGGAGCGGGAACTATACAGTAGTGCATCATCAACAGGTACTAGTGTAGGCGCTGCTATGTTGATCAGTAAACCTGAGTCATCCGACACACCCGCCGCCACTACTGTAGAGCCAGAGACGCAAACGCTGCTCACAAACTACGCGAAACAATGGACAGTAAATCTTCAGGCGCATGTGGCCCGCCACACTTAGTGCAGGCGGGTAGAGCAAAGACTGTAATAAACGTCAATACATGCAGGTAACTTTTACATGCACATGCATTCGCCACACTCAGACGCTAACCTTGCAACAATTTAAATGCATAGGCCCCACATCAATGACGTTTGTGCTGAGCGAAGATCACGAATCACTAGAACAGCTTCTTGAAGACCGGGCTCCCGCAGAGCCAGAGTTTCAGCAGGCAGTTCTGGAAGTGAGCAATGATATCATACCCATAATCCATCAGAGCGAGCTCTACAAAAAGCACAACATTCTGCAGCGCCTGATCGAGCCTGAAAAAGTCATCTCATTCAAGGTCTGCTGGGAAGATGACAGCGGTAGCGTACAGGTCAACCGGGGTTATCGTGTGCAGTTTAATAGTGTCATCGGGCCTTACAAGGGCGGCCTTCGTTTCAGTCCATCAGTCACGCCGTCGGTTTTAAAGTTTCTCGCGTTCGAACAGACATTCAAGAATGCTTTAACAGGTTTACCCATGGGGGGCGGCAAAGGAGGAGCAGACTTCGATCCGTCAGGCCGTTCAGATCGCGAAATCATGCGTTTTTGTAACGCTTTCATGCAGCAATTGCACTCGCATATCGGTGCTCAGCAGGACATACCTGCTGGTGACATCAACGTTGGTGATCGGGAAATTGGCTATCTGTTTGGCGCTTACAAAAGAATCACCGGGCAATTTGACGCAGCATTGACTGGAAAGCCATTGTCCCTGGGCGGTAGCGAGCTACGCACCGAGGCGACTGGCTATGGCGTAGTCTATTTTCTGCAGCAGATGCTGGAAGCGCACAACATGAATCTCGAGGGTAGTCGTGTGCTCATTTCTGGCGCTGGCAATGTGGCAACACACACTGCTCAAAAAGCAATAGATCTCGGAGCGACTGTGTTGAGCGTATCTGACAGTACAGGATGCCTGCATGATGCGAACGGATTCAGCACAGAAAAAATCGCTCTGATAAGGCAGCTTAAGGCAGACCCTGGCAAGTCATTGAAGCAGTATGTAGATTATTTCGATGCTGACTGGCAACGGGACACCACACCTTGGCAAATAGATGCTGACATTGCCATCCCGTGTGCAACTCAGAACGAGATGGATGAAGTCAGTGTCAAACAACTTATTGATAGCAATGTCAAAGTCTTGCTTGAGGGTGCAAACATGCCACTGACAAGCAAGGCACAGCAACAAATACAACAAAGCAACGTGCTGTATGCACCCGGAAAGGCCGCAAACGCAGGTGGAGTAGCCGTATCTGGATTCGAAATCTCCCAAGACCGAACACGAAAATTTCTATCTGCAGATAAAATTGATTCGCAGCTAAGGACAACCATGGCACAGATTCATGATCGATGTGCCAGTGAAGGGCTTCGTGATGGAAAGATAAACTACGCGAAAGGCGCAAACATTGCGGCGTTTCGCAAAATAGCAGATGCTATGGTTGCACTTGG
>CAYGSW010000016.1:0-20570 GCA_964352535.1 uncultured Granulosicoccaceae bacterium | reverse complement strand
AAGGCGCAAACATTGCGGCGTTTCGCAAAATAGCAGATGCTATGGTTGCACTTGGTTATTGAATCCAAGTTATCAAGATAGCGGTTCCCGCCGCAGTTGGAAGCAGTATCAGTCCTTTTGGTATTGCTATCGTCACCTCGGTGCTTGCTGGCTATAGTGCAAGCGTAGTTGCCGGATTTGGCGTAGCAACGCGCATAGAAGCATTTGCATCAATCCCGATGTTTGCATTGTCGGCAGCCATTGGCCCAATCGCAGGACAGAACTGGACGAGCAACAACCGTAATCGCGTTCAGCGAGCATTGGTTCAGAGCTACCTCTTCTGCGTACTCTGGTCCACACTCATCGCTGTAACTCTATGGTTTACAAGTGATTGGATAGCCGAACAATTCACGGATGAGGACGCTGTGAGGCGACAGGTCAGCACGTATCTGAAGATTGTTCCAGTCAGCCTGGTAGGGTACGGCATTGTCACGATAGCATCGGGTTGCTTCAACGCTATCGACAAGTCAGATAAAAGTCTTGTGTTCTACTTGATCAGATCTGCTGTTTTGTATGTTCCATTGAGTTTCATGGCGAGCACAATGTCAGAGGCATATTGGGTATATGGCGCCATCGCGTTGGCAAACTTGCTTGCAGGAATAGCTGTTGCCTATCTATCAATACGATGGCTTGCCAAAGCGCGCTGTCAGAAAATTCCAAGTACCTCTCAGGCAGTGCACGATGCGTTAGCGCATTGATCCGGCTGGTCAAGTCACTGGTATATGAGCACTCGTGCTTTTCCTTTGCCAATAGTTACGAATTTTTGAATGTCACGCAGATACTTTTCGATTCAGCACACGAAGACAACTATCCCAGTCAGCGCGATCAACATAACAGCCATGTAAATGTCGATGACCGGTTCCCGGCTCAAATGCTTCTCGCCCGTGCAGCAAACGACGATTATCAAACACCGCCATCTCGCCTGCTACCAGCCAATAGCTGATCATATAATCAGACGAGCGCGTCATTGCCATGAAGCGACGATATACGGCGTAGTAGCCAGACAATGCGACTGGCTCCAAGTCAAGAATATCCGCAATATGAGCATTGAAACAGATCTCAACGATGTTACCGTTGTTGTCACAGTTAATAACTTGCTTACGCGCCCGAATGTCGGTCTCACGATCGTGAAAGCGACAGGGCACTGACGTTCTGGTCAGCCGGTCAAACAGATCAGGCACTTCATGCCGCAGATCAGTTGCCACGGCAAAGCCATCACAAAACAGTGAACCGCCACCACGCGCCTCATTGTCAAGACAGTGCAAGAACTGGTAGCCGGGCGGCAGTTCCTGATTCGTCAAGTCAGTGTGTAACGGTAGTGCCTCTGCAGTGTAGGCTAGTAGTCCGTCAACCCTCAACGATAGACAGTCCATAGCGCTTGGTGGCTCTGAGACAGTCAGCCAGCACAGCGTCGGGGGCAAGAATAGCGTCGGCCTGAAAGCGCACGGTATTCATGATGTCTGATAGTTCTGGCTGGCTTTGACCAGATTGAGGACTGTCGCCCGTGTAGCCCCCGCGCCAAAGCGAAGGTTCGACGGTAGCAGCATCCTCGCGCAATCGTCCGGGCCGATGTAGACGGACCCACTCAAGTGGGAAACGGCTTGGGGAAACACGGTCTGGCCAGCTGATAATCAGTGTGTCCGCATCTATTACAGCACCGTAAGACTAATCGCGTTCGTCCTACTGTATCGAATGCGCACGACACACGAATGCACGCTACACAACGTGGGCAAATGTCCTACTCAAGGTAGAAAACACGCTCCAGAGGCTCAACAACAGGCTCATCATTATCGCTGGTGAGCATGATGTCGGACATGTGCGCCCACCAGCGTTGCATCACAGGCTCAAGCGGCAGATTATCCATCGTGTGGTCAGTTGAACGACGCAACACGGCAAACAGACTGTTTGTGGGTTCGTGTAAAAAGATTGAATAATCTGACACACCTGCATTTTTCAGCAGGTCAACCAGTTCCGGCCAAATATCATCATGCCGTTGCTTGTACTGTGCAGCCTGGCCGGGATTCAACTGCATTCTGAAACCGATCTGCTCCATGAGCAATTACAGAAAGATCGTGACAATGGACGGCCAGATCAGTAACACACTCAATGCCAGCAACTGCAAACCGATGAACGGCAGAAATCCACGGAAGATATCCGTGAGCGAGATATGCGGCGGTGCTACGGATTTGAGGTAGAACGCGGCCCCTCCAAAAGGTGGCGACAGGAAACTGACCTGCATGTTCATGCAGAACAATACCCCAAACCACACGGCAACATGTTGCGGTTCCAACTGCCCAAGAAAGCCAATTTCCTGAATGGGCAAGGCTTTGACGATGGGCAGAAACACGGGAATGATCAGCAACACAATACCCACCCAGTCCATGAATGCACCCATGAACAGCAGGATGAGCATCATGGTCAGCAGTACCAGAAAGGTGGGCATTTCTGCACCGACGATGAGATCAGCAATGTAGGTTGGACCACCCGCTAATGTGTAGGCTCCTGACAGGGCTGCCGCACCAATTGTTACCCAGATGATCGTTCCAGTGGATTTCAGCGTTCTCATCAAACTGTCCCACAACAATCTGATGGAGAACTCTCCACGCAACATGGCGAATATCAGAACCGCCAAAGCCCCCATACCGGCAGCCTCTGTTATGCCGGTTATGCCGCCATAGATAGAGCCCAGCACAATACTGATAATGGTAACAGGTGGAACAAGGCCCTTGCCATGTGTCCAGCCCATGCGGGTGCGGCCTACACCAAACACCAGAAACATCAGTGCAACGCCCACAACCAGCACACCGGCCAGATAAGGGATGTGATAACTCATACCCAGGAATATGGGGCCATCGTCAACAGAGACATCAGCGTTCACGCCTGTCATTGTGTAAATGACAGCACGTACCAACAGCAGTCCACTCAGTACAAAGACCACAACATTTAAAAATCCGAGAAACATCATGCGTTTCTCGCCACCCTCAGGATCACCTTCTTTAGGCTCGGGCAAAGGGGCCAGTGAAGGATTGAGGTTGGTACGCACAATAATGTAGATGATGATGAAAGTTGCCAGCATGAAGCCAGGCAGGAACGCACCTGTAAACAGCGCCTTGATGGATGTCTCGGTGATCAGACCATAGATGATCAATACAATGGACGGAGGAATCATGGTGCCCAGAGAACCTGACGCGCAGATCGTACCTATTGCAAGGTTCTGATCGTAACCAAGCCTTAACATCTGCGGTAACGCAATCAGTCCAAGCAAGACGATCTCACCGCCGATGATACCTGACATGGCCGCCAGCAATACCGCCATCAGAGATGTCACGACAGCGATACCACCGCGCATTCGGCTTAACCAGAAGTCCAGCGAGGTGTACATGGTTTTGGCGATGCCGGAGCGTTCCAGCAGCGATGCCATGAAAATGAATAATGGCACTGAAATAAGCACATATTCGGTTAACAGGTCGAATATCTTTTGCGCCAGAATGTACAGAGGGCCGGTGCCAGGGCGTCCAGTGAGTAACCCGTCACCAAATGACATCGGATTAGTAATAAGCGTGGGCTCGAACTTCATGATCATCACACCAGCGGCCAGTACGGCTGATGCAAGTCCAAGCGGCATGCCGATGGCAAGCAATAACAGCATGCCAACAACTACAACGATCGAAATAGTACCGATGTCCATCAGTCAGCTCCTACGCCGCGTTTGATCGCCGCTATTTCATCTTCATCCATATCTGTCAGTGCTTGATGCTCTGAAGGCATCTTGTTCCAGTCAGAAATCAGATTGATCGTGGCCTGAATGGCTATCAGGGTAACCATGATCAGGATCATCGGTTGCAAGGTGGCAGGTATTGGAGGATCGAACGCGGTACCAAACATTTCCCAGTGATAGAACTTCCTGACGAATATCTGCTTGAAACTGCCGAACACAAGCCAGAACGTAAAAAACCAGATTAGTACCACCGAGATAACGTCGAACATGTGCTGCATCCATCGAGGCACAACGTCATATAGCAAGAATATGCGTATGTGGCAGCGCTGTTGCATCGCGTATAAACCAGATAGCAAAAACACAAACCCTGCAATCCACAGCGTGAGCTCGTTTGCCCAGAGCGTCGGCGCTTCAAACACATAGCGTAGGAACACCTCGTACAGCATGACGATAGTCATGGAGACGATGAGAATCATGGTGATGCGACCCACGAACAATGCAAACCGGTCGATAGGACGCCAGTCCTGAAATTCCATGGGCGCACAACGCACGTTGCGCGCACCGAAGTAGAAGATGATGGGAATGAGGATCAGTGCAGCCCAGTCAATAGGATCTGCGTAGCCGCCAAAGAGTCCAGCCATATCCGGCGTCACATCCTTGCGCTGATGCAGCTCACTGATCTGACTTCGAAGACTCTCGCTCTCCGGCGGAATAAAATCGAGTATGAAGGCCGGTGTGTGCCAAATTGCCCAGCCAGCGCAAAAAACAAAGGCTATCGGGATCAACCACTGCATCAGGCTGCCGGATTCATCTTTCATGGCGTGTGTCACTCTCATGTTGTACCCAATGGAACGCACAAACAAAAAACGGCGATGAACCATGCATATGCATTGCGTTCATCGCCGTCAAAAAGCAATACTGGATCTCGAAGACTATCGAGACCTATTTCATAGCGCCCATCTGCTGAAGGAATGTGACGTGGCTTTCAAGCAACGCCTTGGCTTCGGGCGTTGTAGCGAACTCGGTCCAGCCCTTCTGCACTGCGTCTCGGTACTTGGCCAGTTCTTCAGGAGCCCACTCGTACAGCTCCACACCTTTGGCGCGCAGGTCTTTGGCTGTCTGCGCATTGTTCACTTCATTGATGGTGGCGTTACGAAGAGCAAGTGCCTGCATGGCTACTGTCATGATTTTCTTGTGATGAGCAGGCATCTCGTCCCAGAGCTCCTTGCGGCAGGCAAGGTGATCAGCAGGCATGGAGTGAAAGCCAGGGTAGTTGGTGTGCTCAGCGATGTCGTACAGTCCAAGGCCCACATTGTTGGTCAGGTTGGCAGCATCAGCACCGTCAATGATTCCCGACTCTAGCGCAGTAAAGATCTCATTGAAATCCATGACGATGGGTGACGCACCCAGGTTCTTGAAGACCATGGTTTGCATGCCTGGAGGTGAACGAAACTTCCAGTTCTTGAAATCTTCCGTGCTTCTGATCGGCTTTGTTGATGCCAGCGACTCAGGACCAGGAATCCACCAACCGACAAATTCCATATCGTGCTCGTTGTACAGATTGTTTATCTGAGTGTACCCGTCAGCGTGCAGCAACCACGCAAGCTGCTGGTAAGGATTGGCATAACCACCCAGCAAATCACCAGTGAACTGGAATGCAGGATTTTTACCTGTCTGATAGGCACCGCCCGTCATATCGCAATCGAGAATGCCGGTGGCTGCTGCATCAAATGTTTCAGTTGACTTTACAACCGCACCTGAGAAAAACATCTCAACTTGTATTTCACCGTTTGACATCTCTGTGATGTCATCGACAAACTCTTGAGCTAGCTGACCAGACAGCGTCTCAGTGGAAAAATGCGTTTGAATGCGTAGTTTGGTTTCTTCAGCGCTGGCCGCGCCTGCTGCCATGGCTAATGCCAATCCGGCGCTGAGTGCAGTTGCTCTGAATGTAGGCTTTAATGTTGTCAAGGGTTTTCTCCTCATGGTGTCGATCATTGATTTCAGGACTATTACCAACCGCCTGATTGTGACTCAGCAACCGTTTGGCGTGTCCAAACGGTAACTAATGTGGTGATCAGAAATCATACCCCAAACTGATGGCCAATGTCGCTATTAGGAGGCTGTTCGAGAATAAGCTGATCGAGCGAAAGCGCGATATTTCGGCGGGGCTGCCTCCAGTCAGATTTCCGCGTAAATCTCGGCGAATAGAACAACTATTTACCTCAATTGACACGAAAATCTGACTCGAACTCTCACAGTTTCGCTTCGATCGTTATTCTCGGACAGCCTCCTAGAGGACAATCGGGAACCCCATCTTTTGTACCAGCTTGACCCATGGTTTTCGCCAGCCACCTTTCTCGTCATAAGTATCAAGTGCGTACATCGTAGTCCGGGCTCCAATCCATCGAAAAGGCTCAGGTGGCACATAGGCGGGCACAGTTCTGGCAAACGTCATTCGAGTCTCAGGCAAGTCATCCCCATCCAGTATTGCAAGCCCGACGCGTGCACCAAAGCGGGTGGCAGTCACGCCAAAACCGGAATAGCCACCCGCAAAGACCATGTTTCCTTGATGGTACCGTTGATAGTGAACTGCCATGCGCGAGGTCAAACCGATCGGCCCACTCCACGCATGCGAAAACTGTATCTCATTGGCAAGTTGCGGGAAGGTATCAAAAAAAGTATTAACAAGACGTACATAGGGTGCAGGCGCCTTGTCAGCAACAGGATCGGTCTGGTTACCAAAAAAATAGTCCAGCCGCCCACCAAACAGTATTCGGTTGTCTTTGGTCAGTCGCATGTAATTGAGTTGCGTTCGCGTATCGTAAACCCCCTGCCGGTTAGGCCAACCAATCAATGACATCTGCTTCTCGCTTAGCGGCTCGGTGACCACTATGCGATCACGGATAGCCACCACTTTCGTTTTTATGCGCTTGTGCCCTGCCGCCCACGCGTTTGTAGCCAGCAAGACCTTGCGCGCTGCGATACTGCCGCCTGGCGTAGCAACATGCACCAGAGCGTTTGCGTATGCGTTACTGACATGCGGCGTGTTCTCAAACAAACGTACACCCAGTTCAATGGCCACCCGTTTCAACTCTTGCGCAAGTTTACCCGGATGCAAGGTACCGCTTCGCGCTTTGGACCAGATACCTCCATGAAACACCGGTGAATTGATTTGCGCCTGCACAGCAGGCTTATCAAGCAGCTCAACATCATGGCCATAGCATTTATACAAGGCATAGTCTTGCTGAACGGCATCGAGTCCATCATCACCGACAGACACCTTCATCTCCCCGCCTAGCTCAAGATCACAATCAATGGCGAAACGCTTGATGGTCTTTTGTAATTCATCAATGTTTTCCCGCCCCAGCCGCTCAAGCTCGGCAACTTCATCCGGAAACATGCGCAGCGTATTGTCGATACCATGCATCACGGAGGTAGACACAATGGCAGCTGCCCGTCCACTGGCACCGTTGGCAATAGATTTGGCTTCAATCAGAACAACATCACGCTCAGGTTGCTGCTCCTTGGCAAGAATAGCGCCCCATAATCCGCAAAAACCCCCGCCGACAATGAGCAGGTCACACTGTGTATTCACGTTGAGTGGAGACTCATCAGGCGTTAGCGCAAAACTGTCCAGCCAATAGCTGGTAAAACGCGTTTGCTTTAATGCCGTCCAGGCAACAGCGTCATGTTCACTGGCATTTTTTTCATCACCGTGCGCCTGCATCTCTAATCTACCGTTGCAGGAAAACCACTGGCAAAGGAACACAACATTTCGTACAGAATATTAGCGCCAAGAACTGCCGTATTGCCGGACTGATCGTAAGGAGGGGATACTTCGACAAGATCTGCACCCACCAGATTCAATCCATAGGTTCCGCGCACGATCTCTATTCCCTGGTGCGAGGTCAGACCACCTGGCTCTGCTGTTCCTGTACCCGGTGCATAAGCCGGATCAAAAGAATCAATATCGAAAGAAAAATACACCGGATGATCACCCATCATCGTTCTCACTTCCTGCATCAATGGGGCAAGCGACTGGTACCAGACATCTTCAGCCTGCACCACTCTGAATCCCTGATTACGGGACCAGTCAAAATCATCATCTGCATAGCCTGTTGCACGCAGGCCAATCTGCACAACTTTGTCAGGTACCACCAGGCCCTCCTCCACCATGCGTCTAAACGGTGTACCGTGTGCGATTTTCTCGCCAAACATCTCATCGTTGATATCCGCGTGAGCATCAACGTGAATGACGCCTACTGGTCCATGCTTTTTAGCCATGGCGCGTACAATTGGCAACACCAGCGTGTGATCGCCACCCAGGGTGAAAGGCACAGCATCATAGGCAAGCACGGAATCATAGAAAGCTTCAATGATCTCGACACTCTTGCCCAGATTAAACGTGTTTATCGGAACATCACCAATATCAGCTACCTGGATACGATCGAACGGCGAGATGCGTGTGCGCATGTTATAAGGGCGAATCATGGCTGACTCCTGACGAATCTGCCGCGGCCCAAAGCGTGTACCGGAACGATGCGACGTGCCAATATCCAGGCCTATGCCGATAAAGCACGCATCCAGCCCCTGAGCCGTAGCCTGAGACGGCAATCGCATCATGGTGGATGGGCCGGAAAAACGTGGCATCTCGTTGCCACTCAAGGGTTGGTTAAACATGAATTACCTGATTAGTTGAGCCTGCCCGATACTATCGCGATTCGGGTGCAAAAGCGGACACTGATCGCCTGAGCTGGACGACCCAGCCAATCACTGGTAAAACAGTGCACCTTGAAATCAACAAAACCAGCGAGCAGGCGATGAGCAACGATATCTACATTATTGATGGCGTGCGTACCGCGATCGGCACCTTTGGCGGCTCTTTGTCTGCACAAACTCCTATCGATTTGGGCACACGGGTTACGCGCGAAGCCATGCTGCGAAGTGGTGTCGACGCCAAAGATGTAGGCCATGTTGTGTTTGGTCATGTCATTAACACCGAACCACGTGACATGTATCTGCCTCGCGTGGCTGCTATGGAAGCCGGAATCCCCCAAGAGACTCCCGCTCTCACCGTCAATCGTCTTTGCGGTTCTGGAGCACAAGCCGTGGTATCCGCCGCCCAGACCTTAATGCTCGGCGATGCCGATGTAGCAATAGCCGGAGGCTGCGAGGTCATGTCCCGCTCACCTCATGCCACACAGTCTGCCCGGTTCGGCCAGAAGATGGGCAATGTCACCATGGTGGATATGATGCTGGGCGCCCTATCCGACCCCTTCGGTGCCGGACATATGGGTATCACCGCTGAAAACGTGGCGGCTGAGTACGATATTACCCGCACGCAACAGGATGAGTTCGCCGCCGAGAGTCAACGCCGCGCCAAAGCGGCCATAGAGGCAGGTTACTTTAAAAGCCAGATTTTGCCTGTGGATGTAAAACAGCGTCGTGAGACAGTCAGCTTTGATACTGACGAACACCCCAAGCCAGCCACGACAGCTGATAGCCTCTCGCAACTGCGCACCGCATTCAAAAAAGACGGCAGCGTGACCGCAGGTAATGCTTCAGGAATAAACGATGGTGCTGCAGCCATGGTGCTTGCTACGTCATCGGCTGTTGAAAGACTCGGATTGAAACCAAAGGCAAAACTGCTGGGATACGCCCACGCTGGCGTTCGTCCGGACATCATGGGTATTGGCCCAGTGCCAGCAGTTGAAAAACTACTGGAGAAACTGGGCATGAGCCATGATCAATTTGACGTTATCGAGTCCAACGAAGCTTTTGCAGCTCAAGCCTGTGCGGTGAACAAATCACTAGGGCTGAACACCGATAAGGTGAATCCGAACGGCGGAGCTATCGCGCTGGGTCATCCCGTGGGAGCAACAGGCGCAATACTCACCATCAAGACACTGTATGAGTTGGAGCGCAGCGATGGGCGGTTTGGTCTTATTACTATGTGTATTGGTGGTGGCCAAGGTATCGCGATTGCGATTGAGCGTCAGTAAACGGGGATAAAATAGCCTGCAATTTCGCAAGTCAGGTCGGTTGTTTCAACCAATACACACCCACGGAGTAAACGTAATCTGGCGCACCTGTCTTACAGCAGGTGCGACACGCATAACCCCTGATCAGACGCTCGATTGTTAGCGACGCTAACTGCCTTTGTGCGTGTCTTTCCCGCCTGCTTCCTCTAGCTCAAATTACGCTAAAACAGAACTACGCGCACGCCGTGCCGTGCCGTCACAAAATAGATAGAGCTGTCTCTGATTCGACATCGGATGGACACCAGCGAAATATCACACGCTCTTCGATGAGGTTGTCAGCAACCGTGATACCCCCCAACGACCCCTTCCTAGCTGTCCATCGGCCTCATCCTTGCTGACGGTAACGACAGCCTTGGCTAAAGCTGAGGCATTAAACAGTGTTTTCCTGGAAGAGTCATGTTTGTCGATAGCGATTTTACATATGGGTGGAGGCTTCTATTAGTTCTTATTGGTTTCATCCTCGGAACACAAGCTTTGTTGGCTCAAGACGCGCAGATACAGCTTGAAAACGAATTGCTATTGGATTTACGCCTTGACGGTGAGAGACTCGGTTTGGATATCCTGGGTTATCAGCGCGGCGATGATTTCCTACTGTCGCTCGATGAGTTGACAAGTGGTCTGGGGTTTCCGATAACCGTAGACAGCGAGAGAGGTTCCGCCAGTGGTTGGTATATTTCCGAAGACCGCATTTTCTCACTGGATATAGGCAACGGGACTGTAGTTAGCGGCGAGAATCGTTGGCCAATTGCCACTGGCGAAGCTGTGATGTTTCAAGGTGGGCTCTACGTTGAGACGAATGCAATACAAAAGTGGTTTCCTGTCCAGCTCTCCGCCGTCATACGCGAACTGTATCTTGATGTGAAACCTTCGGAAACACTTCCAATACAAAGGCGCTTTAATCGCAGAGAGCGCGTTCTAGCTCCGGCATCTGGCTACCAGGAACCACAATACCCGCTGCAGGAAAATCCCTACCGCTTCTTCAGCCCTCATATTACAAAGCTTAGGATTGGTCAGTCCACCGTTCGCCAGGCCCCTGAAAGTGCCGCGGAATATGGAACCAACTATGCCTCGCTCTCTCGTGGAGATCTGGGATGGATGACGTCCACACTCTCGCTTGCGGGGCAATCCGGTGAATCACTTCTCGGAGCTCGACTGAAACTGGAACGTACAGCTTTTGAAGGTCCGATAGGGCTCAACCACCTTGAAATTGGTGACGTGGATGCGGGAGGTTATCGAGGGCTTCTGTTACGTGGCGGCATAGGCGGGAGTATTGCAAAGGGTGGGCGCTTTGACAATGAATCAGTCACCATCGAGGGGAGCCAGTTGCCTGACTGGGATGTTGAACTGTATCAGAACGGTCAGTTGATCCTGATCCAGACCACCGGAAACCAAGGGCGCTATCTGTTTGAAGACGTTCCTCTGCTGTTTGGTAGAAATCGCTTTGAACTCAAGTTTTTCGGACCAAATGGTGAAATTGACTCTCGCGAAGAGTTTCATTTTCTAGGGGCCGGTATGCTCGAACCCGGACGCCTCACCTACCAGATGTCCGCGGTACAGAGTGGGCGCACTGTGTTTGGTGTGAATGACATAGATGGAGAGGGAGATCGTGATAGCGCTGTTTATGACAGCAATGTCAATCTCGGCCTTTCGCGTAATATCACTGTGGGAGCAGGCATCAGAAGCCTTGAGAGAAATGGTGAACGACTTGCGTTCAACACTGCCAGTCTTGGCCTGAGCACATCGCGTGCTTTCGCCAGTGTTCGCTATTTCGATACTCCCGAATCACAGAACTCAGTTGGCACGTCTCTGCGTACACGGATAGGCGACACTAGCCTTAATCTTGGGTACACCCGCTTCTTCGACGATACTGATCTGGCCAGTTCCCCGCTGAAGTGGCAAGGCAATGTAGACGTCACATCGTCCATCGTTGCGGTCCCCATAAAGCTGGAGATCAGTACCAACGAGCAAGAAGATAGTACCTCATACGATGCAGTCATTGGCACAACCGCGTCCTTGCCTGGCGCTGGTAGATTTGCTACTTCGCTCTGGTACAACTCTGTTGAGGAACGCCTTGACGGAAACACCACGACAGCATCATTTTCAGGCGGCCAGTCGAGTTTCCACACGAGTATCGACCCTTGGAATTTTCGCCTGTCGACCAGTTACAGCTTTGGACCTGAGACCGAGTTACTGGATCTCAGTGCGGATAGTCGTTTGCGAATTGATAGGGATCTGAGTCTGGATCTGAGTCTGAGACGGAATCCGATAACCGATACTACCTACTACGGAGGTGGCATCAATTGGCAACTCGAAAAGGTAGCTATCAATGCACGCGTAAGCTACGACAGCGATGAACGGTGGGGGGGCTTGATTACACTGACAACCGCACTGGTACACCAGCCCGGAACGCTCATGCCGATTCTGGACAGTAGTGCATCGGTTGACGCGGGGAGCGTCGAGGTACGTGTGTACGAGAATGCCAAGGGCAATGAAATAACGCCTGTTGCAGATGTAGGCGTCAACGGCGTTCAGGTCTGGCGTCACGCTACCACCAATGAGAACGGCGTGGCTTACCTATCACGAATGTCACCACATCGCCAGATAGACATTGAGCTTGATGAATCAACACTTGCTGATAGCGAATTGAGATCCAGCAATCCGGGGGTATCTATCGTTTCACGCCCTGGAAGTTATGCGGTCGTCGAGTTTCCCATTGTTCGCACTGCAGAACTCGAAGGCCATGTTGTGGTAGCGGTTGGAGACGATAAGCAGCCTGTGAGCCGAGCCTTAGTGATTCTGAGAACGACTGATGGGGATGTTGTTGCCCAGACACGAACCGCATTCGATGGGTTCTATCTGTTCGACGGCATCGAGCCCGGTGACTACTCAATCTCCCTTGAAGAGCCTCTAGCGCGGCGTATTCATAAACGACCGGAAAACATCACTGTACTCAGCAGAAGCGGGGTTATCGGAGCACTTGACTTTACCCTGCGCCCAGTGCGTGGAAAAACAATATCAAAGCAAGGTCTGTCACTTGAGCAGTTGTAACACTGGCGCCTGATCTGCTGCGACTGAAAAGGTCCTGGCACGCACCATGCGCGTGAATCAGCATCACTATGCACAAAATTTGCATTGACCCATTTTCTGTATTCAGAGATCTACATTCAAAAAATACGGATTTGACTCCGATGTTTTACAAGGTTCGGTAGAGGCTACATGACTGACACTTTTTTCAGGATTTCGATCGCTTGCGCAGTATTGGTTCTGCTTGCTGGTTGTTCATTTACTGGTGAATTTTCGGCTAACGGGCAACACGCCCCCCAGCGTAACAACGTGCAAGCCAGCGCCGAAAAACCTGACCCTTTGCAGGTATGCTCACCTGACCAGGGAGCACCTTTCCATTTCCGTAAGAACATTCTTGTTGCCGGTACTATCGGCGTCTCTGATCTTGCCCGGGACTTACCAGGTCTTGCCAACCTTACCTCCAGGCGTCTCCAGACACACCTTGAATCCCTTGAACACTTCAACGTGCTGGCAACGCATGATACGAGTTTCGAAAGTATGGCCCCCGGCACGGCAAAGCGTGTCAGGCACCTTGGTCGAGAGCATGCATCCCAGTTCGTCGTTAAGCTTGAACTTGAGGACCTGACCATGCACTCTTCCGGCGGTTGGCTACGCAAGATGTCGGGAGGCAGAGCCCAGCGAAATGTGCTTATGAAGTTGTACATCTACGGCACTGAGTATGGTGCTCAATTACACTCACAGATCTACCAGGACACCGCCACTGGCAAGGTAGTCGGCCACCCGGGTAGAGGCAATGCAGTCACAACACCATGGTTCAAGACTGATCTTGGAAGAAAAGTGGATCAGATATTAAAAGCCATGAGCACACAGATAAATGAGAAGCTGGCTTGCATTCCCTTTTCTACTGAAGTTACCGCGGTAGAAGGTAACAACATTCACATCAGTGCAGGCTATCTACATGGAATCAGACCGGGAGAAACTCTACGGGTTTACAGGAGCAATGATCTTCTGGCACCTGATGAAATACGGAAACTGTCTGAAAACGAGGGGTGGATTACAGTAACTACCGTATTTCCAAACAGAAGTATCGCCACTGCTACACAAGTGAGCCTTATTGGCACGCGTCCCGACATCGGTGATGTCGTGCGAGCCTGGTAGCAGTCGTGCAAATCCCGCTATGCAAATCGCTGAGTCAAAGATCTCTTTCCGGTAGGCTATCAACACCGGCAAAGACGCACTACCTTCCTCTGCGCGACAGGATGCGCAAAGTGCTACAGGAGACTCTGCAATTGAGCCGCTCTCTTTGTTCGTTGGGTCTGCTCTGTCTGGCAACAACCTCAACAGTAATCGCACAGCCGCTCATTGAAGAGCAGCAACGACTTGACTTCGGTACGCTTGCCATCGCTGCAAACACGTCTGTATCTCGGTTTACCTATTTTTCTAACGGCGTCAACATCAACATAGAAGGTCAATTCGTGTTGATTGCCAGAGGTTCGCCAGGGCGCTATCGCTTCACTGGCTTTCCGGCTAACACACCCCTGAGTATCAGCGTGACTAACACTACACTCGCAGCCGGAGCCACTGGCATACCCGAGTTACTGAACGTCGACAATTACGACTTTGCAGATCCTGTTACAGATGCGCAAGGTACAGCTGAGCTTTCACTGGGCGCACGCCTTAATACAACAGGTAGTGGTGATAGTTATGTAGATGCCCCGTACACCGGTACCGCACTGTTGCGCGTTGAGTATTGGCAACCAGATGTCCAGCGCTTTGTAGCCAACACAAAGACAATTGATGTGGACACACAGCTGAACTCTACTCTGACTATCGACGAAGATCAGCAATTACACTTTGGCACCCTATTTGCTCGTTCC
The DNA here is from genome assembly GCA_964352535.1 of uncultured Granulosicoccaceae bacterium. GTDB lineage: Bacteria > Pseudomonadota > Gammaproteobacteria > Granulosicoccales > Granulosicoccaceae > Granulosicoccus. The sequence continues at coordinate 5,868 of CAYGSW010000016.1, read as the reverse complement.
AGCAATGTAGAGCAGGCAGTATTGACGATAGCGCCTTCTGGCACTTATACCATCAGTGAGCCGGGAAACTCGCGTTTTGTTGTTCTCGCTAGTCCCGAACAAGGAGTTTTGAACGTCAGTGGTGCAGCACCAAACTACATTTTAACGATCACACCACAGACAACAGAAGTACTACTAGAGCACACGGAGAGCCCGGTCAGTGCTCCGCATTTCATTCTGAGTGATCTGGTGACATCTCCCGATGGAACTGGTGTAGCGGATGTCAATGGCGAGCTGCTGATACAAGTCGGCGGCACGCTGAAAACAGAACTGACCGCATCGCCAGCGATCTATCCGAGCGGACAGTACGAAGGAACCTACCAGCTCGTTGTGTCCTACTAACACGGTAATTGTCAGAACCATCTTGAACAAGCCATTTTTGTAATATTTCAGAGTAATTTGATGAGTATTAAACTACCGTTAGTGAAGTCAGTATTTATAAGCATGGTGTTATGTCTATCTTCGATAGCCAGTGCAGACATGCTGATAAGTCCCACCCGCGTACTGATGGACAATGAGAATAGCAGCGCCACAATTGTGTTGAGAAATCCAAGCGAAGGTTCTCGCACCTACCGGCTAAGCTGGGAAGACAAACGGGCCGAGGAAGATGGAGGCTATACGCTTTTAACAGATAATGACGTATTCCCTTCTGCAAAAGACATGATTCGTCTGTCTCCCCGTCAGATAACTGTTGGTCCGGGTGAGAATCAGACAGTACGCTTCAGCTGGCGTCCTCCCGCGGATCTACCTTCTGGAGAGTATCGTTCACACGTACTATTAAAGGTTATTCCCGATATATCTGAACCTACTGCAACGTTGGGAGGCGCAACGTCCGATGAAAACGTGGGAATTCGCGTTTTTATGCAGATGTCATTCTCTATTCCGGTGGTAGCAAGGCATAACACTGAGGCGCCACAAGTCTCTATTGAAGAAGTTAAGGCAGTACCAATCAAAGATGGGCAGCATCGTGGCCTTGCGCTGACGTTTAATCGTACCGGCAATGCCAGCAGCTATGGCAGGATTGTGGTAGAGATGCAGCGCGACGCGGACAGCCCCGTGGAACTTATTGGTGAGTTGGGTGAAATGTCTATCTTTCAAGAGCTTGAAAAGCGCAACGTCACTATACCTTTGCGTGATGCCACTATTCCCACAGGAGCCCTTGTCCGCGTAGCGTACGAGGGTCTCAATGAATATCAGGGCACACTGTGGGCTGAAAAAGTATTTCAGGCCAAGTAGGACATTCACCAGATCCGCACATGAATCTGTACGCATGAATCAGGCATGATTAACATGATTCCACATCATAGAAAAGCTATTTACCTTGCCACACTGGTTTGTATAGGGTGTGTAGCTTCCGGAATACATGCACAGGAACGGCAACCCGCGGCTGTTGCATTTTCTGAGGGAACGAAAGAGTTTTTATCTGATCCTGCACGCACAGGCAGCCTGGTCGGTAGCATCCTTGCTGGAGCAGCGGTAGCCAATCCGCTTGCACCGCTGTTAGGTAGTGTCGCCGGCTTCATGATTGGTAAAAGCTCTGCGTTTACCAACAACGACAGCAACATCGCGCGTAGAAACGCCTACTTGAACCGCAGCCTGATATCTGAAGATAGCCCGCAGATAACCAGCCTGGCTGGACTAACAGACATGCAGCCAGACCCATCGGACACTCCTGAGCAAACAATAATTCTAGGCCTGGCAGACGAGATTGGAAAAACTGGACCATCAGAACAGCCTGACCAGCTTCCCGTTGTGGGATTAGCCATGAAGAAAGAGAAAGGGTATCAGTCAGAACGCAGTGAACAGATTATTATTGTGGGATTACCGGAGGAAACGGGTATGGAGAGTCAGCCTGCACAGACAGTTAGCCTGGGTTTAGCTGAAGAGACTGTGATGGACAGTAGCGTTCAGAGAAATCTTGCCCGCTCATGCAGCAATGTACAATTTACACAACCGATGCCGTTGAGTTGCTACTATCTTTCTCGATAGCATTGTTACGGATTACAAGATCGGACTTCATTGATTTATCAAACCACTGAACACCCGGAATTGTCCGATCTGGGCCGTATGAATTAACAGCGTTGAAAACAAAACGTACGTTTACTTCTGTGCACAACCAGACCCTAGGAGCTTGTCCGAGAATAACGATCGAAGCGAAAGTGTGAGAGTTCGAGTCAGATTTTCTCGTCAATTGAGGTGAATAGTTGTTCTATTCGCCGTTGTTACGGGGAAATATGGCAAAAATATCGCGCTCTCGGGGGGCCGCCTTCGGTACGATCAGCTTATTCTCGGACAGCCTCCTAGGCAAAAAAAGGGGCGCATAAAGCGCCCCTCTCTTGTATCACTGTCTGTCTACAACTTAGTATGAAGCGGTAACAGCGAAAGTACCTGAGTAAACACCTTCTTGGTAAGTCTGCTCTGAAGCAGTGGGCTCTGTTGTAAGAGTCGCACCAATGTTGAATACATAGCTAGTTTCACCGAAATCCTGAACTACACGGAAATCACCATCATGAGTAGCGTTTTCAGTAGCTACACCGCCGCTCACATCAGCTACTGTGAAGTGCATCAGAAACAAGCTAGGCACCGCAGGGTTAGCGCTCTCGTGAACGAGTTCTGTAGCATTGCCTGAACCATCTGTGATGGCAACCAAGGACGTTGAAGCGTTTGCTGCGAAGTCAGCAGCATCAATACTACTAGTATTAGGCAGTTCAAGGTTGAAGTCAGCTGTCATCGCAACAGAACCCTGTGCCGCCACAGGAGTTGTCAGGCTGACCAACCCAACAGTTGCACTGTCTGCAGGATCAGTTACAACGCCTGCCGGGCTGATAACCAGAGCACCTACGCCATTTGCCAGCGCAGCACCAGTTACAGATGCGAACACAGTACCGATTTCAAAATCCAGTATGTTCGTAACAGTAAGCGTATTCTGTAAAGTCGCACTGGCAGTAAAATCTTCTGCTTGTGCTGTGAAAGTTGCAACGCTAACCGCACCTGCTACGGCAATTGCCAAGTGTTTTGTTTGTAAATTCATCATGTTGATAATGTCCTGAAGTAAAGTGTCGTTTCTCAATGTGTACGTTTACCTTTAACGATCTACGTACTACTTGGAAGTACAAAAAAAGGTTTGGCTCAGAGTAGTCCGCCGTCGCCCTGATAACGTTACCTTGAGAAATATAACGTCCGCCCTTGGCAAAACTGAGTCCACAAACCGTAACTGAACCGCAAAAAAAACCTTTCTCAGGAAAAGTTATGTTACCTGGCAAGCAGTATTCTCAGGAATCAAAGGCTGCCATGAGTGCACGACTAGCCCTGGTACGCGAACCCCAAAACGTGGCCCTATCTAAAACGCCAGTGAGACCAATAACTCTATATAGGAAGGGTTTGATAACAGTGAAGACCACCTTGCTAACGATATTTAACAACACCCGGCGGTAGGAAAATAGCACTACACAGAGCCTCGTAATAGCTATGCGTCATTCAAGGTTCTGAAAGCACATTGCACAGCTGACAAGCAATTGAAAAATGTGGCCAGACACGCACTATTTTCTCAGACGTAGTGCAGTTGACTACCTGCTCAAGGCGTGAGCAGAATATTTATCCAACTGTTTAACAGTTTGCACTTAGCTTATCAACTATCCGCTTGGCCTGCGAATCTGATACTAGAAGCTAAAGGGTGTCAGCTATTCCACACTCTTGTTATTCGCACTCTTATATAGAGTGATCAGCTATAGAGTGGTCAGCTATCAATGGCGGTATGTTCAATGCAGCTACGTTCTTTAAACTGATACCACCGAATTCATACAGAGACTATCTCGCCGCCCCACGCAACGCCGACCTGATCATCTGCTCCACAGTATCATCGCTACTGGCATGTTTATCCAGTAGCTTGGCAGCTTCAGCCGGTTTATACCCTAGCGCTGCCAACGCCTCCTCTGCTTGGGTCCGTGCAGACTCATCATTGGTTTTCGGTCGGCTACCTGTAGGAAGACCGCCAATATCCAATGCATCCACTTTGTCTTCCAGCTCTATCAGCAAGCGTTCAGCCGTTTTTTTGCCAATACCCGGCACGCGCACCAGTGCATTGACATCTTTCGTGGCTATGCACGTCAAGAATTCATCTGCACTCAATCCTGACAATATAGCCAACGCTACCTTGGCGCCCACACCGTTAACGCGGAGCAAAGCGCGAAACAGAACACGTTCGGTTCGAGTGGCAAAACCGTAAAGCAGTTGCGCATCTTCACGCACCACCAGATGCGTAAACAGGGAGACTGGCTCGTTAAGCTGTGGCAATGCATAAAACGTGGACATGGGTGCATCAACCTCATAGCCCACGCCTTGAACATCAATAAGAAGAGAGGGAGGATTTTTTTCCAGTAACTTGCCTGTCAGGCGTCCGATCACAGTCTCAGTCCTCGACCTTTTGTGCGCCTTCGTGCAGGCGGAGCTATTACACCTGCCATGTGCCTGGAGTGCGCGTGGCAAACGGCTATGGCAAGTCCGTCCGCAGCATCCACTTGCACCACCTTCAGAATTTGCAGTAAAGCGCGAACCATGGTTTGAACCTGTTTCTTGTCTGCCGAGCCTGAACCTGTCACCACTTTCTTGACCAGACGCGGTGCATATTCGGATACTGGCAGCTGCCGCGACACTGCCGCGGTGATGGCAGCCCCTCGCGCCTGACCCAGTTTCAACGCTGACATGGGGTTGTTGCTGAGAAAAACCTGCTCTATAGCCACTTCCTGCGGCTGCCACTGGGTAATCACGTCGCCCAGTGCTGAGTGAATATGGCCCAGTTTTTCAGCAAAGTTGTCGCCTTTAACGCGGATATGTCCATGAGCCAGATGAAAACTGCGAGCCCCATCCGACTCAATCAGCCCGTAGCCAGTGATGACCGATCCAGGATCAATCCCCAACACTCGAATCAGACCACTGGCGCGTTTGTCGCTCATGAAGTCACTCTTCGTAGGATTCGCCGGGGATCTCTGCATTGGTGTAGACGTCCTGAACATCATCAAGATCTTCAAGCGCATCAATGAGCTTGAGTAGCTTCTGACCCTGCTCGACGTCCAGATCAACAGCCAGCGCAGCGCGCATGGTGACTTCGGAGTGCTCAGCCTCCAGTCCGGATGCAGCCAGCGCCTCCTTGACATCCATAAAGGCATCTTCGGTAGTGATCACTTCAATAGATCCGTCATCGCTGGTTACGATGTCATCGGCTCCGGCTTCCAGAGCCGCTTCCATGACCTGATCTTCGTCGGTGCCAGCGGGGTAATTGAGGATGCCCTGCTTTTCAAAAAGATAGGAAACAGAGCCCTGGGTACCCATATTGCCGCCAAACTTGGTGAATGCATGCTTCACTTCAGAAACGGTGCGATTGCGGTTGTCTGTCATAGTATCGACCATGATAGCAACGCCGTTGACCCCATAGCCCTCGTAACGGTTCTCTTCGTAGGCTACATCGTCCAGCTCACCTGCGCCTTTCTTGATCGCACGGTCGATAGTGTCCTTGGTCATGTTGCCACTAAGCGCCTTGTCCACTGCCAACCGCAAGCGCGGATTAGCGCCCAGATCCGAGCCACCCATCTTGGCGGCTACATTGATCTCCCGGATCAGCTTGGTGAAAAGTTTGCCACGTTTTGCATCCTGCTTACCTTTGCGATGCTGGATGTTGGCCCATTTACTGTGTCCGGCCATGCACTGCCTCTTTTGCTGTCTTTATTAAGTGTAATCCACCTATTGTGGCTCAAATCGCACGCATCCGCCAACTCTATTAGGAGGCTGTCCGAGAATAACGATCGAGGCGAGAGTGTGAGATTTTTAGTCAGA
>CAYGSW010000015.1:0-38083 GCA_964352535.1 uncultured Granulosicoccaceae bacterium | reverse complement strand
AATGGCCTCTTGCAGGCCATCGAGCGACAGGGGGTACATACGGTTGTGCATAAGGTCACGCGTCATGCGCACTGAAGGCGTACTGTCCCACCAGTCGCGCGCTTCTGGATTCAACCATACGCAATGCGGGAAAGCGACCTGTAAACGTTTCAACCACAGCGCTCCAGGTTCTTCATTCCAGTGTTCAACACTGCCACCGGGTACCGCAATCTCGTAAGGACTCATAGTGGCATCACCGACGATGATCAGTCGATGGTCACGGCCGAAGCGGCGCAGTAGTTCAGTGGTGGGTGTTGTAAGCGTATGGCGTCTGGCATTGTCTTGCCATACGCGCTCGTAGATGAAGTTATGAAACCAGAAGGTGTCCAGTCTTTTGAATTCAGTGCGAGCTGCCGAGAACAGGGTTTCGCACACTTGTGCGTGATAATCCATCGAGCCACCGATGTCGATTAATAAAAGAACTTTCATCGCGTTCTGCCGTTCGGCACGCATGTGAATGTCCAGCAGGCCTGCGTTGTCAGCCGTTGCGCGTATGGTGGTATCCAGATCCAGCGAATCCGGTCTGCCATCGCGTGCAAGACGGCGCAGTTTGCGCAGTGCCATCTTGAAATTACGCGTGCCAAGTTGCTTGTCGCCATCAAGATCGCGAAATTGGCGTTTCTCCCATACCTTGACAGCTTTTCCCTGACGCCTCGGTCCATCGCCAATACGAATGCCTTCTGGATTGAACCCGCTGTGCCCGAACGGTGACGTTCCACCAGTGCCTATCCAGCGACTTCCACCATGATGCTCTTCGGTTTGTTCTTTCAAGCGTTCCGCCAGGGTTTCCATGAGCTTGTCCCAACCACCCATGGCTTCCACCTGCGCTTTCTGTTCGGCACTGAGTGCATCCTTGTCCATAGCGCGAAGCCAGTCTTCAGGAATGGGTGTTTTCAATGAATCGAGCAGTTCGTCGAAGGCCTGCGTCTGACCACTCCAGTACAAGGAGAAAACCTGATCAAAACGATCGTACAGCGCCTCGTTCTTGATAAGCGCCAATCGCGCAAAGGCATAAAATCGATCGATATCCAGGGTGCCGATCCCCAGGGACAGACCGCGCATGAGCAGCAGCCACTCAGTGAGTGAGACAGGAATGCCAGCTGCCCGCAGTTTGTCATGAAAATCCAGCAACATCTTTGGTGCTATGCCTTTGAAATCTGGTTTGTGATCAGCCGACAGCGTCAGCGATTGTTCTGTTGCTGTTTATGCAGAAAAATTATTCGTTCGAACAAATGGATATCCTGTTCGTTTTTCAGGAGTGCACCGTGCATGCGCGGCAACACTGTTCGAATATCGTCGGCACCCAGCGCTTCTGCTGGCAAGTCATCGGCGATGATCAGTTTTAACCAGTCAAGCAGTTCAGAGGTAGAGGGCTTCTTTTTCAAACCGGGAACCTCTCGCAAGTCAAAAAATACATCCATGGCAGCCTTGAGTAAATCGTGCTTGATCGACGGATAATGAGATTCGACAATACGCTGCATGGTAGGGCGATCAGGAAAGCTGATGTAATGAAAAAAACAGCGACGCAAGAAAGCATCAGGCAATTCCTTTTCGTTGTTGCTGGTGATGATGATTAATGGGCGTTGTATTGCCTTGATGGTCTGCCGGGTTTCGTAGACTTCAAATGACATCTTGTCCAGTTCCTGCAGCAGATCATTGGGGAATTCGATGTCTGCCTTGTCGATTTCATCTATCAGCACCACAGCGCGCTGATCCGCTTCAAAAGCCTCCCACAGAACGCCCTTGACGATGTAGTTGCCGATATCGGCGACTTTTTCATCGCCGAGTTGTGAGTCACGCAAGCGCGATACTGCATCGTATTCGTAGAGTCCCTGCTGCGCACGCGTGGTGGATTTGATGTGCCAGCTAAATAGTGGTGCTTCCAGCCGACGGGCAACTTCCCGCGCCAGCTCTGTTTTTCCTGTGCCCGGTTCGCCTTTGATCAACAAAGGGCGCTCAAGCGTCAGCGCTGCATCGACAGCCAGCTGCAGATCATCCGTGGTGATATAAGTGCTCACGGACTCAGGATTTCCTGACTATCATGGGGCCAACATCATCACCACCGAGCAGATGCATATGGATATGCGGTACTTCCTGTCGGCCGTGCTCACCGCAGTTGATGATCAAGCGATAACCGTTTTCGTGGATACCTTCATCGCGTGCTATTTTTCGCGCAACTGTTAGCATACGCCCCATCGCTGCTTCATCTTCGGCAGTGACGTCATCCACAGTCGGTATGTGCTTGTTGGGCACGATAAGCACGTGTGTAGGCAGGCGAGGACTGATATCGCGAAAGGCCGTGACTAGCTCATCCTGATAGAGCATGTCTGAAGGCAGCTCCTTTCTGATTATCTTACTGAACAGCGTTTCTTCAATGGATTGACTGGATGCCACAAGTATTCCTCAAAAAGGGGGTGTATACGATTATACTGTGTGCGCACTGTACCGATAGATCTGGAGCACATGGGTAACCGACTGTCTAAAATTTATACTCGAACTGGCGACGACGGGACCACGGGCCTGGGCGATGGCAGCCGCACAGACAAGGACGGTACTCGCGTTGCAGCCTACGGCACCACTGACGAGCTTAACTCGTTGCTCGGTGTGGTACTGGCGCACGGTGTTCCTGCTGATGTCGAACGGGTCATGCACGAGGTGCAACACCACTTGTTTGATCTGGGTGGCGAGTTGTGTATCCCCGGTCATCAGGCAATTCAGCAGACACACATTGACTGGCTGGAGAGCACACTGGACCATTTCAACGATCAACTGCCTGCACTCAAGGACTTTATCTTGCCGGGAGGCAGTCTTGCTGCTGCCAATTGTCATGTTGCGCGCACAGTGTGTCGCCGTGCCGAGAGACTGGTGGTCAGCCTGCAACGGGTTGAGGATGTCCCACCGTTCAGTATGAAGTACCTCAATCGTCTGTCAGATCTCTTGTTTGTGGTAGCGCGTATCATCGCCCGTGTAGACGGGGGCAGCGAGGTACTGTGGCAGAAGGACAGAGCGCCCATTGATCTGGACTCAGAAAAATCCGGCTAGAGCAACAATGGCTGAGCTGCGGCAATCTTTGGTCTTCTCAGCTCCCCTGATTCTGCAGCCAGCATCTCGTCCATGCTCAGAATAACTCAAGTTGATGGCTGCTGTGACGATGACTGTTCTACATGGCAGGTGCCAATGCACATGAACGCCGCCTGCTGGCTTGTACCTTATCGCCAAAAGCGATTTCGGATGAGCAGGAGACTACGGTACAGCTTTCGACGATGACATTCAGACTCCGACAGAAAACCGGTGCTGCCAACTCGGCATGTGTTGCCATGCTTTGCATGGTGACGACTATGTTAGTCGGGTTCTCCACTCCCAAGACAACAGCTTTGGCCGTGTCCGAGCCTGGGCCTGTTCAAGCTGATGTTTTCGTCGGTGATAGTGTCACGGAAAGATCAGATGTCGCAAAGCTCACAAGCCCGACCTTTGTCATCTCACCTTCAGCGCCAAAACGTCGACCGGCCAGTCTGGCGTCAGGTCAGCCGCTTCAGACAATCCTGGGTGATCTCAACAGCAGGATATGGCTGCCACCATCGGTGTATTCGCCGGATAGAGTGATGGCCGATCAGGGAGCTGCCCAGGTAGGCAAGTTTCACGGGGTAGGTTTTCCGGATATTCGCACCTACCACAGAGCAAGACCATCTCCATATGCGCCGCCGGGGCCGTGGGCACCGTTGATAACCTGGCGCACGCTTGACGGGAAAGACAAGACATCTGAACCTATTGCGCGGGTTCGCTGCATGGGTAGAACACCGACGGCTGTTGCGCGACGTGCAGACCGATACCGTGAAATGATCAATACCTATGCCAGGAAGTATGAGGTCAGCCCGCAGCTGGTAAAAGCGGTGATCACCGAAGAGTCCTGTTTCGACAACAAGGCTCTATCTCCCGTGGGTGCACAGGGCCTTATGCAACTCATGCCTGACACAGCCAAATGGCTGGGTGTCAAAGACCCTCATGATCCCGCTCAGAATGTACGTGCAGGTGTGCGCTATCTGGCCTCACTACAAAAAGAATTTGATAACCTCGAGTTGGCTCTGGCTGCCTACAATGCCGGACCGGGCAACGTTCGGCGTTACAACGGGGTCCCGCCATTCGCTGAGACGCAGGCTTACGTGGTTAAAGTGCAGTCGCATTATCGTCGATACAAAGCGGCCTACAGCATTGCGAATCCGTTTGAAGTGTCTTCAGAGCATGCCCGCTTTGATCTCATCGGGCCTTAGGGACCCCAAATCCTTGTTAAACTAGAGAGCTGCTCCAAGCGTAAGCTCTTTCCATGAATGCCTTGTCTATATCCGGTCTGGAAAAGACCTACGGCTCCGATATGCGTGCCTTGAAAGGCATTGATCTGAGCGTTCCCGAAGGCGACTTCTTTGCACTGCTGGGCCCCAATGGAGCGGGTAAGTCCACCGCTATCGGCATCATCTGCTCGCTGGTCAACAAGAGCGCAGGCACAGTGAAAGTATTCGACTATGACATCGACGTCAATAAGGAAGCGGCCAAGGCGAGTATCGGGCTGGTGCCGCAGGAATTTAATTTCAATGTGTTTGAGCCTGTCTTGCCGACTGTCTTGAATGTGGCGGGTTACAACGGTATCGAGCGTGGAGAAGCATTGCGCCGCGCTGAGTACTACCTGAAAAAGCTCGACCTGTGGGATAAGCGAAAGTCTGCGGCGCGTGCGTTATCAGGGGGAATGAAACGCAGGCTGATGATTGCACGTGCACTTGTGCACGAACCCCGATTGTTGATCCTGGATGAGCCAACAGCTGGTGTTGATCTGGAAATCCGCCGATCCATGTGGGAATTTCTCAAGGAATTGAATGAACAGCATGGCACGACGATAATTCTGACCACGCACTATCTTGAAGAAGCAGAAGCCTTGTGTCGGAATGTGGCAATTATCGATAGAGGTGAAATTGTTGAGCAGGGCGCCGTATCTCAATTGCTGAGCCGTTCCATGCTGGAGACTTTTGTGCTGGATACCCGCGGTCATCCGCAAACCGCCCCTGCTCTGGATCCTTTCACCATTCGCGTGCGGGATGCTGAGCATCTGGAGGTGGATCTGCCGCGCGGCGAGACGGTTAACACCTTGTTTCAACGCCTGACAGAAGCAGGTATTGAAGTGACAAGCCTGCGCAACAAAAGCAATCGCCTGGAGGAGTTTTTCATGCGCCTGGTTAGTCATAAAGATACGGAGGCCTCATGAGTGCGAGTGATGGTGTAATTCACAACAACGCAGATTCTGTAAAAACGCTGAATCTTGTGGCGGTAAACCGAATTGCATTTCAGACGATTGTCAGGAAAGAGATTCGACGCTTTGCGCGTATCTGGGTGCAGACAATCGTGCCGCCGTCGATAAACGCTATTCTGTACATGCTGATTTTCGGCAGTCTTATTGGTTCGCGCATCAGTGACATGGACGGTTTTCGCTATATCGATTTCATCGTACCGGGAATCATCATGATGTCAGTCATCATCAATTCCTATTCCAACGTTGTGAGTTCGTTCTTCAGCTCCAAGATGCAGAATTACATTGAGGAGCTGTTGGTATCGCCTGTCAGCAACCTGACCATTGTGGTCGGTTATGTAGTGGGCGGTATGGCGCGAGGTCTTCTTGTGGGCTCACTTGTGGCAACCGTATCCCTGTTCTTTTCGGATATTCGGCCAGTTCATCCGGTTATCACTATCGGCATTGCCGTATTGACGTCCATGATGTTCTCACTTGGCGGGCTAATCAACGCTGTTTTTGCTAAATCGTTTGATGATATTTCCATCGTGCCTAACTTTATACTGACGCCACTAACTTATCTGGGCGGCGTTTTCTACTCCATTAGCATGCTGCCACCTTTCTGGCAAACGGTTTCACTGTTCAACCCAGTGTTGTATATGGTCAATGGATTCCGATATGGCATTCTAGGCACCAGTGACATACCGATCTGGACGAGCTTTCTGGTTATTGTTGCCTTTATTGTGGTGCTCAGTACGGTGGCATTCACGTTGTTGAATCGTGGCGTCGGGATCAAGCATTAGTGTAGTGGAACACATGCTTGGCTTTGAAAGCCTTTAGACATACAAACAGGCACTACAGAGTGTAGACTTGCCAGCGTTACAAGCAACGGCAAAGGCAGGGGTTGCGCATGGGCGCAGTAAAGAAACAGAATAAGCCAACAATGGCTGAAACCGCAGACAAGCATCTGCTGTATCAGGCCTCTGTGCAGAATCCGGATTTTGAACTTGATTTTATTGACACAACGTTCAAGCGGATCCGTGGCCGAAAGCCTGCCAGCATGAGAGAGGACTTTGCCGGAACTGCCATCTCGTCGTGCCAATGGGTGAAACGTCGTAAAGGTAACACCGCTGTTGCCGTGGACTTTGATCCTGATGTGCTCGACTGGAGCCAGAAGCACAATATCTCCAAGCTAACCGAAGATCAGAAGCAGCGTATCGACCTCATCGAGGATGATGTGCTCAAGGTAACCACTAAGAAAGTAGACATTCTGCAAGCTTACAACTTCAGTTACTGGTTCTTTCAGGAGCGTGCCACCATGCTGGAGTATTTCAAGCGGACGCGGCTAGCGTTAAAAGATGACGGCTTGCTGTTTCTTGATGTATTTGGTGGCTCTGAGTGCTATCAGACTCAGAAAGAAAAACGCAAGGTGGATGGTTTCAAATACATCTGGGAGCAGGCCGAGTTCAATGCCATTACCAATGAGCTCAAATGTCATATCCACTTCCATTTCCCTGACAAGTCCAAGATGAAGAAGGCATTCACGTATACCTGGCGGGTGTGGGGTGCACGGGAGTTACGGGAAATACTGGCGGAGGCCGGTTACAGCAAAAGCGTTGTCTATCGCCAGAAATTTGATCCCAAGACGGACGAAGCGCTCGATGAGTATGTGGCAACCGATCAGGCCGAAGATTATGCGTGCTGGCTGGGTTACATCATTGCGTATCCGTGAGTGAATATGAACTATTCAATAAGAGTAGCCACCGCTGACGATCTTGCCAGTCTGGAAGCATTGCTGCCCAGATTGGCAGATTTTGAAGTTCCAAACGGGCGTACGTCTGAAGAGCTTTGGCAAGGCGATCGAGACCTTATCCTTGAATGGGCTACAGGTGTACGTCCTGATGTTGAAGTTATTGTTGCTGTCAGCGGGGAGCACGTGCTGGGTATGGCGGCTCTTACCATGCGCAAGGAGTTACTCAGTGGTGATCCGAGTGCTCACGTGGAGATTCTTTCGCTATCCACTGACGCTGAAGGACAGGGAATTGGTACGGCGCTGATGCAAGCCATGGACTCCATTGCTCTTAAAAGAGGGGCAAACAGCATGAGTCTGCATGTTTTCGCAAATAACACACGCGCCAGGGCCTTGTATGAGAAGCAGGGCTACGATGGAGAGCTGATGCGGTACTTCAAGCGTTTGTCATAAGCGCTAAACCTCGACTTTAATGCAAGCGGTTGACAGATAGGCTTGCATCAATGTCTCCTGCTCTCGAACATGGGAGCTTGTAAATAATATAGACAGACTTGCGTTGCAAAGATTATATGATGCAGAAAATTGGCGGGATGAGCCTTCACGGATTGATAGGATCAACACTACCGGAGCTACAAACTAAACAGGCTCACACCATATCGTTCTGGGCTACTAAAATACACTAACCCACGGACACCACCCCTATCTGAATGAATTGCTGAAGTCGCCTACCATAAATACTGATGGTTGAGTTCGCCGCTACGCTGCTAGTGGCATCGAATTTTACGATCACGAAAATTGCAATCTGACGCCAGCACCATCGCTATCTGTACGCAACAGTTCAAGGCTGCCCCCGTATGAGCGCATGATCTGGTCGCTGGCGGCCAGACCAATTCCTTGCCCTTTGGTTTGCGTATCAGCTCGTATACCTCGTTGTATGAATTGCGATAGGTCACCATCTGGCCATCCTTGTCCATCATCCTCGATGGTAATCATTCTTCGTTCTTTGGCGGCAACGATGTGGACATGACGAGCACCATATTTGCACGCATTCTCAAGCAGATTACCTAGCACCTCCATCAAGTCTGCCTCATCCATCCTTACCGTAAAATTGTCGCCAATCTGTATGTCAAAGTGAACGGTGGGGGAGTCGTAGAGCTTGTTCAATGACTGTGCAATTCGCTGAACAAATGGCGCTACACTGATAGACGGAGACAAGTAGCGCGGGGTTTTCAGGGTAGCGCGTTCTGCATAGCGTGCCAGTGAGCTTTTCATCAACTCGGTTTGTTGAAGAATACTGTGCCCGCTATTAGTGTCTTTCGCCCCAATGTTCTGCAGCACAGACAAGGGCGTCTTCAGATTATGGCTTAAATCACCCAGCAGATTCTTGTATTGCGCATGACGTTGACGCTCTGAATTCAGGAGTGTGTTCAAGCTGCCTGTGAGCGGTTGCAATTCCTTGGGAACAGTTTCACTCAGTGCGTCTCGACGACCTTGTTCTATTTGATCAATCTCAAGGCCTATGTCACGCAGAGGCTTCAATGACACGCGCAACATGATCCACTGCAGCAAAGGCAGTATGGGTGCCACGGCGAGTAAGGATAGCCACAGCACCCGATCAAAGCGTTTCAGCTGACTGGCAAGATCTTCCACGTTTTCTGCGACATGAACAATAAACGGCATCTCTTCGCCATTTTCCAACTCCCAGGCAATCACATACTGCACGCGTAACAATTCGGCGCCATCGCTGCTGGTTACCTCTTCAAACATCCAGTCGTTAATGGGGCGTATGACAGTTTGCGGTAGAGGCTGAATAGTGGAATTGCTTTTCCACAACACTGAGCGGTCGTTGCCGATCAGCTCAGCGTAGAGGTTGGCGTTGAAACTGTTGAGGCGATCATCCGGCAAGCTTGCGCTATTGACGGTGAGCAAGGCATTACTGTCGATATCGGTTGCGCCGAGTATCCCGTAAACCACGCCTTTCAACGCATCAAAACGTGCGCTCTGCGCACGCTCATGCACCGAGTACGAAATGGAGAGTGCCAGCAGCACCACAAATATGAGAATGAACAGACTTGTTCCGATAACAAGCCGTGACGTTATGGATTGCACGGCGTTTGTATCATCGGGTTGGTGTGAACATGTTGATGTTGGTCAGGATTGTGCCTGTTGCAGTCCCGAACGCGTCAATGCCAATCGGTAGCCGCGGCCGCGCAGTGTTTCTATCGGATTAAGCGACTTGTCGGGATCCAGCTTCTGGCGCAACCGGCGTATGAATACCTCGAGAATGTTCGGGTCGCGGTCCGTATCCTCATCATACAGATGATCCAGCAGTGTGCTTTTGCTGATCACCTTTCCGCCGTTAGTGGCCAGGTAGCTCAACACTCGGTATTCATAGGCAGTGAGTTCGATCAGTTGCTCGTCAACTGTCACTTGCTGAGCCCGCGTATCAATGCTGAGTCTGTCGAATTTCATGACAGAGTCGCTCCATCCACCGGTGCGCCTCAGGAGCGCACGGACGCGTGCCAGAAGCTCCTCCATATGAAAAGGTTTTGTCAGGTAATCATCCGCACCTGCCTCCAGGCCATCTACCTTGTCTTGCCAGGTATCACGAGCCGTCAACACCAGCACAGGGTAGTTCAGGTTCTGTTTCCGGACATTTTGTATCAGGGAAAGTCCGTCTCGACCAGGCAGTCCCAGATCGATGATGGCAAGATCCAGAGGCATGTTCTGCGCAAGATAAAGTCCTTCCTCACCATCGCCGGCCTGGTCGATAGCAAAGCCATTGTGGCGCAAGGTGTCCACAAGCTGTTCGCGCAGGGTGGGTTCGTCTTCTACTACCAGTGCTCGCACGCTCGTAACATCCTTATCAAAGTATTTCAGTTAGACACACAGTGCGTTAGCTCTGTGGAATGCGAACTACCCGTACGCGACCATTGCTGAGGACTTTAACGGCAAATACCTTGCGGCCATTGCTATCCACTTCAGTGCTGACACCCAGCACCTTGCCTCCTCCACCACTTTGCTGCAATGCAACTTGTGCTGCCTGTTGAGCACTTGATGCGCTGGCAGCGTGCACCGGGTTTACCAAGCTTGAACAAGCCAAGACTGCAACCAGAAAAAGGGTTTTGTGTGTCAGCAAGTCGGTTCTCTGGTTGGTGTGAATGGGCGTCTTAGGGTTACGCTGTACGTGGATGCTTGAGTGCTTGTTCGGGTAGTGCAAACAACCGTGTTCATTAAATAGCGCTTATTGCCTGGCAGGCGCGACACTGACTTGCAACTCGATCTGGCTGCCGGGGTCTCGCTTGGTTCGTGTTGTGAACGTTCGGCCTTTGTAGCTGTAGGTTACGTCGTAGTGCTGAAGACGCTGTTCCAGACGTGATTCGGACACGCGCTTGCAACGTTCGACTTCAACATTCTGGTAGATCGGTGCACCGGGCCTTTGCACCGTCTGCGGGCGTCGATGTCTGGATGGGTTGCCGCGTGCTTCGTTGCCAACAGCACCACCAATGATGGCACCGGCAATCGTCGCTCCGGTGCGAGACTTACTGCTGTGTCCTCGACCAAGCTGGTTACCGATGACGCCTCCGATCAGACTGCCGACAACAACACCACTGGATGATCGGTGTTGTTCGGGTCGACTTGCCTGGTAGCGCTCATAGCGCGGTTGTTCGTAGCCGACAATTTGTTGCGTGGTTTCTATCCAGCATTCCTGACGTGGCTCACGCACGCGAATGTTCTTGTATACCGGCTGGACATCGATCACCTGAGCATATTCTGTAAAGCGTTGGGTAGCGACCCATCTGTCTGATGCACTGGCACCAAACGTCGTTAATGCGGCTGTAGCACCTAGGATCAGTGCCGGCAAGCTTATGACACAATTTTTACAAGTCTTCGCGTTCATAGTCACTCCTGAGGGTTTCCCGGTGGCAAGAATGCCACTTCAGAGGCTAGATTAAGCCGCCAGCACTGAACCTTGACTGAATAGATCGGCGGGATGTCATCCGTTTGTTGCTATTCCGGGGCTGTAACGGCACTGTCTGTGGAGTCGTCCACATTTGCGGTACCCACCACATCATCCAGTGGCGTGATTTTCGTCAGCAAGCCGAACCGGGGGTTGTCGATATAGTGCAATTCACCGCTTCGCATCTTGCGGCTTTGCGCCAACCTGAAACTTTGTCCACTGAGTTCATCAGTAAAGGCGAGTCTGGCGTCCATATGCAGGAATCGTCCAAGCCGTACCTTGATGGTTCCGTTGACCACCGTGGTGCTAATGGATTGCGTAAGGTCGGGAGTGGGATTGGCAGCGGCTGGATAGAATTCAGGGTAGGGGCGCAGATCTTCGGGCAGGAATAGTGGCACGGCGTCTCCCAGTGCTACGCGAATCGCTTTTGCTTCATTATCGTCCAATCCGGGCTGGCGCCAGGCAAGATGGCGTAGCAGGCGGTAGGCGCTGGAGGCTGCAATGTCCGCAGCGTTTTCCGTCAGAGCCAGGTTCTGTTCTACCGGCAAAAACCCTTGAGCTATCGCGGCTTCCGAACCCAATCGAAGGCTGTCTTCAATGCGTGGAAAGTACAGCCCACCGGCGCTCAGATCCTGCCCGGCCAGTGTTTCAAATATGACAACTTCTATCAAATAGTCTCTGGCATGAGCGATGCCAGTGCAGGACAGCAGGACAAGCGCAGCAATGGCGGATATCAGGCGTTGCTTGGAAAACATGGGCGTCTCGTCAATATGCGGCGGTAATGCCGATATTCTACGACGAATCGCTGGTGTCTCGCCTGTCGCGGCCCAGGATGTGGTCGGGCATTTGCAGCGGCATACCTGTCGCAGCGCGAATGCCGCGGCCGACCTGCAAACTCACATCATGGATTGCTTCACGGCGTGCAACATGGTCAGGGCCCCGGTAGCTGCCACAACGCCGTCAATCACAGGGATGGTGTGACGGGCTGACAAGCGTGCAGCCAGTGGCGCCATGCCAGCACAGCCAAGCACGATGGAGGCACAACCGTCGTCTTTGATTGCTACTGCAATTTCATCCGAAATCTGTTGCTCGGCAGAGCTGCCTGGCTCTTCGAGTGCCAGCACCGGTACATCGCTGGCTCGCACACGCTTGCAGTTGCCGGCCAGACCGAAACGCTGGATGTTTTCCTCGATGACCGGAATTGAAACTGCCAGCGTCGTTACCACTGAAAAATTCTCGCACAGCATTATCGCTGCATGAAACGCTGCCTGTCCGATGCCCACCACGGGTTTATCCGTCAAGGCACGACAGTCATCGAGCCCTGTGTCGTCAAAACAGGCAATGGCGTAGCCGTCATACTCCGTCTCGATACCAGCGCGTAGTGCTTCAAGCAGTCCAGGTAATGCAGCATCGCCATCCTCAGGTCCCTGAATGGACGCTGGGCCATGAGGAGAGGTCGCTGCATCAACAATGACATCTGCCCCAGCAGCAGCTCTTGCGGCTTCCAGCACTTTGTCAGTCATAGACTGTGTGGTGTTAGGGTTAATAAACAGAAACCGTGGCATTACTTCAACCCCGATGCTTTGCGGCTTCGCCACACCAGCAACAATGCCAACCCGATCATGATAAACGAGAAGACCGTAGTGAGCGTGCCCAGCGCATACAACACGGGTGTGGTGACGCTGGTGGTCATGCCATAAATTTCCAGTGGCAAGGTGTTGTAGGTGCCTGCTGTTAACAGGGTTCTGGCAAATTCGTCATACGATAAGGTAAAGCCAAACAGCGCAACACCGATCAGGCTGGGGGCGATGATGGGCAACACAACATGCTTGAGTGTCTGCCAGTTCGTCGCACCAAGATCCCGTGCAGCTTCCTCGAAGGATGCATCAAAGCGGTTAAAAACCGCAAACATGATCAGGAGGCCAAAAGGCAGTGTCCATGTCAGTTGGCTACCCAGTCCTGAGGTTGCCCAGTGCACATCCCAATCAAGCAGGTTGAACAGGATGCCAACACCAAGTGATATCAAAATGGATGGAATGATCAGACTGGTAATGACCACATAAAACAGTACCGTTGATCCACGGAATCGATGACGGAAAGCAAGACCGCCCATGACAGAGACCACCACGGTCACGACCATCACGATCAGACCTAATGCCATTGAACGCCGAAAAGAACCCCAGATATCACCGACCGCCTGTTGTTCAAACAAGTTGCGAAACCAATGAAGCGATGTTCCGTTCATCGGGAACGTCAGGCCTCCTTGCGGTCCTTGAAACGACAATATGGCAATGGTTATTGTAGGCCCGTACAGGAAGATGACAAAAAAAGTGAAAAACGCCGCTAGCAGGTAAAAACTCAATCCGCGTTTTGCCATCGTTATAACTCCTTGCGAATATCAACCATGCGCAGCATGGTGGCTACCATCAACAGGACAGTGATAAGCAATATGACCGCACTTGCCGAGGCTGCCGGGTATTGCAGTAGACCAATTTCATTGGAAATCATCCGCCCCACTGAGGCGCTTTGTCCGCCACTCATGAAGCGGACTGTTATGAAGTCCCCCATGACCAGTGTGACAACAAAAATAGAACCGATCATGATGCCTGGCTTAGTGAGCGGGATGATGACATGTTGCAGTATCTGGCGACTGCTGGCACCGGCATCACGCGCCGCTTCGATCAGTGAGCGATCAATACGCATCATGGTGTTGAAAATCGGCACGATCATGAACAGCGTGAATAAATGTACAAAGGCAAGGATAACGGCAAAATCAGAAAACAATAACCATTCAAGCGGCTCATCAATCCATCCCCATTGTTGCAGCGTGGTGTTGGCAATACCGTTGCGCCCCAGAAAGGGAATCCATGAAATCATGCGAATGATATTGGATGTCCAGAAAGGAATCGTACACAGCAGGAACAATGAAATCTGCAGAGTAAGACTGTGAATATGGAATGCCAGAAAGTAGGCAACCGTGAACCCGATGACAAGACAGAACGTCCAGGTGATAAACGTGAAGAGCAGTGTCTTGATGTAAACGCTCAGCGTTACTTGTGAGGTGAGCAGAAACTCGTAATTTTCAAAAACAAAGGCGGGGTAGTAGCTGAAGGCACTACTACCCCAGAAACTCACCATGACGATGACCACCACAGGTACCAATAAAAAAAGACCAAGAATCGCCGTTAGCGGGCTGACCAGCAGCCAGCTTTTCAACGTTCTCGAAGCACCTGAGTGAGCCATGGTGATTGTTCCTTTAAGCCGCTATGAACTCGTTCCACTTGCGAACCATGTACTGGTTCTCATCCATAACGGCGTTCCAGCATGCAACTGATCCCATGCGATTCTGAAATGAACCACCGTCACGCACCGCACCAGGCTGTTCTAAGACAACGCCTTGCGGGTTGACGATTTCTTCAGTGGCAGGTTTTCCCTCGAACCAGAAGCCCCACTCATTATCACTCATGAAATTCTTGGAAGTTTCGGGTACCGCCGAGTAATAACCCTGACGCATCAGATAACCACCGACCCAGCCGTCCAGATACCAGTTGATGTATTCGTAAGCTGCATCCAGTTCAAGTCCGGAGAGGTTCTTGGACAAGCCAATGCCACCGCCCCATGAACGATAACCTTCTTTCAAAGGCTGATATACACATGGAATGCCTTTTGATCGAACGGCTGTAATGGCCGGCGACCACATGGACTGGATAACCACTTCACCTGAGGACATGAGGTTGACGCTTTCATCAAAGCTCTTCCAGAAAGCGCGGAACTGACCGTTTTTCTTCGCCTCGATAAAGATGTCCATGGTCTTGTCGATCTCTTCACGCGTCATGTTACCTTTATCACCGTAGCTGATCTCACCCATGGCTTCACACACCATGGCTGCATCCATGATGCCGATGGAAGAGATATCCAGAATGGATGCCTTGCCCTTGAATTCAGGATTTAGCAATTCCGCCCAGGTGTTGATCTCACGGCCAATGAGATCGGGCCGTATGCCAAGCGTGTCTGCGTTGTAGATAGTGGGGATGAGCGTCATCCAGCCTGATTCTTCATTGACGAAGGACTTACCCTCGGGGCCGTCAACAAACCCAACTGTGTGTGGCGCGGTACCTTGTGCAATGGTGCTGTTAGGCGTTAGTTTGCCGTCGCGGAAAATGCCCACGATCTTGTCGTAGTTTGCAATCTTGGAGGTGTCCATGGCCTGCAGATTGCCCGCAGGCCACACTTTCTTGCATATCCAGTATTCGATGTCTGCTATGTCAAACGAATTGGGTTGTGTGGCGGCGCGTTGAGCAACCGAATCCGAATCCAGAGCGGTCATCTCTAGTGTAAAGCCAAGATCCTCTTTGACTTTGTTGGCCACATCATTCAGGTTGGATACCCCGGTACCGAATTGGCGCAGAGTGACGTCTTTGATATTCTGCGCCCAGATCATGGGCGCGCCAGTGATGGTGCCTGCGGCAACTGTTGCTGCGGCACCTTTGAGCAATTTTCGTCGACTTGCCCCTTTAGGTCCAAGTGATTGAAGTTGTTTGATGTTGGAACTGTCGTTCATCGCTGTTTCCTCAGTTGTTTCAGGATTACGTTATGGGTGGGTTGAAATGGAGGTCGTACTGGGTAAAGTCTTTTTGATTATTGCCTTGCAACAGATTTGATCGGGTCACTGCGGGTGTACAAGGTCATCATTAAGCCAAGTCGTAGTTTCTATCGCATCCAGCCTACGACGCGCTGCTGAGTCTTACCGGATGCAGGTCCTCAGCATTCCATTGCACACCTGCTGACTCACCGGGGCGCCACCGGCGTTGCTGATATTTTTCATCGCTGATAGAGACTACGAGTGGGCCCTGTTGAGCATCTCGCACGGTGATGTTGACCGTTCTGCCCAGGTACTCAACGTGCTCGACGGTTGTCGACAGGGTCATTGCCCCCGCCGTTTCGGTGACTAGCGCTGTCTTGTCACTGCGCAGTGCGCTGAGTTGGCCATCAATGGTGACGACGTTGTGGCCACCCATGAAGCGTGCGACGAAGTCCGTTTGAGGCAGGTTGAAAATGTCACTTGGGCTACCGGCCTGTTCAATGACAGCGTTGTTCATCAGCACAATGTGATCTGACAGTGCCAGTGCTTCATCCTGACTGTGCGTCACATGAATAAAGGTGATGCCAAGTTCGCGTTGCAGGCGTGACAGCTCACTGCGCATGGCAACGCGTAAGAAGGGGTCTAGAGCAGACAGCGGCTCATCCAGCAGTAGCACGGAAGGTTCAGTGATCAGGGCTCTGGCCAAAGCGACCCGCTGTTGTTGACCACCTGAGAGTTGATCAGGCAGGCGTGACGCAAACTCCTGCATGTGCACCAGATCCAGAAGTTCATTGGCTCTGGCATGGCGCTCCTCGCGGCTCACGCCAGCCATGCGCAAGCTGAAAGCAACATTGTCCAGCACCGACAGATGCGGGAAAAGTGCGTAGTTTTGAAACATCATGGCGGTGCCACGTTGTGCCGGGGATTTGCTGATCAACGATTCGCCATCGAGCTTGATGTCGCCGCTGGTGACATCCTCGTGACCTGCAATCATGCGCAGTGTTGAACTTTTGCCACATCCCGACGGACCGAGAAGGCAAACGTAGGTGCCGGCTTCAAAGCGCTGGGAAAAGCGATCGACGGCTATTGCGTTCCGACCATAACGCTTTGTAACCTGAATAAGTTCCAGGACTTTACCGTTAGTCCCTGTCGCTTGCTCTATCATGGATCGGCTATATCTCCAGTTGCACGAAAATGATGCAAAAATGTCGCGGATAGGCGGTAAATTACCCGTGTAGGTTACATGTGTCAAACTTCATACCAACAACAGCCAGTGGTCTGCCAGAAGATTCCGTGAGCATCACACGGTGTCCTTGACAAGCTACTGGCGCCAGGGAGGCGCTCAACAATGACTAAACACAGATCGTCAGTGCATACGCGAGTAGCAACGCTGGATGAGGTGGGTATACTCCTGGCATGGGCCGCTAAGGAAGGCTGGAACCCTGGTATCGATGATAAAGCGCTGTTTCATGCAACCGACCCTTCTGGCTTTTTCATTACGATAATTGATGAGATTCCTGTGGCGGGTGTCAGTGTGGTCAAACACACGTCGAAGCATGCGTTCCTGGGTCTCTATTTATGCTTGCCTGAATATCGAGGCAGTGGCGTGGGTTTGGCTACCTGGCAGGCGGCTCTTGCTACAACAGAAGGGCACGTCATCGGGCTTGATGGCGTAGTGGATCAACAATCAAATTATCAAAAGTCAGGTTTTGATTATTGTTTTGGCAATAAGCGTTTCAGCGGCGTGCTTGTTTTGCCCGAACAGTCCTCTGGCGCAGCCAGCCGTGACAGGCAGGTACACATTTGTCGAGCAACTGCAGGCGATGTCGGAAAGATTGTCCAGTACGATGCGCTCATTGGTGGATTTGAACGAACGACGTTGTTCAACAGCTGGCTGGAGACACACGATTCGCGCTATCTGTTCATGGCTCAGGTGGGTGACTCGCTAATGGGCGTTGTGGGTCTGAGAAAATGTGGTGATGGTTTCAAGGTCGGGCCATGGCTGGCAGATTCTGAGGCTGCCGCGATGGCACTTTTACAGCCCGTGGTCGACATCTGTGGGAGTGAAAACGTGATGATTGATGTTCCATCCGCTAACAACACGTCCGTTGCGATCATGGAGTCTTTGGGGCTGGCGTCCGTTTTTGATACCGCCAGGATGTACAAGGGCCATGTACCTGCGATAGATGTTGCGCGCCTGTTCGGGGTAGCGACGCTGGAATTAGGCTAGGAGACACACAGACTCTTAGAGACACACAGACTCTTAGTGAGCGAGTGGCGCACGGCAAACCGCGCGCTGACTCTAACCGCGCGCTGGTTCGCAGAATACCTTTTGACATCCCGCTATTGTGCTGGCTTTAGTGCAAACTGCCGTGCTTATTATTGAAGTGCGTGCGTGTGTACCGTCGTCGTCGGTAAATTTTTTGAACCCAACAGACAATCGCTGGTCGATAAGCATTCGTAATGTGAAAGCAATTGCCGACCATTTGTCGAGTAAGCGCTAATCGCTTGGAGACATTGTGCGTTGATTCTGATTTCCGCCGCAGTGTGTAACACCTGTCACTTGTAGCTAATGAATCAAGATCAATCAATGTCTCGTCCAACAGTGTTCATCCTGTTGCTGACCCTTGTAGCTTTTCACTTGTTGCTGCTGTTTCCGGGTAAGCCAACAGATTTCACGGCAACGCAGTTTCTGTGGCTACCTCTGGAGCTTCCGGCAACGCTTGTTGTGTTGTTGTTATTGAAGGGCCTTGCGTTCAACGCAGCGCGTTTTTTGATCATCGTCGCCCTTGCTGCTCTGGTGCTACTACGTGCAGCAGACATCACATCCAGAATCGCCTTCGGCCGAGCATTCAGCCCATTGGCAGAGTGGCACCTGATTGGTCAGGGCTGGGTGGTGGCTGCCAAGACTATCGGTAAAGCCGAGGCCCTGACGTTTCTTGGCGTCGCGCTGCTTGCCATTGTGCTGATAAGTATCGCGTTGTACCGTGGATTTGGTTATTTGCACCGACTGCCTGTGACGATCAGATCCAAAACGCTGGCAGCAGCTGCGTTGATCACAGTCGCTGCGTCGATCGGATTAGGCTCTCATCAACTCTTTGACTCAAGTTTGCCCATAAAAGCGGTCAGTGCGCAAGAGCTTGCCAGCCGTATTGCTCACGCCCATCGCTCCGTTATCGATCAACAGGAATTCGCGATTGCATTGGCGGATGATCCTTTGACAGGTACGGCTATGCCGAGTTTCAAAGCTCTGGATGGTCTGGATGTGATTGTCCTGTTTGTCGAGTCCTATGGTCGCAGCTTTGTTGACGATGAGCGCTTTGCAGGTATTGCAGCGAAGCGCTACATGGAGATGGATCAACAGCTGGACAATGCCGATTTGCATGTTAGAAGTGGCTGGCTCGATTCACCGGTGCGCGGTGGACGCAGCTGGCTTGCACATGCCACATTATCGTCAGGGCTGTCGTTGACGAACCATGCTCGTTTTGATCGTCTCATCACATCAGAGCGTGTTCCGTTGTGGTCACTGTTTCGTCACGCAGGCTGGCAGAGCACCGTATTACTCCCTGTTGCCAAGGCTCCATGGGTGGAAGGCGCATGGTATGACGTGGACCAGTTCCTTGATTCTTCTAGCATGCAATATCAAGGCGTCGGGTTTGGTTACGTCACTATGCCCGATCAGTACACGTTGTCCGCTTTCGAGCGCATGGTTCGCCAGTCTGCACAAAAACCTGTGGCTGGCCATATCGGCCTGTTGGGTTCGCACGCACCCTGGACACCACTGGCAAAGCGTGTTCCCTGGGATGAGGTAGGTGACGGATCGATTTTCGATGGAAGTCAACGCCATGGTGAGCCGCTGGATTGGTCTGATCGTGAGCAAGCGCAGGACATGTACGGACAGTCGGTGGATCAAACCCTGATAACCGTTGGCGAATACCTGGAACGCTATGGAAATGACGCGTTGTTTATCGTTGTGGGGGATCATCAACCAGCCAGTATTATTTCAGGTTGGGCTCCTAATGCGCATGTGCCCGTGCACTTTGTCAGTGATAACCCGGCTGTGCTGGATCGTTTACCCGTTCCATTGTTCACGCTTGGTATGGCGCCTGGTGAAACCGAGGACGCACTGTCGATGGCGAGTGTGCGCGAGCTACTGTCCACTGTATTTGAAAAGCCGCTGCCTTCACCCGACACGCTGACTTTGCAGTGAGTGTGCTGAATTGTCGAAAATAGCGCTGCGTTAAAAAAATCTGATAATGCTTGAAACAGTGCGCAGTTGAAGCGCCTCCCGTCCGCGGCAAGGGACTATCCCATTCTAGCGTTGCCAAGCTGAACGTAACCTCTTTTCAGCCTGCTATCGCGGACTCGGGCATAGATGAAAGGAGGTCTCGATGACCCATTCCCTGCCAGATCGGCCCAGTATTATCCTGTTGAAAAAACAGGCCAAGACGTTGCTGAAACAATTTCGTGAGGGCGAGGCCTCAGCGTTAGCAACCGTAAAAGCCAACCATCCCGTCGCGGTAAACTTTTCCGCTCTTCGAGATGCGCAGCTGGTGATTGCCCGAAGCTACTTCAGATGCAGGCAATGAAACTGATGTACCAGCATTCTTTGCTGAATGTTTGATGGTCTATGATGGTGAGTTTGTCTCGCCTGCTAATCTTCACATTGATGCTGATGCTATCGTCGGTGGTGATGCTGAAATACGCTTTGGTGGAGTGACTCGGGTCAGAGCTGTTTCAGCACGCGCTGGTTCTGATATGTTTATTGCCACTTTCAGTCTCTAAAGGCAGGCTGCTCTGGAGTTAGAGGGTTACTGCTCACGCCTATTTCCTATTTAGTAGCCTTGTAATACCCCACCACATCACCTTCGGTGCTTACCCCTAAACCATTCAATAATCGGTTTGCGTAATTGAAATAAGCCACAATCTGGTTGGCCTCCAGGATCTCGCCATCATCCAGTCCCGTGTTGCGAAGTGCCTGGACGTCCGCCTCCACCATGCTCTGTGGCTTGCATGTCAGCTTGCGTGTGTAATTGAGCAGAGCCAGTTCCTGCCCGCTGAATGTTGGTTCCAGTACTCCGGAATGCAGTGCTTTCTCAACAGCATCGGCGCGCTCGGTATCACCGATAAGGTGTCGTGCATTGGCCCAGTGGTTTGCCAGTGAGTAGGGGCAATCGTTAAGGATAGACACATACGATGACAGGGTTTCCTGTAGCCAGGTGGGCAACGTATTCGCATCGTTGTGTAATGCAGCCCGATACAGTGCCACATGTCCTTGCATGGTGGCAGGGCGTAGCGAGTGCACGCGCATAACATTATCTACCGTTCCATGTGGTGTCCGAGCTTCATCGAGCACTTGGCGCAACGGTCCATCGGCTTCGGAATCGCTAATCATCTTGATCCAGGCTGTCATTTCATGATCTTCCGATAAGAAAAGGCCTTGCCAAAGCGCCATAACAAGTAATCTCCGCAACTTATCGGAGGCTCTGAATCGTCGCACTCACCTCCAAAGACATCACAAGCATCAATCAGCGTTTCCGGATTAGGGTCAAACGCCAGTACCAGCGACAGGCGCTCGCGTCCCGAGCTGTTGACAACACGGTGTGGCGTAGATTTGTAGGCGCCATTGGTCCAACGTGATAACAGGTCAGCGACGTTGACGATGAGTGTGCCGTCGATGGGCGGTGGCTGAAGCCATTCGCCGTTGATATCCTGGACTTGCAGTCCGCCCGTATCGTCCTGGCACAATACGGTAAGCACGCCAAAATCGGTGTGTGGTCCCACTCCGAATTGTTCAGTGCCCATGGTTGAAGGTTGTGCAGGGTAGTACACGCAGGATGCTCGGCTGAGGGGTTTGTCTGCTGTTCGAACAAAGAAATCATCGGTCAGGCCCAGCCCCAGTGCAAATCCTTTGAGCAAGTAATGGGCTACCTCGCTCGCAGCATCAAACCAGTCCATGGCATGCTGCGACAGATCAGGCGGGTCAGCGGGCCATTGGTTATTGCCACGAAAGGGGTGGTCGTCCAGCGTCATACCCGGTAAATTTTCATAGCCCCAGACAAGGCTTTCTTTGAGATCGCTGCGGGCATCGTCTTGCATTTTTGCCCCGCCCATGGGTAACCAGCCGCGGTGTGCGCTGGATATTCTAATGGTTTGCTTCATCTCTGCAGGCGTGCGAAAGAACGCAAGGGCGGATCGTCGTGCACCCTCTAGTACCTCGTCTGGTATGCCATGGCCTTTGATATAGATAAAGCCTAATCCCTGACTTGCCGAATGAAGCTGCTGCGCTACAGAGTCAGGATCAGAGCCATCCCGCAGCGAAGTCATATCGACAACAGGAATTGCACCTTCGTTCAGACTCTTAGCGGTTGCGTATGCCATAGAGAATCATATACCCGCTATGCAGCAGCTGCAGGTAGTGCCAGCGTATCGAGCAGCTCATCTACAAAACCCTGCGCCTGCTCTGATTCTTCAAACGGTTTGATGACGCGCAGAATCTGTTTGCCATCGAACTTGTAGATATCGCTGTGACGCTGAATGATCTGTATCAGTGCCATGGGGTCAATCTTCGGATCATTGGCAAACACCAGCCGTGCACCACCAGGGTTTAACTCGAGACGTTCCACACCCAACGCTTCACAGCGTTGACGCAATCGCATGACGTCAAAGAGTCTTTCGGTTTGTTGAGGTAATAGTCCGAAGCGGTCAATCAACTCTATTTTCAGATCTCTCAGTGCTTCACTATCCGGTGCGTGTGAGATTCTCTTGTAGAGGATAAGCCTCTGGTGCACATCGGGCACGTAGTCCTCAGGAAGCAGGGCGGGTACACCAAGATCAACTTCTGTGCCTTGCGCTAGCGGTTTGTCATAGTCTGGTAACTTGCCTTCTTTCAGGGCTTTCACCGCTCGGTTCAGCAATTCGCTGTACAAGGTAAAACCGATTTCCTGAATCTGCCCGCTTTGGCCCTCACCCAGTAGCTCGCCCGCTCCGCGTATTTCAAGATCGTGGGTTGCCAGGGTGAATCCAACACCGAGATCTTCCAGGGATTCTATCGCTTGCAAACGCTTTTCAGCATCTGATGTCATGGAACCCTTTGGCGGTGTAATAAGGTAGGCGTAGGCACGGTGATGGGAACGGCCCACGCGACCACGCAATTGGTGCAATTGTGCCAGTCCCAGTTTGTCTGCGCGGTTGATAAGAATGGTATTGGCGCTGGGGATATCGATACCGCTTTCGATGATGGTCGTTGCCACCAGAATATTAAAGCGCTGGTGATAGAAGTCGCTCATGACTTGTTCAAGATCGGACTCGCGCATTTGTCCGTGGGCATAGTTAACCTTTGCTCCGGGCACGATACGTTCAAGGTCTTCCGATATCCGTTCAATGGTCTGAACCTCGTTGTGCAGAAAGTACACCTGACCACCACGTGCAAGCTCACGCTCACAAGCCTCACGGATCTGCACATCAGACCACTCCCCCACAAAGGTCTTGATAGCGTGCCGGTGTTGAGGAGGTGTGGCAATAATGGATAAGTCACGCATGCCGGCAAGTCCCATGTTCAGCGTTCGCGGTATGGGGGTGGCGGTGAGTGTGACGATATCTACCTCAGAGCGCAGTGCCTTCATGTGTTCCTTGTGGCGAACACCAAAACGATGTTCTTCGTCGATGATCACCAGGCCGAGATTGTGATATTTGATGTCCTTGCTTAACAGCTTGTGCGTGCCAATAATAATGTCGACGCCACCACTGGCCAGCTTCTTCATGATGGCCTTCTGTTCTTTGGGGGTCTCAAATCGAGACATCGCTTCAATCTGCACCGGCCAGTCTGCAAATCGATCAAGAAAGTTCTGATGATGCTGCTTGGCCAACAGGGTCGTTGGCACCAATACCGCTACCTGTTTGCCAGCGTCCACGGCCACAAAAGCTGCGCGCATGGCGACTTCTGTTTTGCCAAAGCCGACATCGCCGCACACAACGCGATCGGTTGGTTGTTGAGAGCGAAGATCCTCTACAACGGCCTCGATGGCGCTCAACTGATCAGGTGTTTCTTCGAACGGAAACGCTTCACTGAACAAAGCATAGTTGTCTGAATTCTTCGGGAAGGCGAAACCTTTACGGGCAGCACGTCGAGCATGAATCTCTAGTAGTTCAGCAGCGACATCGTACGCCTTCTCAGCCGCTTTTCTTCGCACCTTCTGCCAGGTGTCGGTTCCCAATTTATGCAGCGGAGCTGACTCCTCACTGGCGCCGGCGTAGCGGCTGATCAGATGCAAAGAGGCAACAGGCACGTAGAGTTTGTCATCGCCGGCATAATGGATGGTGAGGTACTCGTTGCTGACATCGCCTACTGTCAAGGTGGTCATGCCTTGATAGCGTCCAACGCCATGATCGATGTGTACTACCGGAGCACCGATACTCAGATCGGTTAGATTTGCAATGATGCTTTCAGAATCGCGTGTCGGTCTGCGGCGTTCGCGCCTTTTGATGCGACCCGAACCCAGCTGGTTCTCGGTGATCACGGCGATACCGGCATCGGGCAATTGCAGTCCGCGATCAATGGCCGCGGTGGTCAGGCAAAGATTGCGTTCGCTGGCAAGAAACGCTTGCCAGCTATCTACGGTTTCGGGTTTGAGTCGGTTGCCGACAAGCTGATCCAGCAGAGCTTCTCGTCGGCCGGTGGATTCTGCAACAAAAAGAACTTTGCCCGGAAACTTGCCCAGAAAATCCTGCAGTGCGCCCATCGGACGTTCACCACGAGGCTCAACCGGGAAGAGTCCGGGTGCGTCTGTTGGAGCGTTGACAGTATCTTCTGTCGGCGATTCAATTTCGAAACGCTGTGTGTGTCTGGTGCTTAGCTTATCAAGCCTTTGGGTTATTTCTTCACTGCTTAAATAGAGTTCTTCGGGTGCAAGAATAGGGCGCTCAACATCATGGCGTCGTTGCTCGTACCGGTCGGCTGTGTTGGCTTCGAACTGTGTTAAAGCCTGACTTGCACCATCCACCATGATGAAGCTGGCAGTATCAGGCAGATAGGCAAAGAGGGATGTTGTTTCTTCAAAGAACAAAGGCATGTAGTACTCAATGCCAGAGGGCGCGCGTCCTTCACTAACCTCATTGTAAATCGGCGTATTCTTGCTTTCCGCAGCGAAGCTGTTTCGGTATTGGCGGCGGAATAAGGCAATGCCTTCCTCGTTCAATGGAAACTCATGAGCAGGAAGTAGCTCGATGAAATCTGCTTTCTCGGAACCGCGTTGGGTATCCACATCGAAGGTTCTGATGGTTTCTATTTCATCATCAAAAAACTCCACCCTTAATGGCTTGTTGCTGCTCATCGGATATATATCGAGGATGGAGCCACGCACGGCAAATTCGCCATGTTCTTCAACCTGGGTAACCAATCGATAGCCAGCCTCTACCAGGCGTACACGAAAGTCGGCTAAAGCCAGCGTATCGCCCGTCCTGATTATCAGGGCATGTTGGTCGAGAAAACTACGGGGTGGCAGGCGTTGCATGAGCGCGGCAGCCGTGAGTAGCAAGATGCCGCGCTGCGTGTCTCCTAGGGTATATAGAGTGCGAATGCGCTGTGAAATGATGTCCTGATGGGGGGACACGCGATCGTAAGTCAGGGTTTCCCAATCCCCCAGCACGTGCACAGGTGTCTGCTCGCCCGCATAGAATTGCAGCTCTACCTCCAGGTGAAGGAGCTCGGAGGTGCTGGGCGCAACCACCACGCAGAGGCCATCATGTGAGGCGGCGTATTCTGCGATGGCCAGTGACTCTGAGGAGCCGTACAGCTTGCCCCAGCGCGTCGCGTTGATCAGGGTGTTGGAGACTAACATTGCAGGGACGTCTGGCACTACGGATAAAACCTCAGCTTGATAGTGGATATTCGGTCAAAAAATTGCAGGCTTTGTTGATGGCTGCTCGAGCGAATATACCGGCGATACGTAACAGCAGTGTGCGCACGGTGTTTTGAGCAATTAGGTACGTAAAAGGTCTGCAAATCGTTCTTTTGAGACTCGTGGGAGCCAATTGTCCCATATCTTGCGCTTGCGAACCTGCGCGCCATGGTGGTCTTATCGGGCACTGCTGCGCAATCGTTTCAACCGTACAGGCTCGTACTTCACTACACTACGCACGCGCCGGCAGTTGCCAGTGCGGATAATCCAGTCGAACCTTCCGGCCTTTGCATGGCTCTACAGTAATATGTTTCAACCATACGAACTGTTCGTGGGGCTACGTTACACGCGGGCCAAACGGCGAAATCACTTCATCTCCTTCATTTCTTTGGTGTCGATACTGGGTATCGCTCTGGGCGTGACCGCGCTCATCACGGTCACATCAGTGATGAACGGGTTCGAAAAAGAGATGCGTGAGCGGATTATCGGTGCCTCATCGCACGCTACGGTAACGGGGCTTGGTCCACCCATTGAGGATTGGCAAAGTATTGCCTCTATCGCCACGGACCACCCTGAGGTTATCGGTGCAGCTCCGTATGTAGAGGGGCAGGTCATGCTTGTGCATGCTGGACGTTCCACGGGCGCCCTGATCCGCGGAATCTTGCCTGATCAGGAAAGTCAGGTGTCAGAACTGGCTGAGAAACTGGAGCAAGCTGACTCCCTGGATGAGGCACTCCAGCCTGGCGAGTTTGGCATCGTTCTGGGTGCTGATCTAGCCAGTTATCTGGGAGCTATTGCAGGTGACAGGGTGATGGTTATTACGCCCGAGGCGAGCGTTACCCCGATGGGGTTTGTGCCGCGCATCAAGCGGTTCACCGTAACAGGTGTGTTTCGTTTTGGCATGTTCCAGTTCGACCGAAATCTGGCGGTCATGCATGCCACCGACAGCGCCAGGCTGTTGAAGATGGGTGAGGGTTTTTCCGGAGTTAGACTGAAGCTTGAAGACACGGGTCGTGCTCCCTTGGTTGCTTCAGATCTGCGTCAGCAGCTGGGTTTCGATAACTATGTGAGTGACTGGACGCAACAAAACGCTAACTACTTTCTGGCGGTGAAAATGGAGAAGACGATGATGTTCATCATCCTGTCCATGATTGTAGCGGTGGCTGCGTTCAATATTATTTCAACGCTTGTGATGCTGGTACAGGACAAGCAGGCGGATATTGCCATCTTGCGCACGCAAGGTGCATCCCCTGGCAGTGTGCTGGTGATCTTTATTGTCCAAGGTACCTTGATAGGTGTGGTGGGCACTGTTGCCGGTCTGATTGGCGGTATATCGCTGGCCAGTAACATTGATGTGGTAGTGCCGTTTATCGAGCAGTTTACCGGGCCAGTGCTGAATCCGGAGGTGTATTACATTGATGAGATGCCTTCGGATCTTCGTCACAGCGATGTGATTAAAGTAGGCATCATGGCTTTTGGTTTGTCGCTGCTGGCTACCTTGTATCCGGCATGGCGTGCATCGCGTACTGACCCTGCGCAGGCGTTGGCTTATGAATAATCCTGCGAAGAACCCCCTTGAGTTGAAAGACGAATCTGAAAAAGAGCAGGCCTCAGCCGTGCTCGAAGCACAGCATTTGAGCCGTCGATACGAACAGGGCGACCTGAGCGTGGAAGTGCTCAAGGATGTCACGCTGCGGATTAATAAAGGTGAGCGGGTTGCCATTATCGGGCAGTCGGGAAGTGGCAAGAGCACGCTGTTGCATTTGCTGGGAGGCCTGGATACGCCGACGTCGGGTTCTGTGCAGGTTATCGGGCAGGATATGTCCAGGTTGAGCCAGGCTGAACGTGGCCGGTTACGTAATCAGGCTGTGGGTTTTGTTTATCAATTCCATCATCTGTTGCCTGAGTTTTCAGCAGTGGAAAATGTGAGCATGCCCTTGCTGATTCGCGGCATGTCCAAAGCAGATGCAGCGGTTGAAGCTCAAGCGTTGCTGGAGCGTGTGGGGCTGGGAATGCGATTTCGTCATAAGCCGGCCGAACTCTCTGGCGGTGAGCGCCAACGCGCGGCCATTGCCAGAGCGTTGGTGACACGGCCTGCGGTGGTATTGGCCGATGAGCCTACGGGTAATCTGGATGAGGAGACGGCGGGACGGGTGTACGAATTGATGCTGGAGCTCAATAGAGAGCTGGGGACGAGCTTTCTGGTGGTAACCCATGACACACGGCTGGCTGGACGGATGGACAGAATTCTAAATTTGACGCGTGGGGAGTTGGTGGAGGGGGCAGAGGGCTACTAGCCCCCACTAAACACCTTCAGACAACGCCTTGCGAGCCGCCGCGCGCCGCTCCTTACGAGTCCGCCAGCGCCTCACAGCATGTATCCGCCACAACAGCAAGGTAGCCCCAAAACCCAGCACCGCCGAGACGCTTGCACAAAACAGCATTCCCGTCAGTAGCATCGGCCAGGCTTGCCCGGCACTCACCAGGATGGAATGAGTTGTGAAAGTGAGAGGTTCAGCCAGTACCGGGGCTCCCAGAATCATTGACCCGCTGCGCCATGCAGCATACAGTAGCGGAGCAAAGGTCAAAGGATTGGTGAACCACACCATGACCACGGAGACAGGCACATGGACGCGCATTACCGCAGCAAGCACGGCTGCCACCAGCATTTGCATTGGCACAGGCATCCAGCTGATAAACAGCCCGATGGCTACCCCGCCAGCTACAGAGCGTCGGTTCAGATGCCAGACCATCGGTTGGGCGAATGTGTTGCGGATCCATCGACGGATGCCTCCGATGTTCTTATCGTTCCCGCCCAACTGCTCATGCAGCTTGCGGTGCAATGTAGTAGCGTCAGGAAGCCGATTTTTGAGCCAGTTACCAGCCATGATCAGAACATTCTTGTAGGTGGCACAGACACAGTTTTGTACCTTCGGTCCTATACTGTTAACGTCGAATTTACGAGATTATTGAGCCTTTCGGCTTGTTTGATTCGACTGAAAATTCGAGCATTGATGTAGATGAGAGCCTTTGCATTGGCGTTGGTTCTCTCCACAGTCTTCATTGTGACCTTGCCCAGATTGCCGTCGACCACTATTTGCATCGTTTTTCTCGTAGCGTTATTACTAATTGCACTGTTTGTTCGACGAAGTCGGCCGTGGATTGCTGGCGTATTGGTAGCAATTGCAACGCTTACAGCATCATTCTTGCAACTAGCAAGCCACCAGTTGACGGCAGATCAGGTGTCGACCGATCTTCAACTAAAGGTCCGCATTACCGGGGTTCCTGAGCGCTCCGGGCGGCGTTTGGCGTTTAATGCGCGCGTACTTTCCTGCGGGTCTTGCGCTAAAGATCTGCGTATCCAGCGCCTGCGTCTATCCTGGTACGGAAATTCACCGAACGTGAACGCTGGTGAAACATGGCAGCTGACCGCTCGTCTCAAACCCCCTGCATCGCTACGCAATCCAGGCTCTTTCGATGCGGTGGCCTGGAGTCTTGTCAAAGGCTTGCACGCCAAGGGCTATGTTCGTGCCGCAACCCCGGCAGTCCGTCTGGCCGAAAGCTCAAGGTTTTCGTTGTCCTCATTTCGCCAGCGGGCCGCCTTGCAACTGCAGAATCTACTGGACGATGATGAACACCTGGGTCTTTTGCAAGCGCTGACGGTGGGGCTGAAGACGCAGATTTCTGACGATCAATGGGCGCTATTGAGAAACACGGGCACAGCGCATCTGCTGGCGATATCGGGTTTGCATGTGGGCTTGGTGGCTGGGTGGGTGCTGGTTTCAGGTCGCCTGATAATCATCAGCATAATGCGGCTGGGGCAGCGATACACCGAGCGTCCCTTTATTCTCGATGGACGTCCCTTTGTAATAACGAGCAGCATTGTGGCCGCTGCAGCATATGCAGCATTGGCAGGCTTTGAGTTGCCGACCCAGCGCGCGGTGTTGATGTTGTGCGTCTGGGCCGTCGCTGCATTGCAATTTCGCTTTCTGCCGCCGTTTGCAGCGCTGTGCATTGCGCTGATCTGTGTGCTGCTAAGCAATCCTCTTAATCCACTTTCGGCAGGTTTCTGGTTATCGTTTGGCACTGTGGCACTACTTTTCTACCTGCATCGAGGCTATCTGGGACAACACTCGGTAGCCGATACAGGCCGTTGGAGGACGCTGGCTCACAAGCTTCAGTCGGGCACACGCACTCATGTTTTGCTGGGCGTAGCGTTGTTGCCTGTAACGGCATGGTTCTTTCAATCAGGATCACTCGTGGCACCTGTCGCCAATCTGCTGGCTGTACCCTGGGTTGCAGTAGTGAGTGTTCCATTGAGCCTGCTGGCACTGATCAGCAGCGCTTTTTCGCACACGTTGGCAAGTGTATTACTGTCTCTTGCCGAGCATTCGTTGCGTGTGTTGCTGCAATTCCTCTCGGTTCTAGACAGTTCGAAAATCAGTTCCGTGGTGCTGAGCCTGCCTGGTACTACAGCGTTCATCCTGGCATTGATTGCGCTATTAGCACTACTTTCGCCGCGTGGTCTGAGACTACGCATGCTGGCCATGCCGCTGTTGATTCCTGCGCTGCTGTTCAACACCAAATCCCCTGATGTACAAGGTTTTGAAGTGCATGTGCTGGATGTCGGGCAGGGCTTGGCTGTTGTTGTATTTGCCGGTTCACAGACGCTCCTGTTTGACACTGGTGGTAAGGTCTCGCCGCACTTGAGCATGTTCGAAGCCGTCGTTGTGCCTTTCTTACATGCATCAGGCAGGCGCCGGATAGATACCCTGGTGGTATCTCACGGTGATGAGGATCATGCCTTTGGTGTGGCCGATGTGGTGCGACGTTATCCCGATGTTGATATCTTTTCCAGCCAGCACCTGGACAGTCTCACAGGACATGACGTTACGCGCTGTGCTGCAGGCCAGCTTAGCTCGTTGGGTTCCGCGCAGCTGGCGTTTGTTCATCCTGCCGTTAACGATGTGGGTAGTGATAACGATCTTTCTTGTGTGCTGTTGATTTACGCGGCCGGCAGTCGCGTTTTGCTGACAGGCGATATCGAGGCATCCGGCGAGCGTCGTTTATTGGCACGGTTGGGTGAAACCGGTGAATTTCCAGTCACATTGCTCACCGCTCCGCACCATGGAAGCCTGAGTTCTTCCACACAGGAATTTGTGGCCAGATTACGTCCGGATTACGTGGTATTCGCAGCCGGAAATCGTAACCGTTATCGATTTCCTCACAGAGAGGTACAATTGCGCTATAAACTAGCGGGATCGAAACCGTTCATCACCGGTCGCAGGGGGTCAATATCCTTTGTGTTTGGAGACAATGGTTTGACACGTCCGCCATCAAGCTGGTGGGATTCGCACCGTCGCTTCTGGCACGGCATTGTTAACCCTGACTGCTGGCAATACTTTGCCGGTGAGTCTCTTGCGCGGCGTTTGCTGGCGCTATCGCAGAAAGGACAGTTACTGTGTGGGAAATAGTTACGGCTGGTGGCTGGTTGATGCTACCGATTGTTGCATGCTCTATTGTGGCGCTGGCCATTATCGGTGAGCGTTTTTTTACGCTTAGAGGCTCCAAAGTGCTCCCGGAAAATCTGGTGGCCGACGTCTGGCGCATGGCCAGCACGCGACAGCTGAGCGATGAAAAAATCCGTGAAATCCAGCAGGGCTCTCCCTTGGGACGTGTGCTCTCGGCAGGTCTGATGAATCGCAGCCAGGACCGGGAGATCATGAAAGCGTCCATCGAAGAAGTTGGTGGCCATGTGGCGCATGAGCTGACGCGCTATCTCAATGCGTTGGGAACCATTGCGGCAGTCACGCCATTGCTTGGCCTGCTGGGCACGGTTGTCGGCATGATCAGCGTTTTCACCAACATCACAACAGTCGGTGTAGGCAACCCTGCGCAGCTGGCTGGTGGTATTTCCCAGGCACTCATTACCACCGCGGGTGGCCTGATGGTCGCCATCCCGTCACTGATGTTTCATCGCTACTTCCGGGCCAAGGTGGACGGGCTGATCGTGGACATGGAAAAGGAATCTCTGAAACTTGTTGATGTCTTGCAAAAGCGTCAATCCAAGGCACGGGTGTCAGCCGAATGAAATTCAGTCGCGCACCTACCGAGGAGCTGGAGCTCAACCTGACACCTCTTATCGACGTGGTGTTCCTGCTGCTTATTTTCTTCATGGTGTCCACCACCTTTCAGAAAGAGTCTGAAATATCCCTTCAGTTGCCCAAGGCAACCGATGCGGAAATATCATCGCCCTCAGATCGGATAGAGGTCGTTATCAATGCCGCAGGACGTTATTTCATCGATGACCAGGAAGTTGTCAAAAGCGATGTAGCCAGTCTTCAGAACGCATTGTTCAAAGTGTCGAACGGCAGGCGTGATATTCCATTGACGATTCGGGCGGATGCTCAAGTGCCTCATCAAGCGGTCGTCACAGCCATGGATGCGGCTGGACAGCTCGGCATGTTGAAGATAACGATTGCTACATCGCGTAGCGTCGACTAATCTGGTCGGGGATGACCGATGTAAAAAACATGGGTGCCAGCAGCTCCAAAGCTGCGTCACTGGACAATGGCACGGGCGATGTCAAAGGCGCCGACACCTACAAGCGCTTGCTGCGCTATGTAATGCCTTACCGCAAGCAATTCATCATCGCCGTGTTTGGCATGGTGGGATACGCGATAACGGACACTGCCTTCGCCGCCTTGATGAAGCCCATGCTCGATGGTAGTTTCGTTAATCAGGATCAGAATGCCATCATCATGGTGCCGCTGATGATCATCGGTATCTTTGTGCTGCGGGGCGTTGCAGGCTTTGCGTCCACTTACTACATTGCCTGGATCGGCTGGCGCGTTATCAAACAGTTGCGTGGCGAGATCTTTGAAAAGTATCTGACACTACCCACAGCGTTCTACGACAAGGCGTCTTCGGGTGAGTTGATATCACGCATTACATTCAACAGTCAGATGGTGGCCAATGCTGCCAGCAGTTCGTTGACTGTCATGGTGCGCGATACGCTGACCGCAATCGGATTGTTAGGTCTGATGTTTTATCAAAGCTGGCAGTTGTCACTGACGTTCCTGATCATCGGTCCCATCATCGGCATTATCGTGGCCAGGGTAAGTCGACAGTTTCGCGCCATCAGCCGCAGTATCCAGGGCTCGATGGGTGATGTCAGTCACGTCATCCAGGAGGCCGTAGAAGGCGCCCGGGTCATCAAGATATTTGGTGGGCATGATGAGGAGATGGCGCAGTTCGAGCAGGCCAACGAAAGTAACCGTGCTTTCAACATGAAAGAGACGGTCGTCAAGGCGATGAATGAGCCTATCGTCCAGTTTCTGGTAGCCATTGCCTTGGCCACAATTGTGTACATAGCCTCAAGCGGTGAAGTGGCAGACCGTATCTCGGTAGGCAGTTTCATGTCGTTTATCACGGCCATGCTGTTGCTGTTTGCTCCGCTCAAGCGCATGACGACGCTCAACAGCCAGATACAGAAGGGCATTGCAGCGGGCGAGAGCCTGTTTGCCATTCTTGATCTGGAGTCCGAAATAGACAACGGTACCCGACAACTTGATGCTGATATTCGCTCTATCGAATATAGCCACGCGTCTTTGAAATATTCGGCTGACAAGCCAGCGGTGTTAAACGACATCAACCTCACCATTGAAAGTGGCGAAACCATCGCCTTTGTCGGCGAGTCCGGCAGCGGTAAAACCTCTCTGGTTAATCTGCTGCCACGCCTCTACGAACCTGATGGAGGGCAGGTCAGGGTCAACGACGAATGTGTGCAGGATTACACCTTGCGTTCATTGCGCAGTCGCATCGCCACTGTCAGCCAGGATGTCATGTTGTTCAATGACACTATTGCCAGCAATATTGCTTACGGCAGCAGCGACTCTGTTGATGAGGCAACCTTGCACGCTGCGTGCAAGGCTGCTCATGCGCATGAATTTATCATCGGCTTGCCTGATGGTTATGCCACGATGGTGGGCGAGAATGGCGTCATGTTGTCAGGTGGTCAGAAACAACGCGTGGCCATCGCCCGTGCGCTACTCAAGAATGCCCCCATTCTGATTCTGGATGAAGCCACCTCTGCTTTGGATACAGAGTCGGAGCGCAAGGTTCAGCAGGGTCTTGATGCACTGATGCGGGGGCGCACCACGCTGGTTATTGCGCATCGCTTGTCGACTATCGAACAAGCAGATCGAATTGTCGTATTGAACAAGGGCGAGATTGTGGAGATTGGTACACATCAGCAGCTGCTTAAGCGCAAGGCTCATTACTTCAAGCTGCACCAGCTGCAGTTTCGCTAGTGTAGTATCGAGATGTTGCACGCAAGACTGCAACGTACAAGAGAACACAGCCATGAGTGTTTCGTTCGTGCTGCTACGAGTGAAGGGTTTGCGAGTGGCGGTTATACGAGTGACAGGTATACGAGTGACACGTAAATGAGTCGTATCGAACAGGCCTGGCAGACTCGCGGCGCCCTGGCCATCATGCTTCTACCTCTGTCATGGCTTTACCGGCTTGTCACCGCTATTCGTCGTATGGGCTACAACCGTGGTTGGTTTGCAGTTCAACCAGTATCGTTACCGGTGGTGGTGGTGGGTAACATTTCCGTGGGTGGCACCGGCAAAACTCCCCTGTGTGGACACCTTGTCAAGGTATTCCAGGATGCTGGCTGGCGCCCTGGTATCGTCAGTCGCGGTTATGGTGGCGAGCGCCGAGAAGTGCCACATCTAGTAACCTGTGACGATACGCCTGTGCAGGTAGGCGACGAACCGTTAATGCTGTTTGAACAATCGCGCGTACCCGTTTGTGTGTGCGTCAAGCGTGCGCTAGGTGTTGAGCATCTGGCATCACAGACAAATGTGAATATCGTATTTGCAGACGATGGTTTGCAACACCTGGCCATGCCGCGAGTGGCTGAGATTGTTGTAGTGGATGGGCGGCGAGGGCTAGGCAATGGGTGGCTACTGCCTGCAGGTCCTTTGCGAGAGTCTGCAACGAGCTTGTGCAACGCAGATGTCATTGCCGTTCAAGCGACTGACCAGCTGCACGAATCATTAAACGTTGATGCATTGCAGGGATTAGATGTTCCTGTTAATGACAATCAGTTCCAGTTGGTGTTGACTGAGGCGATATCACTGGCGGACGCCCAGAAGCGAAGCCTGCAGTCATTCACCGGACGTGCTGTACTGGCGCTTGCTGGCATCGGCCATCCCGAGCGCTTTTTCGATGCGTTGCGCGCTACCGGGTTGCAAGTGACAGGCATTGCCAAGCCTGATCATCATGTGTTTACCCGTGAGGATTTCAGTCTTGACGAACTTGAAGATGACCCAACCAGGCCTGTGTTGGTAACATCAAAAGATGCTGTGAAACTGAGGTCTATAGGGAGTCTGCCGGCTAATGTGTTTGAAGTAACAACCACTGTTAGCGTCAGTGAATCTCTGGGTGAGAGTATCGAGGCGCTTGAGCATCGCTTGCGTCAGGCTTATGGTGGCTTCATGAACGGCTCCGGCTAGGAACAACCCTATCATGCAAGATCAACCGTACACCATCGTCATACCTGCACGGTATGCATCCAGCCGTTTCCCTGGCAAGCCGTTGCATCTGCTAAATGGTGTACCGATGATTTTGCATACGGCTCAGCGTGCAGCAGAGTCCGCAGCTGAGAGCGTCGTTGTGGCTACAGATGATGAAAGAATCGCAACTGTGTGTGCCGATGCGGGTCTTGACGTGGAAATGACTCGCGAGGATCATCCCAGTGGTACCGACAGAATCGCCGAAGTGGCGGCACGCAGAGGCTGGGACGCGCAACGCATTGTTGTGGGTTTGCAAGGTGATGAGCCGGCAACATCTGCTGAACACCTGAATTTGCTGGCCAGTAATCTGCAACGCCATGACGACGCAGACATGGCCACATTGTGTATGCAGTTACACACCTTGATTGATTATCAGGATCCCAATCGTGTGAAAGTCGTGCGCGATCATCGGGACATGGCGTTGTACTTCAGTCGTGCGTCTGTACCGGCTCAGCGAGATTCCATGTTGGGAAATACAACAATTGACGACAGCACGATGCCGACAAGCTGGCTGCATATTGGCTTGTATGCTTATCGCTGTGGCTACCTGCTGCAGTACCAGAAGCTTGCCCCCTGTGCGTTGGAGCGCGAGGAAAATCTGGAGCAGCTCAGAGTGCTTTTTCACGGTGGACGCATTCATGTTGGCAGTGTGGAAAGCAGTCCCTCGCGAGGTGTCGACAGCCCGGAGGATGTGCCTATTCTCGAGTCAGTGCTGAGCGGTCTGTCGGTGTAAGGGATCCATGACTGTCCACAGATTAGTACAGATAAAGTGTAATCATAGGTTGACACTTGTGAGGCTTGCTGCGTTATAGTTCTAATGCCGGAAAATACCGGTGAAAACTCAAACGCTTATGACACCAGCAATTGCCTTTCTTCTGGCGATGACATTCCTGATATCCATCGGCGGTATATTTCTAATGGTGTGGGGTCTTGCCAACGATCAATGGGGTGATGGCGTAGAAGCCTCCCAGGTCATTTTCGCCAAAGGCGAACTGGGGCAGGAAGAAGATCCGGCAATCACGGGAGTGCAGCGCACCCAGTTGCAGGCGGAGCGCGAAAAAGGCGTGTTGCATATTGACGAGGATGAGCTTGCTGAGCGCAGACTGCTTGATCGATCAGGTCGACGTCCGGTTCTGTGGTGGCTCTCCTCATCGATAGCCTGGCTGTTACTAGGGTCACTGTTTGGTGTGGTAGCTTCGTTGAAGCTGCATTTGCCGGATTGGCTGATAGGCGATGCGGTACTGACGTTTGGTCGGATCAGGCCTGCACATTTGAATGTTGTGGCTTATGGCTGGGCCTCTATGGCAGGCGTTGGAGTCGGTATCTGGCTGGTACCTCGTCTGTTCAAGACGCCACTGGTTGGGGGGCACTTCGCCACGGTAGGTGCAGTGTTGTGGAACATTGGTATGTTCAGCGGTACGGTAGCCGTGCTTGGCGGTTTCAGCGCAGGTCTGGAATGGCTGGAATTTCCGTGGCAGGCTGATGTATTTATCGTTATCGGTGGCGCCTTGGCGGCGGTTCCCTTGCTGATGACTATCGTGCGGCGCCGTGTACATCATCTGTATGTCAGTGCCTGGTATCTGATCGGTGCGCTGGTCTGGTTTCCCATGCTGTTGATAACAGCGAAGCTGCCATTGTTCATTGGAACAGAGCAGGCCATCATGAACTGGTGGTTTGCACATAATGTGCTCGGATTGTGGATGACGCCGTTGGGTCTGGCGGCAGCGTATTATTTCATTGCCAAGATCACCGGCACTCCCATCTATTCTTACACCCTGTCTTTGATTGGTTTCTGGGCACTGGCGCTGTTTTACAGTCAAGTAGGCGTGCATCATCTGATTGGTGGCCCTGTGCCCACATGGCTGACAACGCTGTCGATTGTAACCAGTGTCATGATGGTGATCCCGGTGGTGGCTGTTGCAATCAATCATCACATGACGGTGCTTCCCAAGTGGCGCATGGTGCTGCATTCGCCAACCCTGCGGTTCGTGGTTGCCGGTGCCATGATGTACACCTTTGCCTCGATTCAGGGCTCCATAGAAGCGCTGCGTGATGTAAACGCCGTAACGCATTTCACGCACTACACGGTGGCGCACGCGCACATGGGTGTATATGGGTTTTTCTCTTTTGTGCTGTTTGGCTCTATCTATTTCATTCTGCCAAGGCTTGTAGCCTGGGAATGGCCACATAACTGGGCTATAGAATTGCATTTCTGGTTGGTGTTTCTCGGGTTTGGTATCTACTTCTGGCCACTGACCTTTGGTGGATGGTTACAAGGTACTGCCATGCTGGATGCTGCACGTCCGTTCATGGATTCCGTGCTTCTGACCAAGCCCTATCTTCAGGCGCGTTCTGTTGGTGGCTCTCTGATGACACTGGGTCATATCGTGTTTGCCAGTCACTTCATTCTTGTCTTGATGCGTATGGGGCCCGCCAGTGAAGCTCCGCCACAACTGCTTCAAGGCTTTGCCAAAGGCAAACGTAACGCTGCTGCACCGGAGGCCAGCTCATGACTCGTGCTCTAGGCATTATTGCTGGAACGGCGCTTATCCTACTGTACGCAACCATGTTGTTGCTCATCATGCCCGCCATTCAATTGCGCACCGGTGAGAATCCTCCTGAGGCATTAGCACCGTATACCGAGTCTCAAGCGCGGGGTCGTGAGCATTACATTTCGCTGGGTTGCGTCTACTGCCACAGTCAGCAACCGCGCGACCCGTCGCTTGCGCCGGATATGTCTCGGGGGTGGGGGCGTCCTTCAGTGCCTGCTGACTACAGTTACGACACCGTACATCTGATGGGGACGATGCGTACCGGGCCCGACCTGTTCAATATTGGCGCGCGTCAACCCAGCGTAGACTGGCATTTGACACACCTTTATGCACCGCGCTCAGTATCACCGGGCAGCAATATGCCGGGGTATCCTTTTTTGTTTGATGTGATTGATTTTGTTCCTGAAGGTGCTGTTGCGGTGAACCTGCCGCCTGAGTATCGCG
>CAYGSW010000014.1:0-38416 GCA_964352535.1 uncultured Granulosicoccaceae bacterium | reverse complement strand
GTTTCTGTTTCTGTTTCTGTTTCTGTTTCTGTTTCTGTTTCTGTTTCTGTTTCTGATTCTGATTCTGATTCTGATTCTGATTCTTCTCGCACTTCAGTTTCCACTTCGGCTACTACTTTAGTTTCCACGTCAGTTTCCACGTCAGCCTCGGTTGATGCTGTTTGTGGGGATGCTTCAGTTTGCTCCGTGTTGGCCACCTGCAACTCAGCTGACGACGCTATGTCGAGCTTGCTCTGTGCCAACGGTGTTGCAGCCACTGTTTCCGATGTGGGCTCTTGCGTTCCGGCATTGCCCTCAACTTGGGCGGTATTCAGTTCACCCTCAATGACTTCATCGGAAACTTCTGTCGATGCAACTGTCTCGGCCTCTGCCAAGGT
This sequence comes from uncultured Granulosicoccaceae bacterium, assembly GCA_964352535.1. GTDB lineage: Bacteria > Pseudomonadota > Gammaproteobacteria > Granulosicoccales > Granulosicoccaceae > Granulosicoccus. The sequence goes on along the minus strand of CAYGSW010000014.1, from coordinate 38,039 downwards.
CTCTTTTTCAGACGACAACCGGGAGTCAGATGGTTCATCTGCCGGAACAGTTACGCTGGCATCTGAGGCAGTGCCGGATTCCGCAACCAGTGTGGGATCGATCGATTGTTCAGGTGCCAGCTCGTCGGTTTCCGGCAGCACCTCCGGTGCAGAGGAATCGTCAGCTTGCAAAGCCGCCCTGGCATCAGCCAACTGAGGTACTTCGGCGATGGCGATACGTTCAACAAGCGAGTAGGTCCCGAATTGCGATAACACCTCGGCGATAAGGGCGTCGTGGGCCTGTCTGTCAGGCGCTGTGCCGGACAGCGTGATTTGACGATCAACGACTTCAAGCTCTGGCTCTTGCAGAGAGGCCATGAGAGGCAGGATGTCTTCGATAGACGCTAACCAATCCGAGGATGCTGTGTGATCTACAAACTCGATACCATTACTGACAACATCGACACCGAAAGAGTCCATGGCGCGTTGAATCAATGCCGTTGGATCGTCATCCGGAGACAACACGCCGTCAATCGCGATGATGTTGCCGGCAACCCACACATTGATAGACGGTGATGCCCTGTTCTCAACAGATTGCGTTAGTGCATTATTGGTAGTGTCAGACGCTGGGTTAATTGCTTGTGATGTAGAAAGCTCATCATTGACATCCGGTGTTTCAGGCTGAACTGCTGATGCAGTGTCATTACTTATTGTTGGCTGCTCATCGGAATGTCGTAGCGGAACCGTTGTTGTTCCGTCGGCACTTAGACTTGCCAAGGCGGGTACCAGAAGTTCCATCTCTGGCAATGCCACAGGTGGTGCGGCTATGCTCAGCCTGTCGCGTACAGTGAGAGTGCCCGTATGCAGCCCCAATGAATCTATGATGGCTTTCTTACTCTCCTCATCGGCTACTTCTCCGGAAAGGGTGACCGTGAACCCTTTGATTCCCATACTGATGGGAGAATTACTGATATCTGCCACAGTTCTCACCACTGCGCTGCGTTGCTTTTTCTCAAAGCGAGGCATGGCGAGTGTCACTGCTGCCCAGCAGAGTACTGCCAGACCTGTGATCCACAACAAGCTCCACAGCATGGCAGACCCATTGCTAGCTTTGGGCGCGATAGGCGTCATTACGTTGTCGTATTCGGTTCAGAAATATTAATTGGCACTGAATGACACAACCTGCATGGTGTTCAGAGTTGAGTTGCAGATTATACGCGACTGCCGAAATCGGGATAGCGCTGAATTTTTGTCGCTATTTGACCAACGACTAAATAATCAGAGTCTAAATTGGGTACGATCAGAGTCCGCACACTGCCATTACACAGCCATGTTCCCAAGCGCCAGACTCTGTTCACTGATTTTGCTCATATCTTTTTCAGGTGTGAACGTCGACGCGTCAGCACAGGAAATCAATCCGCTGGCGCAATGCCGAGCGCAAACGCTGGATATTGATCTGATACACAACTGTATGGACGGTTATCTGGATGCTCTGGACAGCAATCTTCGAGCGATTAGTGATTATATCGAGCAATCCCTCGATGCTGATGCGCAAGCAGGTTTTAATTTGTCGCAACAGGCATTTGTGGAATACCGACGCCGGAATTGTCTCTGGTATCTGGATTTTTCTTCACCTCGCAGCGATGCAGAGCAGATTGCCAAGAACTGTCTTGCCACAATGTCGCGTCAACGTCTGGTGGAACTTCAGGATCTAGTCAGCGCGGAGACCGAATCCGGGCAGCTGATACAGGGCTTTTATGTTTACGGTGAGTTGCGTAATTCCTTCCAACCTTGTGGCAGTGAGATGCGTTACTGGGTTGAGGGTGAATTGAGCGCTGTGGGGCTCATGCAACAAAGCTATCTATCTTTGACCACTGAGGATCTGCAACTGCTGCATGTGAGTGTGACCGGAGAAATTGATGATGAACTTCAGGCACCTGAGGGACATCAAGGCGTATTACAGTTGAGTAGCCTCGTAGCGATGCGCGTGCCCACCGAAGCTGATTGTCAGCTGCCCGAGCAATCTTACAATTTGGACATCACTTCCAGTGATGTGAATGCGCCTGAGACGTTGCGTGAGGTGCTTGATGATGAGCGGGTGGATCAGGATGAGCCAGAGCAACAACTGACAGCCTATTTTGGTGGATGGTTAGTGGATTGCATCGAAGCGTCGTCCCGAAAATCGTGCTCTCTAGAAGTGTCGCTAACGCGCGATACATCCGGTGTTGCAGAGGCTTCGACAGAGCCGTTGTCGCGACTGATCCTCAACCGCACACCTCGGCAGAGCACGTTTGCCGAACTGGAATTCGATGACCGCGAGATCGACTCGCCCACGCTTATCCGATGGCAGGTGGATAGTCAGGTGTTGGGTGACATTGTCGAGTCTGAAATTCGAGTTGATCAATTGGGTACCCGTCAGTTGATCAGTGAGAGCGAGTATCTGACCAACGAGTTGTTGCCCATGATGCTGCGTGGCCGTGCGTTAAAAATCAGTGTTCTCGATAGCGTTGATGACACTACAGCTGACGAGGTGGTTGCAGCCTTGCAAGGCTTGGGCAAGGCTTTGGTATTTGCTGATGATTTTGTGCGTGACACCGATGAGGGATTCAATGAATCTGAGTGATTGGTGTGAGAACAGCGTTCAGATATTCCTCAATCAACTGTATCGCAGTCTGCGTATGAAGCAGCGACATAATACCGAGTACTGTTGATGCGTTGCGCGTGGGTGTTTGCAGGCGGTAATTTTCAGGTTGACGATGTGCTGGTTACAGATATCCGCCGGGGTGATGTCGTTGTTGGCGTCGATCACGGCATTGCTCACTGTCTGCGCATCGGGGTAGTGCCCACGGTACTGGTGGGCGATTTCGACAGTATTGATCCGGCAATTCTCAACGACCAAAGGCTTGTCAATGTGCCGCGCAGAAGTTTCCCGGCACGCAAGAACAGCAGTGATCTGGAATTGGCGTTGCAGGGCCTGGTTGGGACTGACGTGAGCCGTGTAATATTGCTGGGCATCTCTGGCGGGCGCAGTGATCACCATTTGTTCAATTGGTTGCTACCCTTCCAGACGGATTGGCCATTTGCGGTTGAGCTTGTGGATCACAGCGTCCACGCGCACGTTGTCTGTGCGCGTTATCCGTTGCACGTGTCAGCCTTTGTTGGTCAGACTATCAGTCTGTTAGCTTTACCCGAAGCTATTGGTGTGACGACCAAGGGACTCGAATACCCCCTTGTTGATCACACAATGACCCACGGCAGCACGCTTGGACTGAGTAATGTGGCTGATGCCGATGCCATACGTGTTTCAGTCAGTGCCGGCCGCTTACTTGTATTTCGTATCAGGGCCGATAAGATGTCAGCTCTTGCCGGGAATCGGTGAACACCCCAAGTGGAGGTTCTATGCAACACCTGATTGATGTCCGCAGCGATACGGTCACAAGGCCTGATCAACAGATGCGTCAGGCGATGATGGACGCGCCTGTTGGCGATGATGTTTACGGTGACGATCCCAGCGTGAATGCTTTACAGGAATATGCTGCAGAGCTGCTAGGGCATGAAGCTGCGCTGTTCATGCCCACCGGTACTCAATCGAATCTGGTGGCCTTGCTGACGCACTGTCAGCGCGGTGACGAGTACATCGTGGGTGGTGACGCGCATACCTATAAATATGAAGGCGGCGGGGCGGCGGCCTTAGGTGGTATACAGCCCCAAACCTTGCCGTTTGGAAGAAATGGAGGGTTGGATCTGCCAATAGTAGCCACGCTGATAAAGGAGCGTGATGTGCACTTTGCCAGGACCCGCCTGTTGTGTCTTGAAAATTCACAGCATGGCAGAGTGCAGTCTTTGCAAAGCATGCAAGAGGCGCAAGCATTCGCAAAACAACACGATCTACTGCTGCATCTTGATGGTGCACGGATGGCTAATGCCGCCGTTTACCTGGGTGTTAAGCTCAAGGACATCGGGCAATGCTTTGACACGGTGTCCCTGTGTTTGTCCAAGGGGCTGGGTGCGCCGGTGGGTTCCTTACTTGTCGGGAATCGAGATTTTATTGATGAAGCCACGCGCTGGCGAAAGGTGACTGGCGGTGGCATGCGTCAAGCCGGTATTCTGGCGGCGGCAGGCATGCTTGCGTTAACGGAAGGGTTCCAGCGCCTGCACTTGGATCATGAGCATGCGGTGAAACTGGAACAGGCGTTGAGCAAGGTCCCTGGAGCTAAAGTGCGTCCGGGCTGGACACAAACCAATATGGTGTGGCTTGATCTTGAACATGATGTGGGATGTGCGTTAAAGGAGCACGCTCGCAAGCACGACATTCTGCTTTCGGCACGTGGCAAGAGCTGTCGACTCGTCACACACAAAGATGTAACGAGCGATGACATTGAAAAACTGTCCGGCGTCATTCACGATTTTTTCAACAGTGAAGATTATGTTGCTCAAGTAGCATGAGTATGTGGTGCACGCTGGTCATCACCGATTGCAGCACATGCTGCATGATGAGTACGCAATAAGGGTTTGATCAATCGGCAAAACGTTGGGCGTTTGTGGGTGGCAATCAGCTTTGTCTGCCGCTTTTTGTGCTGGTGTGAACAACGTCATTGAGGTTAATTCAAGTGGCAGGCTCTGAGCGCATGGCAACCCTTCCATGTTGCATATCCAGTATGTCGGCATTCAACGCTTGAGCATCGTCAGCATCGTGGGTTATCAAGATAACGCAGGGTGAATATGTGTCTATGAGCTGACGCAGCAGGTTTGTCATCTCTTTACGGGTTGTGGCGTCGAGTGCGCTAAATGGTTCATCGAGCAGCAATAGCGGCCTCTGCCTCACCATACATCGGGCTAATGCTACTCTCTGCTGCTCACCGCCGGATAGTTGGCCAGGTTTTTTGTTTGCATAGCCTGTGAGGCCAACGTCGCCGAGCACCTTGGCGATGCGTTCATGGTCTGTGGGTGTGAGCTTAAGCTTTGGGGATATGCCAAGAGCAATGTTTTTCCACACAGTGAGATGATTGAATAAATTGTGTTGCTGAAAGAGTGTCGTGACAGGACGTTGGGCAGGTTGGAGCGATAGCAGGCTTTGCCCCTGCCACTGAATATCACCACTGTCCGGCTGCAGAAAGCCGCCAATTAGGTTAAGTAAAGTGCTTTTGCCTGAGCCGCTTCTACCCAAAAGTGCATATACGCCATGGGTCTGCAGGGTGAGATTGAATACCCAGCTTCGGTCGGCGAGAGACAGACTTGTATTGTCAAGCGTCAACATGGCCATGCCCGCCCAGCAATCGTTGAAGAATGAGAAAAAGGCTCAGGCACAGTAATAACAATAAACCTGCTGTTACAGCGGCCTCGTCCAACCTATAACTGCCCATACGTTGAAACAGCAATAATGGAAGAGTCGTTATCTGTTGTGAGCCAAAAAGTGCTATGGCGCTGAGGTCTCCAGCCGATAACGTGGCCGATAACGCAAACGCCAGGCCCAGTGGTTTTCGTAATTGTGGCCAGTCTATAAAACGCCAGCGTGACAAGCCATTGATGCCTAATGACTGTATCAAGGTGTCGTATTGTTCTGCCGCTCTTATTATCGGTGTATCCATTATGCGCACCACGAACGGTAATGCCATGAGGCTATTGATCAGTATCACCAACACCAACGCGATTGAAAATACATCCGCGAACGGACGTAACAACAGAAACAAGCCTGTGCCCAGTACAATAGGTGGAAGTATTAATATCATGTTACCGGCAAGCTGCATCCATTGCCCGCTGCGTTCATATCGCAACCGGATGCGCAGGTGCCTGGCGCTGAGTAGTATGCCCATGGCCAGTGCCACGGCGATAACCGCTGCGGATAATGCTGCAATGCAGGTGTTTGCGATTGCATGCAATGTGGCTGGGTCAGTGATGACCGAGAGAGTGCTTGCATTGATGCCTGATATTAACAATGCCATCAAAGGTGCCAGTACAAAGGCACTGGCAAAGACGATGACAGTCATATTGCATGTCCTTGACAATGGCGTGTTCCAGAGACCCATTGTGGTGGTTGAGGGTGTGGTGGATGCTTGCAACCCCTGAGTGATACCTGTGATGCTCTGAAAGCCTAAATCGGTGTCTGCCTTAAACAGTGTGGACAATGCCGTCAGTAGCAAACAGATAGATAACTGGATGCACGCCAGGGCTACGGCCATTGATAAGTCAAAGTCAAAGCGTAATGCCTGATAGATGGCCACTTCAATGGTAGTTGCTCTGGGTCCGCCTCCCAGCGTCATGACAATGGCGAAGCTTGTGAAGCACAACGTGAATATCAGTAATGCAAGCCCGGTTAGTAGTCCGCGAATGGTGGGCCATTCAATGTGTCGCCAGATGGATGCTGGTCCCATGCCAAGTTGTTGTGCCAATCTCCAGTTGGTGGCGGGTATGGTTTCCAGAGACATCAACAGTACTCTGACAGCCAGCGGCATATTGAAAAATACATGTGCGATGAGGATGCCAGGCAGACCATAGAATGCCAGCGGTTCATACCCTGTGAGGTCGAGAAGCGTGCTTAACCAGCCAGTGCGCCCGTATACCGCAACAATGCCGTAAATGGCCACCAGCGTGGGTATCACCAGAGACAGGCTGAACAGAGTAACAATGTACGTGCGCCCGCGAAACTTTCCTGTGTGAGCGAGCGCTAGTGCTACAGGTACAGCAAGCCCCAAAGAGAGTACGGTGGAGAGTGTTGCCTGGTAAAAGCTGAAGCTGACAATACGTCGGATGTATGTGTCAGAGGCAATCGCATACCAGTTGATAGTGCCTGCCTCGTTCAGCATACTGCCCAAAGGCAAAAGGGTTAAGGCACCGATAACCAACAGCGAGACAACGCCACCTGACCACCATGGCCAGCCTTCGTCATAGCGCTGGCCTCGGTGTGACTGATTCATCTGGCTGACGATGACTCCAGCCATTCATTGACCCATGCGCGGCGATTGTCTCTGACCTGTTCTGTAGGGATGAGCAAAGTGCTTGCAGGCTCTATAAGACTGGAAAAAGAGGCAGGCAGTACATCGGCCAGATCAATGACGGGGTACATGACGTTGCCCAGCGGTATGGTGCTTTGGGCATCAGGGCTGATCAGATATTCAAGAAATTCTCGACCCAGTGCTTTGTTGGGCGAGCGTTCCAGCAAGGCGGCGACTTCCACTTGAAGGTAATGGCCTTCATCGAATGCTGCCGCCTGATAACGTTGGGTCTTGTCGATTTCCATGTGATAACCGGGTGATGTGCTGTAACTTAGAACCATGGGTGCTTCGCCGTTGAGAAAAAGGGAAAAGTACGCCTCACTCCAGTCTTTGGTCACCGTAAGAATGCGCGGCTGCAAGGCCTCCCATTTGGCCGCTGCCTCCTCACCATAGACAGATTTCATCCACAACAGCAAACCGAGGCCGGGTGTACTGGTGCGCGGGTCCTGAATGATGATTTTTACATCATCTGGCGCATTGATCAGCGACTCGAAGCTTGTGGGAGGGGATGACAATGCGTCTGTGTCATAGACAAACGCGAAGTAGCCGAAATCGTAGGGAACAAAGGTCTCGGAAGTCCACTCGATGGGCAGTTGCAAATGAGCAGTGTCAATCTCGGATGGCGCAAGCAAACAGGTATCTTCAGCGATAGCCATCAGATTGGTATCAAGCCCGAGAACGACATCTGCGCGCGTGTTTTCGCCTTCAAGCTGCACACGATTGAGAATGCCAGCCGAGCTGTCGAGCGCCACAAAGTTTATGGTGCAATCACCGCATTGTTTCTCGAACCCGTCCTTAATCGCCGGGCCCGGACCCCATTCTGCGGTGAAGGACTCGTAGGTATACACCGTGAGTTGATTGTCCTGTGCTACCGCATTGCTCATGAAAATTGCTGAAATGAGGCCTATTGCCATGGACAGTCGTCCAATCGCTCGCATAGAGGTTTGAGTGAATAGTGGCGAAAGCGCTATGTGAAATAGAGTCATGATCATCGAGGTCAATGTGTTGTTGGATGATGACCTGACGGTGTGCAACTCAATCCCTACGCTGGTACTAGCCAGTTCAGGTTCTACGGGTTGTCCCGACACAAGCTCGCAGGTATGTCGGACTCTCAGCGTTTAGGCACCCCGTTGAGTCATCATGTGGTTGCAGCGTTGTTTCACCGCAGGCTAAGTCTGGGGGTTTGCACGGGCTGATGCAAGTAGCGTCTGTCTGAGCTAGGCAGTATCAGTGTGTCAACAAAAGTTCAGTAGTGCCTGCGTGAACCGTCGAGTAGTGTGTTGAAGCGTTTGTAATCCCACAAATATTGAGCCGGGCAAATCTGGATACATCGCTCCACGTCTTTATTCACAGCTGTGGCTGCTGCGACATTGTCATCGCTGGTGATGGCTGGATCAGCGGGCAGATAGTGAATTCGCCATCCACGTGCATCGGGTAGCCGCTCAGTAACGATGTAGATGACATGGGCGCAGCTTTTTGCGGCCAGGCGGGGCAACAAGGTCATTGTCAGCGCAGGCTGGTTGAAAAAAGGCGCATAAACGCCGTTGTCCCGGTCCGGTTCCTGATCGGGCAGGATGCCAACCATGCCGCCTTTTCTGATGATTTTCAGGCCTTCACGTATGCCGCCTGCGTCCAGCGCCGCTGGTTGGCCACCAAGGTGAGCTCGCCACTTCAACAGTAAGGGTCCCAGAGCTTCGTTGCGAGGGCTACGGTAGAAATAGGTAAACGGTGCACGTCGGGATAACGCAAGTGAGCACAATTCCCAATTGCCGATGTGTGGCGAAACCACAATCACACCTTTTGAAGATTCCAGCGCATCGAGCAGATAGTGTTCGCCTCGGGTTTCGCGAATGAGCTGGCGGGTCTGGGCAACGGGCCGGTGCCATATCCACGCGCACTCAAGCAATTGCCGACCTGTGTGTTGCAGGCTCTCGCGACTCAGGTTTGTTTGCTCAGCCAGGGGCATATCGGGAAAGCAATGTCGTATGTTGAACTCAGTGATGCGGCGCGCACGCGTGTTGGCGAGCCATACACCGCGCGCGATCAGTGCTCCCAGGCGCTGGTTCAAGGCAAGAGGCAAAAGACTGAGGAGTTTTGCTAACAGCTTGATAGATGAGGCGTTCATGCGACAAGACGTATACCGTAATTCTGTGTGTCTGTCAGAGCCAGAGGGCACTTGCATGCGTCCAACGGTGTTTTTGCAGCTCGTTGATGTCTACGGTTTTTGCACAGTGCATCCTATCAAGCAGCGGTTCAGGCTAGAATTCTGTGGAATCCGGCTCGACAGCCTGGCAGCATAGTGGTGAAATCTGAATTTTCTGCGCCACAAGGCAGGTCCAGTCGGCCCCGCGTACGGAAGTGCCATAAATAAGTGCTACAAACACGAGAGTCCTGATCCATGTGTGACAGCTCGGAACATTTTTCACTGATCAGTCCAACGGACGCCTGGGCCATGGTGCAGGGAAATCCTGCTGTGACCCTGATAGACGTCAGGTCAGACATGGAATTTCTGATGATCGGGCACCCTAAAGGCGCTGTGAATGTCGCCTGGATAGACGCACCTGACTGGACTGTGAATGACGCTTTCGTGGCTAACGTGCGCAAAGCGCTGTTAGGCAGGGTGGCGAATCGTGAGAGATCGCAACCACCACTGTTGCTTATCTGCAGGAGTGGGAATCGCTCTCGCGATGCCGCCATGGCCTTGTCCAAGGCTGGGATAGACAACATCCATGTTATCAGCGGAGGATTTGAAGGACCGCTGGACAATGAGCATCACCGCAATAGTGTGTCTGGATGGCGGTTTGAAGGATTGCCCTGGGAGCAATGCTGAGCAGAGCCAAAGACCTGTCTGCCTGTTCATTGCACAGCTACTAGGGGGTAATAGCAAGGCACTGAACAGACAGATCCTTCAGGCTCTTGATGCAACATCTTGCCGCACCAAACTACCCAGGCTCCTTGCCTGGGCTGAACCATCCTGGTTCCTCAGGTTGACGTGGTTATCAATCAAGCTGCTCCTCTGTGAGCGGGACATCCATGTGCAACGAAATCGATCCGTGAAACTTCCCTGTGTTGTTAACCAAAACCACGCAATCATTATGTCTTCCCGATGAGACTTTAGCTATCAGAAACGACCCATTTTTGGGTCAGAAAATACTGAAATTCTTGTAGGATTTTTCCTACAAAAAACCAATTGACCGTAACGTTCATAAGGATTAATTACTGAAAATGATTGCGTTAATTCAACGAGTTACGCAAGCTTCCGTCACTATAGACAGTACGCTTGTTGCGCGCACAGGCCGCGGCATGCTGGCACTGATTGGCGTTGAGAAGTCTGATACGCAGCACTCGGCTGAAAAACTGGCCGGACGGCTGCTGGGATATCGTCTATTTGAAGATGAGCATGGCAAGATGAACCTTGATCTTATCGCTTCCGGGGGACAGCTCATGCTGGTGCCGCAGTTTACACTGGTCGCTGATACTTCCAAAGGTCGTCGTCCTGGCTTCTCTCATGCGGCCAGTCCTGAGCAGGCCGCGCAACTCTTTGACCATCTAGCAGCGCATTTAGCCACCACCGTGTCCGAACTTGGGCTAGGGCGTTTTGGGGCAGACATGCAGGTCGGGCTGGTCAATGACGGCCCGGTGACATTCTGGTTACGCGTCGAGCCATAAAACACCCGCTGTACCCCGCTTGTTGACTGATGGGGGCTGTATACGAGGAGTGGGACGGTGTATGCTTCGCCGTTTTGACGGAGATTGTTTGCGGTGGCAGATCGAAAAGCGACAGTTGAGCGCAAGACGCTGGAAACCGCCATTACCGTTGGCCTGGAGCTGGACGGCGATGGTAACGGTCGTTTCGATACAGGCGTGCCATTTCTTGAGCACATGCTGGATCAGATCGCGCGTCACGGATTGTTCAATCTGGATATTGCCTGTCAGGGCGATACGCATATTGATGATCACCATTCGGTTGAGGACATCGGCATAACTCTCGGCGATTGCTTCACACAAGCGTTAGGAGATCGCAAAGGCATTGTTCGATACGGGCACGCCTACGTTCCGCTGGATGAATCTCTATCGAGAGTGGTGATCGACTTCTCTGGTCGTCCTGGCTTGCATTTTCATGCGGGTTTCAACAGGCCACGAGTCGGGAATTTTGATGTCGATCTAACGTCTGAATTCTTTCAAGGTTTTGCTAATCATGCGCGTGCAACCATTCACATGGATGTCATCCGGGGTATCAATGATCACCACAAAATTGAAACCCTGTTCAAGGCGTTTGGCCGTGCATTGAGAATGGCGTGTGCCATCGATGAGCGGGCATCCAACGCCATGCCGTCTACCAAGGGCAGTTTGTAGCACGTCGACAGGCACGTGCGCTGTTTGTCAACCCCACACTGGTTTGCGCCAGACATTACCGGCTTAAAGATAATCACGATGCAGCGAATTGCGGTCATAGACTACGGCATGGGAAACCTGCACTCCGTATCCAAAGCGATAGAGCATGTGGCACCTGACGATGAAGTGATCGTTACCGATGACGAGGCGCTCATACGTTCAGCCGATCGTATTGTCTGCCCCGGACAAGGCGCAGCCGCCGACTGCATGGCAGCTATCTCTCAGCACGGCCTTGCGGCTCTGCTAGTGGATGTTGTCAATACACGGCCGTTTCTAGGGATTTGCATGGGGTATCAAGTCCTGTTCGATCACAGTGAAGAGAATGGGGGTGTCGATTGCCTGGGCGTTGTTGGCGGGCAGGTCAAGCGATTTGCCAATCCGCTGCACACTGCAAAGGGCGAACGTCTGAAAGTGCCTCATATGGGATGGAGTCGTGTGCATCAGGCCCTGAATCATCCCGTCTGGCAGGGTATTGCAGATGATTCACGCTTTTACTTTGCACACAGTTATTATTGCCAGCCCACGCAAGAAGAGCACGTTTCAGGGTACTGCGACTACGCCGGACAGATTGCTGTATCCATTGCTCAAGGCAGTATATTTGCCTGTCAGTTTCATCCGGAAAAAAGCGCCGACAACGGTTTGCAGCTACTGAAGAATTTTGTTCATTGGGATGGAACAACCTCTTAAGTGTTCAGGGCTTCAGTGCTTTAACTACCGTGTGCAATCAGTTTCTTCTCCGGTGTTTGGCCAGGGCCGTAAATTTCAATCAGACTGAGAAGTTGCCAACATCCTGTGTTGACTGACCTGACCTGACCAGACCAGACCAGACCAGACCAGAACGACAGTGTTGAATCCGTACTACAAACTAAACATACAGACCGAATACTAGCCATGATTATCATTCCAGCCATTGATCTGAAAGACGGGAAGTGTGTTCGCCTTCGGCAAGGACGTATGGAGGACGATACGGTGTTCGATGACGATCCTGTCGCTGTTGCTCGACGCTGGCTGGAACAAGGTGCCCGTCGTATTCATCTGGTGGATCTCGATGGTGCGTTTGCGGGCGTGCCGAAAAACCAGGGTGTTGTTAATGCCATTTGTGACACCAGTGGTGATGTACCGGTTCAGATTGGAGGTGGTATTCGCTCTGTGGAAACTGCTCAGGCTTATTTGGATGCGGGCATTGAGTATCTGATTATCGGCACCTTGGCGGTAAAGCAGCCCGAGTTTGTTGATCAGTTGTGTCGAGAGTTTCCCGGCCATGTGATCGTGGGGCTGGATGCCAATGATGGGTTTGTGGCAACTGATGGCTGGGCAGAGGCCTCGAGCGTGAAGGCGGTATCATTGGCACAGCGATTCGAAAACGTGGGTGTGAGCGCTATCGTCTACACCGACATAAGTCGTGATGGCATGATGCAAGGTGTGAATACGCAGGCAACAGCAGCATTGGCAGACGCCGTAAATATTCCCATCATCGCCTCGGGTGGTGTATCGAGTATCGCTGATATCGAATCTCTGGGACGTGAGCGTGCACGCGGCATTGAGGGGGCTATTGTTGGTCGTGCCTTGTACGATGGTGCGATTGACCTGGCGCAGGCGCAGCAGCTGGCTGATCAGTTCATGCCCCGGCAGGAGTCCTGAATGGGTGTCGCAAAGCGTGTCATTCCGTGCCTTGACGTCGACGCCGGACGTGTTGTCAAGGGCGTGAGGTTTCTCGATATTCGTGATGCCGGAGATCCGGTAAACGTGGCGCGCGGCTATAACGAGGCGGGGGCTGATGAGATAACCTTTCTGGACATCACTGCAAGCTCGGATAATCGAGACACCATCATTCATGTGGTGGAGCAGGTGGCATCTGAAGTGTTTATTCCACTGACTGTGGGTGGCGGGATACGTCAAGTCAGTGATGTGAGACGTTTGCTCAATGCTGGTGCTGACAAGGTTGGCATCAATACCGCTGCTGTCACCCGTCCCGAACTGGTTAGAGAAGCCTCGGACAAGGTGGGCTCGCAGTGTATTGTAGCGGCTCTTGACGCCAAGCAGGTATCAGTGCAGGGGGAACCGCTGCGATGGGAGATTTTTACGCACGGTGGGCGCAAGCCAACGGGCATTGATGCGGTGCAATGGGCGATCAGGATGGCACAATTTGGTGCCGGGGAAATTCTGCTAACCAGCATGGATCGAGATGGCACAAAAATCGGTTTTGATCTTGCTCTGACGCGTGCCATCAGCGATGCTGTGGAAATACCGGTGATAGCATCGGGTGGCGTGGGAAATCTTGATCATCTGGCCGATGGGGTCATCGAAGGAGGCGCAGATGCCGTGCTGGCAGCGAGTATCTTTCATTTTGGTGAATACTCGATACGCGAAGCAAAGCAACATATGGCAGATCGCTCCATTGAGGTGCGGTTATAGCGTTCAGACTCCCAGGTATTTTGTGCGGCTTACGCTCGATAAGCTGAGGCCGTCAAATGTCTGCGTGATAGACTGATGGATCGACGCGTAAGCGCCTTTATCTTTAACTGCATCACATTGCATCAACGTTCCTCATGATCGAATCGGTAGTCTTCAACGAAGCTGGTCTGGTGCCTGCCATCGCGCAGGACGCGGGTAGTGGCACGATACTCATGGTGGCCTGGATGAACCGCGAGGCGCTGGAAGAGACTATAGACAGTGGACGGGCAGTGTATTTTTCGCGCTCTCGCCAAAAGTTGTGGCGTAAGGGCGAAGAGTCCGGCCACGTTCAGAAAGTGAGCGATATTCGTCTGGATTGCGATGGCGACGTCATACTGTTGAGTGTGGAGCAGATCGGTGGTATTGCTTGTCACACAGGGCGTGCCCACTGTTTCTATCGACAGCTGGATGTTTCTTCTGGCCAGTGGATATCGGTGGATGACGTCGTCAAGGATCCGGCGCTGATCTACGGTAACTCGTAATGAACGACGTATTGGCCAGGCTGAGTCGGGAGATAGAGGCCCGAAAGGGCATGGATGCAAAAAGTTCCTACACCGCAAGCTTGTTTGAGCGCGGTGAAGACACCATATTGAAAAAGGTCGGGGAGGAGGCTGTCGAGTTCATTCTGGCAGCTAAAGAGGACAGCGCTGATCACCTGGTGGCAGAAGCAGCTGATGTGTGGTTTCACATGTTGGTGATGCTAAGTGCCAAAGGTTTGAGCGCATCGGATATATTAACTGAACTAGAACGTCGCGAAGGAGTCTCCGGCCACGCCGAGAAAGCTGCTCGCGGCAACGTTTGAAAACGACAACAGAGACACACTTATGGGTATGCCCAGCGTTCCACAGCTACTGATCATTCTGGTGATTGTCGTGCTGATCTTTGGTGCCAAACGATTGAAGAATCTGGGTGGCGATCTGGGATCGGCGGTCAAAGGCTTCAAACAGGCGGTCAAAGACGAAGACAAGCCCACCGCTGAATTGGAAGATGGCAGTGAAAAAGCCGCCGATGCTGTCATGAACAAGACAGAAGATCAGAAATCTTCCTGATCACAGACGTATGTCGTCTATGCAACTCAAGAAAGAACCCACGTTGATTAGCCGTGTTTGATGTCGGTTTCACTGAAATCCTCTTGATCGGGATTGTCTCGCTCGTGGTCATTGGCCCGGAGCGTCTGCCCGCTGTTGCCAAAACAGCAGGGCAGTGGGTTGCGAAGCTGCAGCGTTTCGTGCGGGGCGTAAAAACTGATCTTGCCTCGGAGCTTGAATCCGGTGATCTGAAAAAACTGATCGGCGATCAGCGTGAGCAGATCAATGAGCTCAGGGATATGGTTTCCTCCGCTAAAAAGGACTTCCAGAGCACCAGCCAGAGTGTGGTTAAAAGTGCAAAGGAAGGCCTTGCCGAGCTCGAAACTTCTGTGAACGATGCAAAGGCAGAAGCGGCGAAGCTGGCTGAGGGCGAGTCGGACGGCAGTTCATTGGCGGCGAAAGCGGTTGATACCGACGGCGGGTCAGACGATACCCAGCCGGAGACCACGTCCGCCAGCGTCAGTATTAGCAATGCCCAGGCAGCCAATTCGACTAATCCTACGCTTCGCAGCGCAGGGGCAACACAAAAACCTGACGATATCGAACCCTCACAGACTAAGCGTACTGGTACCGACGATTCGGACGGCCAATGAACCTCACGTTTGACACAGGCACAGATCATGTCTTCTCCTGATTCCGCTGTTGATCAAGAGCAGGGCTTTCTATCGCACCTTGTAGAGTTGCGTGATCGCTTGCTGAAAATGCTGCTTGCTGTTGGCATTCTGTTTCTGTGTCTGTTCTGGTTTTCGGACAAAATCTATACGGCCCTTGCAGCTCCTTTGCTCAAGCATCTGCCAGACAGCCAGATGATCGCGATCGACGTGGCTGCGCCATTCTTTATTCCGTTCAAACTCACGCTAATGCTGTGCGTGTTTCTGGCTGTGCCTTATCTTCTGTATCAAATCTGGTCCTTTGTAGCGCCTGGTTTGTATTCACATGAAAAAAAGCTGGTCGTGCCCTTACTGGTCTCCAGTACAGCCTTGTTTTATGCCGGAGTAGCCTTTGCCTATTTCGTGGTGTTCCCTTTGGTATTCGGATTCTTTACCAGCGTAGCGCCTGAGGGGGTCACAGTCAGTACTGATATCGGACGCTATCTGGACTTTGTCATTACCCTGTTTTTTGCATTCGGCATAGCCTTCGAGGTTCCTGTGGCCACGGTGCTTGTGGTGGCTGTTGGCATCACAACACCTGATCAGCTCGTCAAGATTCGCCCGTATGTCTTCGTTGCCGCTTTCATCATTGGCATGTTTCTGACACCGCCTGATATGATTTCACAAACCCTCCTGGCGGTTCCCATGTGGCTGCTTTACGAGGTGGGCATTGTGTTCGCTCGCAAATATCAAAAGCGCATACAAGCTGCAGGTTTGGCCAGAGATAAGCGCTACGAAGAAGGTGACAACGAGCCTGAACCTGAGCCCAGTGATCCGGCTCCGAAGGGGTCAGGCCCCGGTGGCTCTGTGGCTGCGGCTAGCCCGCCGGTGAAGGCAAAGGGCGCACCCAGAAGCGAAAAACACGATCCTGAATACGAGCCGCCTAAGCCTGCGTCCGGTAAAGCGGATGATGTGCCAGATGAAGCGGCGAGCAGTGCCAAGTTAGGGATTGTGGATCCTGCGCTGATAAAGAAGCCAGATGCAAAAGGTGCATATCGAAACAGTCTGACTGACAACGATGAGTCAGCGGATCTTCCGGATACTCCAGACCCAAAGCCTTCTCCCAAGGACGATTCAAAGGACTAATCCTGTCATGTCTGCCACCGTATTGCCTCCAAGGCGTCCTGTCCTGCTGATCATCATGGATGGGATCGGGGTCAATCCGTCCAAGCTGGACAATGCCGTAGCGTTGGCGGATACGCCCAATCTGGATCGTATTTACGCTAACAATCCCACGTGTTTGCTGGAGGCCTCCGGGCGTGCGGTGGGTTTGCCCGAAGGGCAGATGGGAAATTCCGAGGTAGGTCATCTGAGCATCGGCGCTGGTACTGTCCTGAGACAGGACCTGGTGAAAATTGCCGATGCCATAGAGGATGGCAGCTTTGATGAAAACGACGCGATTGTGAAAATGATCGGACGTTGCAAAGACAAGGCACAGCCTCTGCAGCTCGTTGGACTGGTATCCGATGGAGGCGTGCATAGCCACACTGACCATTTGCTGGCATTGATCGCCTTGTGCAAGAACAATAGTGTCAAACCGGTATTGCATGCCATTACCGATGGACGAGACACCGCCCCTGGAAGTGCAACAGGATTCATGGCGCGTGTCATGCCTGAGCTGATCGATGCAGGTGGCTCATTGGCAACGATTTCCGGTCGGTACTTTGCGATGGATCGTGACAAGCGTTGGGATCGTGTGGAGCTTGCGTGGCAAGCCATGGTTCATGGGCAGGGGCGACAGGTTGCTGATCTGGATGCTGCCTTTTTGGCTGCACAGGACAGTCAGGAGACAGACGAGTTTCTTACGCCCACGGTTCTGGATGTGCATCAGCCCTGGAACAGTGACACCGAAGTGTTCTTCTTCAATTTCAGAAATGACAGGCCTCGAGAACTCAGTGAAGCTATAGGACTGGCAGATTTTGATGGCTTTGCACGCGCTGATTTCTCACCCGTAACACTCACGACAATGACGCGTTACGAGTCAGGCTACCCGTTTGATTGTGCATTCACACGAGATGAGCCCGGCATTACTCTGGGACAGGCTGTATCCGATGCAGGCATTACACAGATTCGTTCTGCGGAAACTGAAAAATATCCGCACGTCACGTTTTTCTTCAATGGCGGAAAAGATGAGTCGCTTGCCAATGAAGTGAGGCTGCTGGTGGACTCGCCCAAAGTGGCTACCTACGATCTGCAGCCACAGATGAGTGCAGAGCAAGTTACAGACGGCATTGTGGACGCCATCCGGGAATCTGAGGCAGGGCTCATTGTCGTGAATCTGGCTAACGGTGATATGGTGGGTCACACTGGTGTGCCCCAGGCTGTTATTGCCGCAGTGGAGACGGTCGATGAGATGGTCGGGCGCATGTGGGAAGCCGCCCAGAGCAACGGCTACTCAGTGGTGCTGACAGCTGATCACGGTAACGCTGATATGCTAGTGGATCCTGTAAGTCGTCAGCCACACACACAACACACAACCTTTCCCGTGCCGTGCGCAATTCATGACATACAAAGCTGGGAATTGGGCAATGGCAACGGCTTGCCCGCCATTGCGCCTACCATTTTGCAATTGATGGGGTTGGAAAAACCTGCAGGTATGTCCGGGCATTCGCTGCTGCTGAAAGCCATAGACTGACATCGTTCAGAGCAGTTACAGCTTATGCATGCTTAATGGTTATCCCTGCAAACATATTAGGCAGGTATTCGCGATAGGCAGGTTGCGGAGTCACCTTGCAATCATCCATTTTTACTCACCAATCCGATGGATGTTGCAAAGCGATTAATCGTGACGCGTTCTATCGTTCCAGTGCACCGACGCCTGAAAATCTGAATGCCTCTTGTTCCAGTGCATCGATTTCTTCATCGGCCATTTCGTCATGTGCTACAAGAATTCGTCCCATGAATACCAGGGGCAATTCTTCTTCACGTCCTTCCAGGTGATACTTGACGGCTTCGGCTGCTGCAGCACCTACGTCGTCACCCATACGCATTGGCGTCGCATCAAGTTCCTTGCGTCGGATAGCATCAAGCTCCAGTCCGGTTCCACCCCAACCCGTAGAGAAAATATCCTTGTCGCGTTCAGCGCCAATGAGTGCCTCGAGTGAGCCCATGGACATGGCAGTATTGGCGTTATGTATTACTGTCACTTCTGGATAGGCTTGAAGAATGAGATTGGTGCCATCGAAGCCACCTTCACGTGTGTACTGACCATAATGTTCGTACGCCATGGTCCAGTTGGCTTTCTCTTCAATGCACTCTTTAAAATCACCAGAACGCTGGTTGTCGGTAATTCCGGGAATACCTCGAATCAGTGCATAGGTGACATCATTGCCCAGTCTCTCAGCCATGTATTCGCAGATGTTCAATGCACCCAGCGTGGATGAGAAGTCAAACCAGCCGGCCGGCTGTACATCAAACTGCTTGAGCGGTGTGTGGAACGACCATACGAACGTGGTGAAGTCTTCGCTCTTGGCCAAACGATCGATGTTGTCAGCCTGAGTGGCAAGTTCTGAAGGACCAAACACGACGAAATCATAAAGGTCGCCATCCTGCAGAAGCTGTTCTGTGTAAGTGGCTTGCAGTGAGTGTTCAATCTGACGTGATGCGAACTCTGTGGTCTCGTACTTGATACCCAGCTGGTCCATTCGTTTGGTAAACGCAAGATAGGCGCGTGCCCAGAAATCAGACACATCAGCTGATGGATAGACCAGTGCAATTCTGACTGGATCTGTCTGCTCGACACTTAGTGGTACCGCCTCTGAGCCAACTACTTCCTGAAGTTTCTCAACGGTGCCAGGTACGTTGACCTCTTCAGGAAGCCAGTAGTCACGCTCATCTGCGTCTGGTAGTGTTTTCAACGGCAATGTGTCTGACCAGGCTGGGGACATGCTGCCTAGTGCGGCTGCAAGCACCGCGGTACTTGCAAGGGTATTGGTAAATTTCATGGACTTCCTCTTCGACTTGAATGCAGATCGCTGCACTTTGCTCTGTGCGTGGCGAAGGTCAACGGGTCTGCGGTGGGGCGATGGGTATCGCTGTATTTGTTACATGAAAACAGAATGTGAATTGAGCTTATGACAATAGAACGGAACAAGTAGAACGCACATCTACAACATCAGCGAACTGCCGTGGTCTCGCCTGCAAACAGCCAGCCGAGTAAAAATAAACCGCCGATAATGACTGACATGACAAGCAGAAATTTTCCGAGCCGGCGGTTTTCCGGAGATTTCAGCGCTTCCAGAAAGGTACCTTGCCCATCGCGATCTTTCTTTTGCAGCCAGGTATAGAACGCTACCGATAAGATGATGACGGCTCCGGAGGCAACCGACTGCCAGAAGAATTCAATACGCAGGGTCACCAGTGCATTGATCATCATTGCCAGCAACAGAACACCTGCCAGTGAGCCAACGATAGAGCCGCGTCCGCCAAACAGTGAGGTACCGCCAACGACAACGGCTGCAATTACGTGAAGGTTGAAGAACGGTGCGGAGGTTGCCTGAACAGCATTGAGTTTGCCAGCCAACATGACCCCGGCCAATCCGGCCATCGCGCCCATCAGCACATAGACATACACCTTATAGCGATTAACCGGCACGCCTGTAAGCTCAGCAGCTTCCGGGTTGGAACCGATGGCTATGGCATATCGACCCAGACGGGTTCTTGTGTAGATGATGTAGCCAGCCACCATGGTGATCAGACCGATAACAACAGGCACCGGCAGAAAACCGGGAATGGAGCCTCGCCCGATGGCAACAATTTCTTCGGGGAAACGCGACAGGACAACACCTTTTGCCAGCACAAGAGCGAATCCTCTATAGGCCAGATCCATGGCCAGTGTACCGATCAGATCTGGCACACGAAGACGCGTGATGATCAAGCCATTGATGAGGCCGCACAGTGCACCAAGGGAGATGGCAATCGATACGCCTGCCCACCATGGAAAGCCATATGACTTGACCATGTAGCCCATGACAATGGCGGTGAGAGCGGCCACCGAGCCGATGGACAGATCGATACCTCGGGTGGTTATGACGAGCGTCATCGCCATTGCCATTGGCATGTAGAGCGCAGCATCCTTAAGGATAATATCGAAGTTGGACGCCCGGAAATAACGCGTTGGTTCCAGCAATGCCATTAACAGAAGCAGGGCGCCAATCATGACCATCGGGCCGAGCAAGGCAAGGTAGCGATCCATTTTTTCGGCTTTAGACAAACCGGCAGTCTGCTCGATTGCTTTATCACTCATGAGTTGCTTTTCCATTGGCCAGCGGCTGCTCGGCTGCTGCACCTACCATGATGCCCAGAACACTTGTGATATCGCTTTCGTGTGTGTTTACAACGCTGGCCCTGCGTCCGCGACGCATGATCTGTATCCGATCCGATATGGCAAAAACATCGTCAAGGCTATGCGAAATGACGATGACACCAAGACCTTGATTGCGGACCGCTTCTATCAGCTTCAATGTTCTGGCTGTTTCTCGAGGACCCAGTGCTGCGGTGGGTTCGTCCATGACCAGAACCTTAAGATCAGAATGATAGACAGCACGCGCAATGGCTATTGCCTGCCGTTGTCCGCCAGACAGGCTGTCTGTCGGGACATCCATACTGCGAAGCGTCACACCCAATCGCTCTTGCAAAGTGCGTTCTGCTTCGGAGCGCATGCGGCGGTTGTCCAGCAGCTCAAGGCCGAGAAACCGGGTGGTCAATTCACTACCCAGAAACATGTTAGCAGCGGGTGTGAGGTGGTCTGCCAGGGCCAGGGTCTGGTAAACAGCGTCGATGCCATGTTCGATGGCGTCGGAGTGGCTGTTCATGATCAATGGCTTGCCACTGAGTTCTATCGTGCCTGACGTAGGTCGAAGAACACCCGTAAGCACTTTGATGAGTGTTGATTTGCCGGCGCCGTTGTCGCCGACAATGGCAAGCACTTCACCGGCATTGAGTTCAAGATCGACATCTTCCAAAGCGGTTACGCCGCCGAAGCGCTTGGTAATACCCCGCATCTGTATGAGTGGCGGCGAATCTGACGTCATGAGGCAACCTCTTGAGAGCAGCGGATCGGTTTGTTCAATTCAGACATTACCGACCTGCGCGATGAACATCGGGGTGTGACGTTACCGGTAACGTTAACATTTCGCACAGGTTACAGGCAACTGGCCCAAGGCTCAAGGCTCAAGCGTCGCTTTATTTAATCCATAGATTTGCACATGCATTGCGGGGCAAAGTGCATCATCTCCCACCTGCTCGAGACCTGCTCAACCTTGTTCTAGCCATGCACTAGGCATGCACTAGCTATGTTCTAGCTATGTTCTAGTGCCGGCAGCTTGAGTTCAGACCGCCTGAAAGCGTTGCTTGAGCATGTTGATGTGGGCCGGGCCCACCTCGCAGCATCCGCCAATAAGGCTGGCGCCCTCTGTTGCCCATTGTTGGGCGTAATCGGCATAGGTGGCAGGGTCTAAGTCACGACGTTTCTCCAGCAAATCCACTGTAGCTCCCACGCGATTGAATTCAGCGTTTATTGCGGTGAATCCGTTGGCATACGCACCGGTTACCGGTGCCATGCCGTTGATGCTGGCTACTGCCACGGTAACCGCTTCGGGCGTTGAGCAGTTGATGAGTACTGCCGCTGGTGCGAACTCGTCGATGAGTCCTTTGATTTCTGTCAGTGGTTCGCCAGAGCGCAACTTGCTGCCATCCGTGTCGAGAACAGAAAAAGCAATCCATGCAGGCTTGTCTTGTGCGCTCATCGCCATCAGAGCGCCACGTGCCTGGTCGATGGATGACATGGTTTCGGCCAGAAACACATCAACGTAGTCTTTCTGAACATTGCACACCCGGTGATAGACCTCTGCAGCCTCTTCCGCAGGTGGGCACTTGTCGGGCTGATAGGAGAAACCTTGTGGACCCAGAGAGCCCGCCACCCGACCACTGCCATGCGCATCTCTCGCCTTGACTGCCTGAGTGCAGGCAAGTGCTTGAAGAGTGTCCATACGATCGAGCATGTGGTGATGCTCCAGACGATCGGGAAGAATCGAGTACGTGTTGGTCGTGGCGATCTGGGCACCACTAGTGAAGTAATCGGTATGAATCTGTCTGACAAGCGCTGGATCATCAAGCAGGGACTGCACGGACCAGAGCGATGTGATCACGCCGGAGCGCGCAATGAGTTCCTGACCCATGCCGCCATCAAGTAAAGTAATGCTCATGCCAAGTGTGCCACGCGAAAGTGATGATAGTGGTCTGCAGGCTGCACAGGTATCAATTGCAGCGTAGCTCAAAGGGGCCGAATGATGTCCGGGTCAACGGCCTGATTCTATACGCATACGCAGGTAATCAATCTCTATATCAATCGTTGTGCGTATCATGAAATTAAAAGTGTCGATGGCGTGCTGAGGTTCCAGTTCGTAACGCTGCGCCAGATTGATGGCCAGCTCTATGACCTGAGCTTCACGATCTTTCTTGACCAACAGTTCAAGCAGACCATCCTTGTCGCCGGCCGTTTCGATAAATGCCTGTGGCTGCTCCAGAAACTTGGCTTCGGCAACGGACTTTCCAAGGTTCACCCTCTCCATAATGGCCAGTAGCGCTACCACATCGGATGTGACTGTTTCGCCGTACGTTTCCGTGTCTTCACCCGGATTGCAACATCGTTCCAGCAGTTGCTGATAGAACGCAATGATTCGATCACCGGCCCCGCTGTTCATAGGCTGTAGCGGGCTATCTGGAAGCGGTCGATCGATGATTGGCAAGACGTCAGCAACAGGCGTAAACGCTTCCTGCGCGGCAAAGGTGTACCGACCCAGCTCTGCATGACAGCGTTCAATATTGCCGAGGACATGATGCAGCAGTGAAACATTGGGGTTGGACTGCACTAATCCGGCTTTGTAGACTGCAGCATTCAGGGCAAAGCGTGTGCGTTTTTTCAGGGCAATGATGATTTCATTGGCAAGAATGTCCAGACCCGGACGAATTTTTCCAGCAAGATCAAGCTGCGGATGAATCAAATTAGGCATATCTGATGGGCTCTGCGTCGATACGGATGCACAGCCCGTACAGCGAATGAACGGGCCTGTGCGATCTTGAATACACCGCCAGTTTACAGGGAATCGTTCCATCGAACGATTCTCAACTGCCACAAACGGCAGCCATCTAATCAGGCCGGATGTCAGAGCGCTAACAGGTGAAGCCGGGAAATTGAAAAATCCTGAAGCCTGCGCGGCACCAGTCCCTCCGCTGCGCAGGCTTTCCTGTTGAGCTGACTTAGTGTGCTGATTCTATTTTGCTGAAATCCAGCCGGTTTTCCGGTGGTGAGCCTTCGATCTTCATGATGTCGTGATGTCGTGTGAACAGAATGTACGCAATACAGCTGAGATAGATGCCGACAACAATGGCACCGATCCACTGGATCTGAAGCCACTGACTCTTGAATAACAGCGTAAGGCCGAACAGCACAGCCACGTTACCGGCAATGTACGGCAGTTTGCCAAAGCGCTCGGTGGTCAGTGACAGATTATCTGAATAGAGTCGGATAAGACTATCCAGAGAGTTGATGACAAACGTAATACCGACTATCACCATGGCAACGTTGAGTATCCCCTGTGTACTGATCTCGTTCGCATGGTAGTAATACAGCACCGAGAACCAGATGGCTAAAGGAATGGACGGTATGATCAGTAGCGCAAGTAACAGATGCTGGGTCTTCATACCACCGACAAAACGTGATGTGAACTGGCCAATCATGATTGACCATGCAAACCACCAGAAAAGGTAGAACTCGTGGTAGGCATTGATGGGTAATACAAATTCATGCAGGTTGGCAAAATAACCTCCGATGAGCCCCAGGTTGCCGAGCATATCACCCGGTCCGATACCCGCATACAGCCACATGCCAAGGATAAGCGTCAGGAACAGGCAGGTGGAACCCACGCTGAGAATCTTGACGAATCGAATGTCCGTGCTGGAATAGGCTGCGGCCAGTATCACGCAAAACACAATGACATAAAACGTGGCCACGACGCTCTCACCGTCACCGATCTCTGGTATGTAGCCAGGCAGGTAAATAAGGAACAGGCTTGCGGTAAATGCACAGGTACCAACGATGACAATGTTGTTCAGAATCTTGACGAACGGTATTTCAAAGAACTTGACGCGTGGCTCGATAACGCAGAAGTAGAAGCTGGTGAGGAAATAGAAGCCCCAGATGAGAAACCCCCAGAAGCCAAATTCAATGGCAAGAGGGTTAGTGAATCCGTATTCAGGTGCAGCTGCTGTATCGGCATAGACAGCAAATTCACTCAGTGGGAACATGATGAGTCCGACATCAAGCCCGGACGTGAACAGTATCGCAATGAAGGTAAACAAGTGTACCGGCGTGACACCGATGACGCGAAGGTTCCACCATTTAACAACGCAGAACACAACCAGAGCCAGGGCGAGCAACACCCCGACTACAATGACTGAAGATAGCAGTGACGCCATGAATTCCCCCCCCCCAACATAAGGTTGAACTGAAGATGCTGCTCGCCGTAGCAAGGCAACAGCCGCGAAAAAACTCCGGCACCAGTATTACATAGGTCGCTTGTTTAACGCCAATACGGCATTTATGCCTCTGTTTGACCCACGGGGTTGCAAGGGGCGAACGCTCAATGCTCTGAATGCCCTCAAGCCTGAGACAGGGTGCCAAGCCACTCAATGGATTCATCGGTGGTACAAAGATCAGCGTACTTGGCGCTCATGTCATACAAGTTGGCTTCGTGTGGTCCGTTTGCACGATCCCCTACAGCATCGCTGACCACCACGGTAATGAAACCATGAGACATACTGTCTACACAGCTGGCGCGAACGCAGCCTGATGTTGTCAGCCCAGTCAGCATCACAGTATCCACACGCAGCCAGTGAAGCGTTGAAGCCAACGAGGTGCCGAAGAAAGCGCTGGGATATTGCTTGGAGATCATGATGTCATCTGCCTCCCTTACCAGTCCGTCGGCCAGACGTTGGGAATCCCGGCCTTGCTCAAAACAGGCAAGCGCTGCCCCTGCCTTGTGAAAGAATGCGCCACCATCCCCGCCGCCGGGTTGGTAGAGCACTTCAGTAAAGATGACCGGTATGTTCGCATTACGCGCTGCTGGTGCCAGACGTATAGCATTTTGCAGTGCTGTCTGACACCCTTCACCACCATACAAGGGTTGCGTCTTGTCAAAATAAGCCTGGGCAAAGTCAACTAACAGCAATGCTGGACGTTGCCCCCAGCTTTGTGGTGCATGGTATCCAGCACGCGCGTAATTGCTATCCAACGATTCAGACATGATGCGCCTCTCGATATTGTTACAGCTGTAAATGACTCAACATAACGATCTGCATGATAACGATCTGCATGAGTGCGCTTGCTGAGTAACTGGATTTTTAATTCCCAAAAAAACTATGCGGGTGTCACACCAAGAGCTGTCGGTTACGAAGACTCTCGGTGCTCGGTGCTCGGTGCTCGGTGCTCGGTGCTCGGTGCTCGGTGCTTTGTGCTTTGTGCTTTGCCTGATTTTTACTCTCGAAATAACTAGCGAGAGGTCTGTTCAGTAAATCGTGGAGCTTGAGGCGGTTCAAACCCCGTTTCTTCCAGGCATCGGGACTTCAGCTCCTCTATCGAGCTAAAGCCGCGATTGAATAGCTGTGGCTCCACATTGGAAGAAGCGCTTGCCATGCTGGCCCGCAAAGTGGCTGTTGCCGCGTCATCCACAACTGCGTTATTGATAACAACCCCGTAGCGTTTTGCTCCCGCAATGGATACCAGTCCACGATTGACATCAGCAAGGACAAGCGCTGGATCTCGTGCCAAAGGATCTCCCCAGCCCCCACCGCCCCAGGTATCAAAATAGAGGATATCGCCAGGCTGCACCGCGATACGATCGCACTTGGATGGCAGGTTCTCCTCGCTGCCATTAATGCGCTTCAATGTCTTGGTAGAACGCATGCCAGGTTCACCGCCGTTAACACCCCACGGTGAGGTCAGCCATCGATCATCATGGATGGAGATCTCTCCCGATTCCAGCATCTCGTACGCTATGCGAATACCATTGCCGCCGCGATGCAAACCTGCGCCGCCAGAATCAATGATGGTGGCATACTCTCGTATACGTAAGGGAAAGTACGCTTCCAGGAATTCGTTGGGCACATTGGTGAATGCTGGCCATAATGAATGACCGTCAGGGCCGTCACCTGCAGGACGGCCAGGAATGCCGCCAAAACCAATCTGAAACAGCTGGTACCACTCATCGTTGCCATCAAAGCCTGAATACATGAAGTGTGGGCTGTCGGAAAAGCCAGCAGCGTTCAATGCATCGGGTGCTCCCTGGCCAAGCAACCCACCCATCAGGTCGAATATTCTTCCCAGCATGTGTGTACGACATGAGAGTGCTGCAGGCTTTTTGGGTTTGAGAATGCTGCCTTCGGGAATATGCACATCAACCAGCTCATAGAAGCCATCGTTGAACAATATCTGCGGATCAAAAAGGTTAATGGTGAAAGCGCCAAAGAACATCTTGAACATTTCCTCGTTCAACAGGAAGTTGATCGAAGAGGCTGACTGTGGATCAGAACCGGTAAAATCAAAGTAGGCAACGTCACCATCCCGCCACAACGTACACGCAATCTTGTAAGGGCCGTTGCCCATGCCATCATCGTCAATCCAGTCTTCAAAATACGCCTTGTTTTCAGGAATGATCATCTGGATGATGGCCGCCATGGCACTCTTGTTACGATCCAGCATGTCCTGCATGGCTGATATGTAAGTGTCAGTGCCAAAGCGGGCAATGTTCTCGCGCACCCGCCGCTCAGCCAGACGAAGTGCTGCAATGATGGCGAAGAAGTCAGATTTGTTCCATTCCGGCATGCGGCAGTTGGCGAGCAAGAGATTCAACAGCTCACTGTTCAGCTCGCCGCCACGATAGATCTTACTGGGCGGAATGATGATGCCTTCTTCATAGATCATCTTTGCATCCGTGGGCAATGATCCTGGCACCTTGCCACCCACATCGGTCATGTGGCCAAACATGGCGGCCCAGCTCACCAGACGTCCTTCATGAAAGATGGGCATCATCAGCAACCAGTCGTTCAGGTGACTGACAGCGCCATTGCACGAGTAAGGATCGTTGGTCAGGAAGATATCGCCTTCTTCAATAGTACCCTCATAGCCTTGCATAAACCCGTACAGGAAGGAGCCAAACTGGCCCACCACCATTTTGCCTTCTTCATTGGCAATCAGTGGAAAGGCATCGTGTTGTTCGCGGATGCCCGGGGACATGGCAGTTCTGAACAACACTGCATCCATTTCATTGCGCGCATTACGCAGCGCATTCTCGACGATATCCAGTGTGATGGGATCAACCGGAATGCGATTGAACGGAGCTGGCTGTGTTTCTACGATAGTGGCAACCATAATTCAGACTCCTGTGCTAGTAGTTGTCGTGGCGACAAGATTATCCGGATGAATAATTAGATTGCCGACCGCATCAACAACGGCTGTGTGTCCTGGCAGAACCAGTGTGGTGCTATCCATCTCGCTGACAATTGCAGGTCCTGCAATGGTGTTTTGCGGTTTGAGTTTTGCCCGGTCATAATTGGTGGCATCGTGCCATTCACCATCAGCATAGATTCGGGTTGTGGATAAAGCCGCCGATGAATCAACGGTTGGATTGCCTTGTTCGGTTTCAGTATTGAGAAAGAGTCTCTCCTGTCCTTGTACCACT
This sequence comes from uncultured Granulosicoccaceae bacterium, assembly GCA_964352535.1. Classification (GTDB taxonomy): domain Bacteria; phylum Pseudomonadota; class Gammaproteobacteria; order Granulosicoccales; family Granulosicoccaceae; genus Granulosicoccus. The sequence continues at coordinate 9,744 of CAYGSW010000014.1, read as the reverse complement.
GCGCGAAGTGCTACCAGTTCGTGTTCTGCATCCAGTGCGAAGGTAAACAGCTGTTCGTGCTCTGCATCGAATCGGGTGGTTATACCTTTGAGTCCATCACTGTCCCAAGCCTCAGGCGTTGTGGCGATGGTCAGTTTCATGCCTTGCCCGACATAGCGTATGTCAATCTCGAACGAGACGTCCTGTTGATCCACCGGTACGCCCTCAGAGCTTAAGCTTTCAGCAGCCTGATCGCGTAGAGACAGAAGACGTTGCGTGATGTCCGAGTCGTGCGTGGCGCTTAATCGAGTCACAAAAGTTTGACTGGCCTCGTTGCGTAGTCGGGTTGTGGCATCACCATAAGCGCATAGAACACCTGGCCCTGGCGGCACTATGACAGGCCAGCTGTTGATTAACCGGGCGATGGCGTTGGCATGCAAAGGTCCTGCACCACCGAATCCTATCAGAGCAAAGTCGCGTGGATCGTAACCTTGCTCAACGGAGACCAGGCGCAAGGCGCCGCACATGTTTTCGTTAACGATCTGAATGATGCCTTCGGCCGCCTTCTCAAGCGTCACACCCAATGAGTCAGCAATTGTCTGTACTGACTTGCTCGCAAGTTCGTGACTGATCTGCATATCACCACCAAGGCGTGCATCAGCCGGCAAGTAGCCTAGAACCACGTTGGCGTCTGTTACGGTGGGTGCCTCTCCACCTTTGTCGTAGGCTGCCGGTCCGGGCACAGCCCCGGCTGATTGAGGGCCTACTCTAAGCGCCTTGGTAAGATCGGGCACATAGGCAATAGAGCCTCCGCCTGCGCCCACCGTGCGCACATCGATGGAAGGTGCGCGTACCGTCACATCCGCTACACGGGTTTCGCGTCGTGTGCGTGCTGTGCTGTCTTGAATCAATGCGACGTCAGTAGAGGTGCCCCCCATATCAAACGTCAGCAGGTTTTCAAAACCTGCCTGCTTTGCGACCCATAATGCACCACTGACTCCGCCAGCAGGGCCCGACATCAAAAGATTTACGGGTGTGTCCATAGCGGATTGTGCGGATGATAATCCGCCGTCAGAGCGCAGTATCTGCAGCATGAGGTTGTTGCCCATGCGTGCCTTGAGTTCTGTTTGCAGGTTGTCGATGTAGCGTGAGACCACTGGGCGTACATAGGAGTTGACCACAGTGGTTTCGGTGCGCTCGTATTCGTACATCTCTGGCATGATGGAGCCTGACGTGGATACAGGAATGCCGGGTGCCATTTCGCGCGCTATGGTGGCGATACGTTGTTCGTGAGCATCGTCGACGTAGGCGTTGAACAAGGCAATGGTCAGCGCTTCGATGCCACTATCGAATAGTTTTTGCAAGTCACGTTTCAGAGCGTCTTCATCCAGTGAGGTCAGTACTCTGCCTTGTGCATCGAGGCGTTCGTCAGCTTCAATGGTGTCTTCCAAAGCTGCGATGGGTAAGGACTTGTTCCAGATGACCCAGCCACCCAGGCCGCCGGGTACAAACGATCGTGCAATCTGCAAGGTATCGCGATAGCCCTTTGTCGTTACCAGACCCACGCGTGCACCGCTGCGTGTCAGCACAGTGTTGGTTGCCACCGTTGTTCCGTGCATGACCTCGGTGATATCTTCAGGATTGATATTGGCTGTTCGACACAATCGTTCTATACCGTTGAGCACACCTTTGGAGCTGTCTTCGGGGGTAGAGGGGACTTTGGCGGTATAGCTTTTGCCACCCGTGGCGTCCAGGAGTAACAGGTCGGTGAACGTACCACCCACATCCACGCCTAGGCGCAGCCCGCTACCTGCTGTGGTTTGGTTTTGAGTCTGACTCACAATGGCTTTCTCCCTAGTGGCATTAACTGCCGTTGGTTCTTTGTTCGTGTGTTTTTGTTCGTGTCGGTATGGCATGCGTTTGCGTGCGGCTTTGACGCAGGCAGGTACACCAGTGCCAGTTGATCCATCGGCTCACTACACCAGTCTTTCGCTGTTCAAAAGCTGCGATGATCACATTGGGCGATTCATGTTTGAGATGTTGATGTTTAAGATAAACCTGTAGATAGTGAAAGTCAGATAATGCCGCGTTCCTTGTAGTCGGCCTGTTGCTGTTCGGATAGAGACAGCAGCTCGCCGAATACGCGCGTATTGTGCTCACCAAGCTCTGGTCCTACATGACGCACTGAGCCGGGTGTGTCCGATAATTTGGGCGCAACGTTTTGCATGTGCATCTTTCCAAACTGCGGATGATCAACACTGACAATCGCTTCGCGTGCTTTGAAGTGTTCATCCTCAAGCATATCTTTAGCACGATAGATCAGGCCGCAGGGTACGCCCGCTTCGCTGAGCAAGGCCTCAAGAGGTTTGAGATCGATGGTGCGCGTCCATTGATTAATCAGTTCATCCAGCTCGCTCTGACGTTCACCGCGTGCCGAATGCGTGGCATAGCGTTCATCGGTGCTCAGCTCTGGTTTGCCCATGGCCTCAGCCAGTCGGCTGAATACCGTATCCTGGTTGGCTGCGATGAGAAGCAGTTGTCCATCGGCTGTGTCGTAGACATTAGATGGTGCGACATTGGGCAAAATAGCGCCAGTGCGTTCCCGTACATAGCCAGCCACATCGAACTCGGTAATCAGGCTTTCCATCATGTTTAATACCGATTCGTAGATGGCACTGTCCACGACCTGACCCCGACCTGTGCGCGTGCGGGCATGCAAGGCCATGAGTGCACCCATGCAGGCATGGACGGCCGCCAGCTCATCACCAATGGAGATACCCATGCGGCTGGGTTGTGATGCCGGATCTCCCACCACGTAGCGCAGACCACCCATCGCCTCGCCAATGGCGCCGTAGCCAGCACGAGGTGCGTAGGGTCCAGTCTGCCCATAGCCGGTTACGCGCACCATGATCAGTCGCGGGTTAATTGCCGATAAGGTTTCGTAACTCAGGCCCCATCGCTCCATGGTGCCGGGGCGGAAATTCTCGATGAGAATATCGGTGTCCTTGACCAGTTCGCGCACCATTTCCTGAGCTTCAGACGTGCGCAGATTCAGCGTAATGGATTGTTTGTTGCGTGCCACAACGGGCCACCAGAGCGATTTTCCGTGTGGTTTTTCACGTCCCCATTGACGCATGGGGTCACCCACGCCCGGAGGTTCGCATTTGATGACCTCAGCGCCAAAATCTGCCAGCATCTGGCCACAGAATGGTCCTGCGAGTAATTGGCCCATTTCCAGTACCCGAAGGTCGGTCAACGGACCGGTGGGCGGCTTTGCGCCGTGCGTTGGAACAGCCTTTTGAGGTGTGGAGTGACTGTCTGACATCAGGATATCGCCGTGAAAGTGGAAAAAGTGGAACGGGAAGTCTGCTACCAACTACCCAGAGCATATACAATTTGGGATACAAAAATCCAATCGAGGTGGATTAGATGCTGAAAAATATCGAAATAGTCGAAGTTTCACCAAGAGACGGGATACAAAATGAGAAGACCATTCTTAGCACTGAAGACAAGGTAGAGCTGGTCCGGCGGGCGGTTGCAGCTGGCGTCAAACGCGTGGAAGTCACCAGCTTCGTGAACCCGAAGCGGGTTCCACAAATGGCCGATGCAGACGCAGTAGCTGCAGCATTACCCCGTGAACAGGGGCTGCGATATATCGGTCTGGCGTTAAATCGGAAGGGGTTTGAGCGAGCCCGTGCGGCCAAACTGCATGAAGTCACCTATGTACTCGTTGCAAGTGACACCTTCAGTCAACGCAATCAAGGTGTGACTACGCAGCAGGGAATCGACAGCTGGACGGCAGTGGCGGCCGATGCAAAAGGCAACATGCCATTAAGTGCCGTCATTGCTGCCTCATTCGGCTGTCCATTCGAAGGCGAAGTATCGCTTGATCAATTGTTGCGTGTTGTAGAGGCGTGCATGAAAAGCGATCCCATTGAAATCGGTCTTGCCGATACCATCGGTGTGGCGACGCCGAAAGACATTCACCAAAGGGTGGGAGCAGTGCGTGATGCCTTCCCAGATGTGCCGGTACGCTTGCATCTTCACGATACGCGCAACACAGGCATCGCCAATGCCTGGGCCGGTGTAGAGGCGGGTATTTGCAGTCTGGATTCGAGCATGGGAGGTGTGGGGGGATGCCCGTTTGCTCCTAAGGCCACCGGCAATATTGCAACGGAAGATTTGCTGTACCTGCTGGATCGCTCGGGAATTGAAACGGGTGTGTCGATGCAAAGCGCCATCGACACAGCGCTATGGCTTGAGGAGCGATTGGGCAAGCCATCACCGGGATTGTTGATGAAGGCGGGCGGGTTTCCCGTTAATGAGGCAACAACGTCAGCTACTGCGGCCGCGTCTGAAGCCGCCTCCGCGATCTCACCTGCAACCACACCTGTGCCTGCACCGTGACGCGCTCTGGCAGTGATGCCGTTGCCCTGGCGTATGAGCGCATACGGCAAGAAATCGTTACCGGCGTGCTGGCAGAGAATGAGCGACTGACTGAACACTCTCTGGCAACACGTCTGGGTTTCAGTCGGACACCGGTAAGAGCCGCTATCAGCCGACTGGTGCACGAGGGGTTTATCGAAAAAGGCGAGGGCTACTCCACACGGGTGGCACGGTTTCCTGAGGATGAGCTGGAGCAGATATTCCAGTTACGACTTCAGCTGGAAGGATTCGCCGCAAGGCGTGCTGCACAATTTGCGGATGCCTCCCAGAAAGAGCAATTACGTTTACTGGCGAATCGGATGAGCGAATTAACGCCACCCAAAGATGCGGCAGAACATGCAGAGTTGTCTTCGTGCAATGAGCGGTTTCATAAAACCATTGCGGATGCAGCGCGTTCGCCCAGATTGCTTGCCATGTTGTCGGTGGCTGTCGATGTGGGGGTGGTAGCGCGAACGTATACCCTGTACTCAGAAGCTGACTTGCAGAGAAGCTCACGTCATCATCATGAGATCAGTGATGCCATAGAAGCAGGCTCTCCCGACTGGGCAGAGAGCGTTATGCGGTCACATTTGCTGGCAGCTCAGGCCAGTGTCACTGGTGTGCGTTAGCACGTCTTGTTTGCTTGACAGGCGATATCCTTTTTATAACGCCATAACGCCATAACGCCATAACGCCATAACGCCATAACGCCATAACGCAAAAAACTTTTTGACTGCCGTGACGTAGCTTGGGCTAACGATGCGCGTGGGCACGCTATGATGAATCAGGCAAGCATTGCCGTACATCATGCAGCAACAAATTCGACCTTGATCCTGTCTGGATCCTCTATGAATAACGCGTAGTAATCGCTACCACCGTTTGCATAGGGATATCTGTCTTCGTACAGGCACGTGATGTTGTTTTCCATACAATGCAGCCGAAGTGCATCAACAGCATCTCGCCCGTTCATCTTGAACGCCAGGTGATTCAACCCCGTGCCACATCGGTGGTATGGGTTGCTCGCATGTTTGTCTATTACCTGGACAAATGTCAGATAGGCGTCTTCGCCTTTCTTGAGTGTGAAACCATCATCCCATGAGTCGGAAACAGTGTAGCCGATTTTTGAGAGAATCGTTGACCAGAACGTATGAGAAGCGTTCAGGTTCGAGACATAGATTTCGATGTGATGCAGCATTGAGACCCCGCTGGTTCAAGTGAATTGCAATGCCTTGGCTAATACTTCTGCTACATGAATAGCGGTTCGTTCGCTGCCATGGTAGATCTGCTGGCGACAGGATGTACCGTCTGCCACGATAATTGTGTCTCTATCTGCCTTGCGCACCGCGGGAAGCAGATCGAGTTCTGCCATTTTTACTGACACGGCTGCTGTATCACGCGCATAGCCGAAAGCACCTGCCATTCCGCAGCAACTGGAATCGATAATATCTATTTCCATGTCTGGGATGAGTGCCAGTGTACGCTGCACGGCAGAAAATGCGTCCATGGCTTTCTGATGGCAATGCCCATGAACTAGCACTTTAGCAACCGGCGCTTTTAACGACCAGTGAAGTCGACCTGCTTCATGCTGCCGAATAATCAGCTCTTCCAGCAGGAACGCCTGGCTGGCTACCGTGTCAGTGCTTGTGCCAGGTATCAGTCCTTTGTATTCATCACGCAGTGTTAACAGACAGCTGGGTTCCAGTCCGACAATGGGTACGCCTTTTTGCGCCCAGGGTAACAGTACCCTGATGACTCGTTGCGCCTCGTGACGTGCCTGTTCAATCATCCCCGTTGCAAGATAGGTTCTTCCACAGCACAGTTTTCGCTGCCCCGGAAGTTGTGCAACGTGAATTGTATAACCGGCAGCCTCAAGTACAACTTTCGCAGCGCGCAAGTTATCCGGTTCGAACCAGGTGTTAAACGTATCGGCCAGAAGCACCACCTCGCGACTGTTGTCATCAGCGGGGTGGTTATTCTGTACTTCCTGATCTCTGAACGGTGATGCTGCCCAATGGGGTAGCTTGCGATGGGCGGCAAATCCGGAGAGTGATTCTGTCAGCCGTGCCAGCCACGGTTGTGTATTTCGCAGGTTGACAAGCCATCGTAGCCTGGATGCAAATGGTGCGTAAAGGGGCATATGGGCAACCAGACGATCATGTAGGGAATGTCCGTGGGTGCGTGCTCTGGCAGCCTGTACTTCAAGCTTCATCCGCGCCATATCAACACCTGTGGGGCATTCGCGTTTGCAGGCCTTGCATGATACGCAGAGTTTCATGGATTCTTGCATGGCGTCTGAGCTCATGGCGCCAGCGCCAAGTTGACCAGACATGGCAAGGCGCAGAGTATTTGCCCGTCCGCGCGTAACGTCCTGTTCATTGCGGGTAACACGATAAGAGGGACACATGACGCCACCCTTGATTTTTCGGCATGCACCATTGTTGTTGCACATCTCGATGGCGCCTTGCAGTCCACCGCTGGCACCTGGCCAATTTGACCAGTCAAGCTGTTGCCTTATCTCGATCATCTTGTAGTCTGGCTTGTATCTGAACAACGAGCGATCATTCATGCGTGGTGCATTGACGATCTTGCCGGGATTAAACAGGTTGTCCGGATCGAAGCGTTTTTTTACAGCCGTAAAACACTTGACCATCTGTTCACCGAACATCTTGGTATGAAATTCTGAACGGGAGATGCCATCACCGTGCTCGCCTGAATGCGAGCCTTTGTACTTCAATACAAGATCGAAGGCCTCTTCAGCAATGCTGCGCATGGTGTCGGCATCTTTTTCGAGTTTCATGTTTAACACGGGCCTGACATGCAAGCAGCCAACCGAGGCATGTGCATACCAGGTAGCGGGGCTTTCGTGTTTATTGAAGACGTCGGTGAGTTCTGCTGTAAAGCTGGCAAGATCAGGCAACTCAACGGCGCAGTCTTCAACAAACGATACCGGTTTTCCCTCCGACTTCATGGACATCATGATATTCAGACCCGCTTTGCGCACTTCGCCGATGCGGGCCTGCATGGCAGTATCAACAGCATCGACAACACCACCCCACTGCTTGCCAGTACCACTCCAGCTATAGCCCAGATCGTTCATGCACTCATGCAGGCGCGACAAGTGAGTCAGATTTTCATCGTGCGTTTCAAAGGCGAACTCGACGAGGAGAATAGCCGCAGGCTCTCCTCGAACAAATTCTGCTACCGACGATTTGTACATGTCGATATCGCGTGCCAGAGCAATCATGGTGTTGTCTACCAGCTCGACGGCATGGGGTCCAAGTTTTACCAGGTGCTGCGTTGCGTCCATGGCCTGATAGAAACTGGGAAAATGGCAGACGCCTAGCACGCGTTGGGTTGGCAGAGGCCAGAGCTTGAGTTCTATTTCAGTTGAATAGGCCAGTGTGCCTTCCGAGCCCACCAGCAAATGCGCAAGATTGTGTGTGGCCTCTTGCAAGCCTTCTGGTGGTATCAGGGCATCAATGTTATATCCGCCCACACGACGAAGAACATTGGGGAATCGTTGCCTGATGGTGTTCTGTTCTCGAGAACCCAGATCCAGAAGATCTCTTGCCAGCGATCCTTTTTTGCCGGTCAGGCCTTCCAGGGAGGCTGGTACGGAGTCGAAGCGCATGGTGTCCCCACAGGGCAGGATGGCCTGTATTGCGTGAACATTGTGGCGCATGGTGCCGTAGTAGATTGAACGCTGTCCGCAGGAATTGTTGGCCGTCATTCCGCCGATAGTGGCGCGTGATGCTGTTGAGACATCTACCGGAAACCATAAGCCATGTGGCTTTAGTAGTCTGTTTAACTCGTCTAGAACAATGCCGGGTTGCACCACACAGCGACGATTGGCGACATCGAGTTCGATCAGTTTGTGGAGATGGCGTGAATTGTCGATGATCAACCCGGAGTTGACGGTCTGGCCGCATTGCGAGGTGCCGCCACCGCGCGCAGTAATGGGGATCTCGAACTCACGCGCGATTTCTATCGATGTTCTGACATCGTTGACGTTGGCAGGTACAACGACCGAAGCTGGCATCATTTGATAGATTGATGCATCGGTGGCGTAGCGACCACGAGTGTAAATGTCACCGTACACATCGCCTGTTATCTCTTTCGAGAGTAGACGATTCAGTTCTGTGTGCTCGTCAATTTTCATTGCTTTTCATGCGCAAAAGATTTAGGTTCAGACTAGTGAGATACAGGACCGAAGAACAAGGTTATAACATGCGTAATGTTGGCCGTCATTTCGAGGCTTATCACCCAGACCGCAAAAGCGGCATAAAGGAGAAGAGGACACACCACCATGAGAAAAATTGTTGTTACAGCACTGTTGAGTTCGGCACTTACCCTTGGAGCCAGTGCCGTGAGCGCAGAAAAGCTGATTCTGAAATTTGGCCATGTCGGCGCCCCCGGATCGCTGTTCGAAGCATCGGTAAACGAATTTGTAAAAAATGCCAATGCAAGATTGGGTGATCGCGCTGAAGTGCAGGCGTTTGGATCATCGCAGCTGGGCAAGGATAAAGAACTACTGCAAAAGCTCAAACTGAATCAGGTGACGTTTTCACTGCCATCTTCCATTATGTCGTCGGTTGCCGACGAATTCGGTGTGTTTGAAATGCCTTACATCGTGCAATCACGCGATCACATGAAAGCGATTCAGGCGGAGATCGGTGAAGAGGTGTTTTCCGCGGCTGCCGAGGCCAAAGGTTATAAGATACTGGCTTATTACGAAAACGGATTTCGTCACATAACCAACAATACTCGTCCAATCAATGTCCCCAGTGATCTTGAGGGAATCAAGCTGCGCACGCCAAATGGTGAATGGCGCGTAAAGATGTTTCAGTTGTATGGCGCCAATCCGACACCGATGGCATTTTCGGAAGTGTTTACGGCATTGAAAACCGACGTCATTGACGGGCAGGAAAACCCCTATGCTCAAATCTGGTCTGCCAAGTTTCAGGAAGTGCAGCAATATCTGTCTATTACAGGCCATGTTTACACACCGGCCTATGTTCTGGTTTCCGCGAAGAACTTTGCGAAATTACCTGAAGATGTACAAAGTGATTTGATCGCCGCAGCTGAAGAATCACAAGATGCTGTCTACGCCATGGCAGCGCAGCTGGAAACTGATTTGCTGGGAAATCTTGAAGCGGCTGGCATTAAAATCAACGAAGCAGACAAGGATGCTTTTATAAAGGCATCCGCACCAATCTATAAGGAGTTTGCATCAAGCGTCGATGGTGGTGCCGAACTGATTGAGAGGGTTCAGGCGCTCGCTACCAACTAGTGGTCCGTCCAGCTCATAAAGTAGGATCCTACTTTATGAGCTGGACGGAC
>CAYGSW010000013.1:31929-40850 GCA_964352535.1 uncultured Granulosicoccaceae bacterium | reverse complement strand
ATCCTGGCACGTTCAACTTCTCGACTTCAACCACAGTTTACGATTCACTCGGGTCGGCACAGATTGCCAATGTGTATTTCCGTCGTGATGGGCCACCAAATTCATGGTCAGCGTTTAGCTATGTCGACGGTCAACCGATCAGCTCTGATCCTTTGGTTGGCGATCAGGTGACATTCGGCGCTGATGGCGCACTTCAGGATGTCAACGGAGATCCGTCAGGTACCTTTTTATCGGCAAACTTTACGCCGGCATCAGGTAGTGAGCCCATGCAGATCACTTTTGACATCAGTGAAATTTCGCAATTCGACAACGCATTCGGTGTCAACCGAATCGTACAGGATGGCTACTCTGCCGGACGACTGGAAGATTTTGATATTGATCCCAGCGGCATCATTTTTGGCAGATTCTCAAATGGTCAAGCCAACATGATGGGACAGATCACGTTAACCAACTTTCCGAATATCGAAGGTCTGCGTCAGATCGGCACCACCAGCTGGACCGAAACCTTCGCTTCTGGCGAGCCAGCAACAGGGGCGCCCGGTAGTGCCAGTCTTGGCAAGCTGCAGGCAGGTGCTCTGGAAGGATCTAACGTTGATATCACCAAGGAGCTTGTCAGCATGATCGGCGCACAGCGCAGCTTTCAGGCAAACGCACAGGTCATTAGTACCGGTGACACATTGACACAGACCGTGATCAACATCCGACGCTAATAGCGGTTGAAAACAAGGAATAACATCTGATGGATAAAATGCTGTACGTGGCTATGTCTGGTTCACGCCAGGTCATGCTGAAGCAGGCGACCAACAGCCACAATCTTGCCAATCTGAATACCACCGGATTCAAGGCCGACATTGACAATTTCAAGGCAATGCCGGTGTACGGTCCGGGTCAGCCAGTCAAGGTTTACGCTGAAGACCAACGCATGGGAATATCTCATGCGGATGGTTCAATCATCAATACAGGCATGCCTTTGGATATTGCCGTCAACGGTGACGGCTTTATCGCAGTACAAGATATAGATGGCTCAGAAGCCTATACCCGAAACGGTAATCTGGAAGTCAGTGATCAAGGTATGCTGGTTACCTCCAACGGTAATCCGGTTCTCGGCGAAGGTGGCCCGATAACACTGACAGCCTTCGACAATATACAGATAGGTACTGATGGCACTATTACGGTGATGCCTATTGGTCAAGCTGGCGGGGAAATTGCGGTACTGGACAGGATAAAGCTGGTGAACCCTGACCGTAATACTGTTGAGCGAAATGAGCGCGGTCTATTCAGCACACCGGAAATCGAAGAACCTGCTGACGCCAATGTCACACTGGCTACGGAGTCACTTGAGAGTAGCAATGTCAACGCAGTTAATGCGCTGGTCACCATGATCGAACTGTCCAGACAGTTTGAGACTCAAGTGAAACTGATGAGCGCTGCCAAAGACAACGATATAGCGGCAGCCCAGCTTCTGAAGATCAGCTAGCCTGATTCATCGATGTACGGCTCTGACCGGCAACACTAATCGCGCGAAGGACAATAAACGTCTCGCACCACTAACCACTGGCGTTACGCCGCAAGGCCTGACGATCAAACCAAGGAAACACCACTATGAACGGAGCACTCTGGACAGCCAAGACCGGACTGGATGCACAGCAAACACGCATGCAGGTTATTTCCAACAACCTTGCCAACACAAACACAACGGGTTTCAAGCGAGATCGTGCTGTGTTTCAAGATCTGCTTTATCAGACGGTCAGACAGCCTGGTGCTCAGTCATCTCAGGACACGCAACTGCCGTCGGGTCTCAGTACCGGTACGGGTGTAAGAGTGGTATCGACAGAGAAGCTGTTTACCCAAGGTAATCTGTCACAAACTGAAGATCCGTTTGACCTGGCGATACAAGGGCGTGGCTTTTTTGAAGTACTAACGCCGGACGGCACGCTTGCCTATACACGCGATGGCTCGTTCCAGCTTGATGCTCAGGGCCAGATGGTCAGTGCCACCGGCTACGTCCTGCAACCCGGAATAACGATTCCTGAAAACGCACAGGGTATTACCATCGGTCAGGACGGTACCGTCACCGCCACGCTGGCAGGCACAGCAGCCCCGACCCAACTTGGTGTTATTGGTATCACGGACTTCATCAACCCTGCAGGGCTTCAGGCCAAAGGTGGAAACCTTTATCAAGAAACCGCTTCCAGTGGAGCCCCGGGACAAGGTACAGCGGGTATCGGTGGTCTTGGCAATCTGATTCAGGGAGCGGTGGAAACATCCAATGTCAACGTCGTGGAAGAACTGGTCAGTATGATCGAAACCCAGCGCGCGTACGAGATCAGCTCAAAGGCCATATCGACAACGGACGGCATGTTGCAGTATATCAACCAGAACATGTAGTGGTAATTGACATGAAAAATCGAATGCTGAAAGGTATCGGTATTCTGTGCATCCTGACAGGCAGCACTGCCTGTTCAGTGGTGCAGGTTATCGAGCCAGACTACTCACCGGCAAAGCCCGAAGTCGTTATCACCGATGATTCCAATACTGGTGCCATCTATAAAGTATCCACAAACCGATTCTTCTTTGAGGATATCCGCGCGCGCCGTGTGGGTGATGTCATCAACGTAATACTCGACGAACGCACTGATGCTACGAAAACCGCGTCGACCAGTGCAGGCAAAGGTACTACCATCGGTTTGCCGAACCCTACCCTGTTCGGCGGGAGCGCTACCATTCGTGGACGTGAAATCCTGAACAATGACATCAGTGCCAGCAGCGATTTTACCGGCAGTGGCGACAGCAGCCAGAGCAACAGACTCAATGGCAGCGTTGCCGTGGTAGTTGACGACGTACTCTCAAATGGCAACCTGCGTATTCGTGGGCAGAAACGGCTGACGCTGAATCAAGGCAGTGAAATAGTCCGGGTCAGTGGACTGATCAGGGCGGTAGACATAACACCCGACAATACGGTGCGCTCAAACCAGATTGCCGACGCAAATATTTCCTATGGCGGTAGTGGCGTGCTGGCTGACGCCAACAAGGCTGGATGGTTTACTCGCATTCTCACCGGACCTTTCTGGCCGTTCTAGCCGACACCAAGCCTGACCTAACGTAAACAAGGAAATACCCGTATGGAGTCTGTACGAGAATCAAGAAACGCACGGCGGCACTTTTCTACCCTTGCAAGCCTGTTCTTACTCATGCCTTTGCTGGGCATGTCTGCAAGTGTTCAAGCCGAACGCATCAAGGATCTGGCAAGCATTGCCGGAATACGTGACAATCCATTGCTCGGTTATGGTCTTGTTGTGGGTCTCGATGGCACAGGTGATCAGACGTCGCAAGTGTCCTTTACCGAACAAAGCCTGCGCAGTATGCTCACTCAGTATGGTGTAACCGTTCCGCCAGGCACACAAATACAGCCGAAGAATGTTGCTGCCGTGTCCATTCATGCCGTGCTGCCTGCCTTTGCAAAGCCGGGACAGAAAATAGATATCACCGTTTCATCGCTGGGAAATTCCAAGTCTTTACGGGGTGGAACCTTGTTGATGTCGCCACTGCGGGGTGCCAACGGTGAAGTCTATGCCCTGGCTCAAGGCAATCTGGCTGTCGGTGGTCTGGGTGTCTCCGGTGCCGATGGCTCATCTATCGCTATCAATGTTCCCAGTGTCGGGCGAATACCCAATGGTGCAAGCGTCGAACGCGCTGTCCCCAATCCTTTTGCAGAGTCAAAGCACATCACCTTCAATCTGCACGAGCCTGATTTCACCACTGCCCGGCGAATGGTCGATGCTATCAATGCCGCATTGGGAACCGAGGAGGCACAAGCTCTGGATTCAGTATCCATAGCAGTACGTGCTCCGATGGATACATCCAAGCGGGTTGGCTTCGTCGGTTATCTGGAAGAGTTGGAGATCGAACCTGGCCAGAGTGCAGGCAAGATCATTGTCAACTCACGCACAGGTACGATTGTCATTGGCAGTAATGTTACCGTCGGGCCTGCTGCAGTGACTCATGGCAGTCTTACAGTCACTATCAATGAGGATGTTCAGGTCACTCAGCCCAATGCATTTGCCAATGGGGAAACCGTTGTCAACCCCGATACAGCCATTGCTGTTGAACAGGAAGACAACCGCATGTTCGAGCTGGATCGGGGCACGACACTGTCCGATATCGTACAAGCCATTAACAATGTTGGTGCAGCTCCCGGGGATCTTGTGGCCATCCTTGAAGCACTCAAGCAGGCAGGCGCCCTGCGTGCTCAACTGATTATCATCTGATGGCAGATCTCATTAGCAGTGCGGGTGATGTCTCAATGGCGTTGCAGACGCGCAATCCTTTGCAAGGTAATGCCGGGACTGCAATAAAAAAACTTATCAACTCCAGTGAACCTGACTCTGGCGCAACGGCAACGCCTGCACAGCTCGACGACAAGGAGGCCCGTGAGGCCGCCAACAAGTTTGAAGCCCTGTTGATCCATAGCATGCTCAAAAACATGCGCAAGACGACAATGAGTGAAAACAAGTCGAACGATCGGGCAATATACGATGACATGTTGGACGAAAAACTCGCTGACACCATGATTGCAGCCGGTGGCATCGGCATTGCTGATCAGATCGTTGCGCAAATTCGTGAGCAGCAAGGTCGACCGATAAAAGACGCAGCGGCAGATACAAGCAGACTGCGAGAGTTAGCGAAGCATATCGAGCGCCCTGCCTCTGCGGCGATATCAAATACTGAAATACAGGCAAACACAACGCACCACGCCACGACAGATATTGCTCATCTTCGACTTGCCACAGGTTTGTGGGGGAATAGACAAGAATCAACTCTGAGCGCGCGACAACTGGAATTTGTGGAACCGCTCATACCTCATGCCAGACGAAATGCACAGAAGCTGGGTACCTCGACAGACGCCATACTGGCAATAGCTGCACTGGAAACCGGCTGGGGACGTTCCATGATCAAAGACGAACATGGAAACAACTCACATAACCTGTTTGGCATAAAGGCGACTGGTTCTGATAATCGTTACGCAACCACACAGACAACCGAATATATCGAAGGAAGTCCACAAAAAATGCAGGCTCGCTTCAAGACCTATGATGATTCTGCCGATGCGGTGAATGGATTTGCAGACTTTATCCTGACAAATCCACGTTATTCAAATGCATTGAAACACGCTGGTGATCCTACGAGGTTTTTGACTGAACTGCAGGAAGCCGGTTATGCCACCGATCCACGATATGCTGAAAAAGCCATATCGATCATGCGTCAGATCGCAGGAAACAAGCTACCGTTATGACAGATTTACTTAACACTGGTAAATCGGCATTGTTCGCTTTCCAGCGAGCACTGTCTACAACATCGCACAACATCGCCAATGTCAACACCGATGGGTACTCTCGGCAGCGAGTAGATTTTCAGTCAGTACCGGGAGACGGACAGTCCATACACAGCACAGGTGGTGGCGTTCGTGTCTCCAACATTGAAAGACTCAGTGATCAGTTTGCCAGCGCTCGGGTTTCCTCGGCAACCAGTGCTCACGCAGAGCAGGAAGTGCACTACCAGCTAGCCAGTCGGCTGGACAACCTTATTGCCACCGAAGGCATGAGCGTAGCACCGGCGTTGAGCAATTTCTTCAATGCAATACAGGATGCCAATTCGGATCCGTCGTCCATAGCCACGCGTGAAGTTGTTCTGGAGAACACCAATCAACTCGCAGAACGATTTAAGGCATTACAAGGTCAGCTGGACGACACACAAAGCGAAGTGAACGAGCGGACACGGGAAGCGGTCTCCATGGTTGACAAGTATGCTCAATCTATTGCCGATATAAACCGGCGAATTAGAAGCACATCAAACAGCAACAACTCTCAACAAGCGCACGATCTGCGAGATCAACGCGAACAACTGGTCAGCAAGCTCTCAAAGTACATGGATGTGGAAACACTTATTCAGGATAATGGATCGATGAGCGTATTCGTTGGCAAGGGTCTCAGCCTTGTCACCGATGCAGATGCTCAAACACTGACCACCGTTCGCGATACGCTGTATCCGGACCGTGTTCAAATACAGATAGGCGAAGGTAATGCTGCCCAGGTGCTCAGTGCTCAGATTCAGGGAGGCATTATTGGCGGGCTGAATGACTTTGCCGAAGACACCCTCGCAAATGCCAAACACGACCTGGGCCGCCTTGCACTGGTTGTCGCTGACGAGATGAATCAGCAACACGCACTGGGCGTCGATCTGGATGGTAATCCCGGAGCAGATCTGTTTGACAGTACTCAGCCAGAAATCTTCTCCGATACCAAAAACACGGGAACAGGGGTCATGCGAGGACGAATCTCAGACACGCAGGCACTGCAGGCGTCTGATTATGTCCTGCGTTTCGATGGAGCAAACTTTACAGCCACCCGCTCTAGTGACGGCACGACCACCACCAGTAGCTTGCCATTAAGACTGGATGGTCTATCTCTATCGATGTCAGGCTCTCCTGTGGCAGGCGACGTATTTGTGGTGTCAGCAACGGGTCGAGCTGCCGGATCGATGACCACCATGCTGGATAATCCGGATAAGCTGGCGCTTGGTGGGCAATTGACGACAAGTAGCGATATCGGAAATCTGGGGGATACCCGCATCAGTGCAGCAACGGTGACAGACGCCGAAGATATCGGGCTGACAACACCGGTAGATATTGTCTTCACTTCAACCACCACCTACGATATTGTCAATCCCAATTCAGGCGCTGTGCTGGTCAATGGCGCTGGTTATCTTGAAGATAACCCCATCGCACTTAACGGCTGGGAGGTCTCAATATCAGGTGACGCCAGAGCGGGCGACACTCACCGAATCATGCCTAACGTCAGTGGCCGCGGTGACAACAGCAATGGTCATGCGCTGGTAGACATGCAGACCACACTGACTGTTAACGGTTCAGAGACGTTTGGCGATGCTTATGGATCCTTTGTGTCCAGAATTGGTTCCAACACCAACGCTGCCGGCACCCGTACCACGGCACTGGAGGCTTTGCGCGACAACGCTATAGATCGCCAGCAGACTGCCCAGGGAGTCAGTCTCGATGAGGAGGCAATTGACCTGACTCGTTATCAGCAGGCCTACCAGGCCTCCGCCCAGATAATATCGACATCTGAAACCCTGTTCCAGTCAATTCTCGGAGCGATTCGATGATTAACACACGTGTTCCCTCGAACCTGCTTGTTTCACGCATTGCGGTAGACATTGTTCAAAAACAGAATGAGCTCGCTGCGGTACAGGAACAGATTTCATCAGGCAAGAAAATCAACCGACCCTCTGATGCACCGGCTGAGTCTGCGCATCTGCTGACCATGAACGAGACATTGAGCAGACTGGAGCAATACACCAAGAACTCGTCTATTGCCGAATCTCAGCTTGCCCTGGAAGAAGGTGCACTTGCCGGTTCTACCAGTGCATTGAACAGAATACGAGAACTGGCCGTGCGTGCGAATGGTGGCCTGATCAATGATGATTTTCGTGAAGAGATGCAAGCCGAAGTAGCCATCAAGCTGGAGGAACTTTTTTCACTGGCCAACTCACAGGACAGTTTTGGCAACTACCTTTTCAGTGGTAACAACAATCAGCAACAACCCTTCAAACCGGGTTCGCCTGTCAGCTACTCAGGCAGTGACAAATCGGGTCGACTGGAAATAGCGCTGGGCAGAAGCATAGCCTCAGGCGACTCGGGAATCGACACCTTCATGCGTATCAGAAACGGCAATGGCGATTTCAAAACCAGTGGAAGCGACACCAACGCAGGCACAGGTATTATCGCTACCGGTGCCATAACTGATTCAGGTCTGTTTAACGGGGGCAGCTACGAAATCACATTTACCAGCCCGACCACCTTTGATATTGTTGACCTTGCCTCGGGTGCTGCCATACAGACAGCAGAACCCTATGAATCAGGCAACAGGATCAGTGTTGAAGGAATGATGACCCAGATACACGGTGATCCCGCGGCTGGAGACACTTTCAGGATTGAACCCAGCGAATATCAGGATGTCTTTACGTCAGTATCCAAACTTGTTGATGCCTTGGCCAATTCACCAAAAACCCCGAGCGAAACCACGCGCATGCGGGCAAACATCAATGTCGCCATCGATGAAATTGATAATGCTCTGGACCATCTGAACACTGTGCGTGCCGGCGTAGGCACCCGACTGAGCAGCATCGACAGCAGCCGTTCTGAAAACGAAAACATAGCACTGCAAATCGAAAGAACCAAGCGCGGCGTGGAAGACGTGGATATTGCTGATGCGGTTACCCGGCTTCAACAACAGGCCAATTCCCTGGAGATACTGCAAAAGTCGTTTACACGAATTGAAGGACTATCGCTGTTCAATTTCATGTGATGACAGTGAATTCCGATACTGCACGACGCTCCGGTGACAATGACGATTTCATGGGTTGCCCCACAAGGGCGACCGGCCTCTTTTGCTGTTTTCAATCCTACACCCAAGAGCCTGAACTCGCCTTGACACGCTATACAACGCTGGCATAACACGTATCGACAAATAGTACGGCAGTGCGAAGTAAATCCCAGTATCTGTTCCTGATTCCTGAAGCCTGTGTTAAATGTCTGTAACAGACCGCCGCTACATGCTGTGACGGGGAGCACTGATGACTCTGAAAACTCGAGCCTGTGCATCGTTTCTTGCGTCAAGTATGTTTACACCTGCAAATATACATCTCAGGCTGACGATTCGCTTGCGGTAATACAAAGTTGACCGCCGTCGCGCATTTGCAGGTTCTGCGTACTGTTGTACCAAGTGAGTTGCAGTAGTGCGAGCACCATTCAACACCAGTTGATTGCTTAGGATAAAGCTTCGCATCATTTACAACACGGATTCCTTTCATTGAGGATTTTTAGTAATGCCACAGACAATTAACAC